>JBDHRV010000010.1:0-46511 GCA_039807745.1 Burkholderiales bacterium
TCAAACGTTAGTTAGCCGCCGAGAAACCCAATGCGCCGGGAGAGGTAGAATAGCGTCCCCTGTTCTCTAGAACGTGTTCAGAAGCTCTCCCCAGAGGAACTGAAAAAATTCCGAGCTTGGTTCGCGGAATTCGATGCGCGCGTTTGGGACGCCCAGATCGAAGCTGACGCGAAGGCCGAAAGCTCGACCGGTTGGTGGCCGAAGCGCTGGCCGAGCATCGGGCCTTGAAAACCCTAGAGCTTTGAAGCTGCTTCGCTTGCCATAGACTCCAGTCCCCCAGCGAGCTCGGCGCGGTGCTCGATTGCCGATGCGAAGACAAGGCCGAGCACCCGTCTCGGAAGCTCGCCACGGATCACGTCGAGCCGCGACGAATCGCGCTCTATCCTCCGGATGCTTTCGTCAACGTGACGGCCAACTGCCCCCCTGCCGTGCGCAGTTCCAGACGGTCGCCTTCGACGCGCGCGGTGGCCACAGTCTCGAGCGCATTGAGAAACTGCCGCTCCTGCTCCATCACGCCCTCGGGCTGGGCGCACGCCATGCGCGTCGCGGCGGCGGGTCCGATGGCGAGCTTCGGTCCGTCGGACGTGTACGTGGCGGTATAGCGATTGCAGCCAGCCGAACCGCTCAGCTTGCCATCGCCCGCGAACGACATCGTCAAGCTCGTGCCGTTCAACACGCTCACCACTGCCTGTTTGCCGTTGTTATAGCCGGTGACGTGCCACGACGTGCCGGCAAGCGACTGTGACTGCGCGGCGAAGGTCGCAAGCACGGAGTTGTCTGCCGCCAGCAGTTCCAGCTTGCCGGCCGCGATGCGATACGAACGCGCTTGGGTGAGTGCGCTCATGAACGCTGTCGCTTGCGTCATCACTGGCGGCGGGCAGGCCATCTGCGTCGACGCGCCTTTGGACCCGACCTCGAGCGTCGACCCCGCGGCGGCGTAGGGCGCGGTGTAGCGGTTGCAGCCATCGGTGCCGGAAACACGCCCGCCCTCGAAGCGCAGGGTGGGCGCGACCCCGGCGACGAGCGACTGCCCCGGCAGCGTGGAGAGTACCCACGCCGTGCCGTTCAACGCGGGCTGCTCAGGGGCGGGGGACATGGCGGTGCAGGCGGCAAGCAGGCAGCTCGCGGCAAGGCTTGCCAAGACGCGGACGGTCGGGAAATTCATCGTGCTCCTCGTTGGCAGGAAGATGGTGGGCCATTGCGTCGATCTCGTTACGGACTGCCCGAACGCGCGCCGAAGTGTACCCGCGACCCGAACCGCAAGGGAACTCCCCGGAACGCGGCGGTTCCCAGCGTGACGTCTTCCAGCCGGGAAAGCCCGATGAATCGAATTGCTGCAAACGTGCTCGCCGTCCTCGCGACGTGGGTCATCTTGGCCCATCCGGCAGCCGCCCAGACTGTGGTACAGACGGAGCTCGAAAGGGTGCGGATCGTCACGCTCGCGCCAGGGCTCGAGCATCCCTGGGGCCTCGCGTTCCTGCCCGACGGCCGCATGCTCGTGACAGAGCGTCCGGGGCGGCTGCGCATAGTCAGCGCCGGCGGCGGGCTCGACCCGCGTGCCGTGCCGGGTGTGCCGGCGGTGGGCGAGCACGGTCAGGGCGGGCTGCTCGACGTGGCGCTGCATCCGAATTTTCGCGCGAACCGTCTGCTCTATCTCTCCTACACCGGGGAGGGGCCGGGTGGTTACAGCACCGAAGTGGCGCGCGCCAGGTTCGTCGAAACCGGTGGTGCGCCGCGCCTCGAAGACGTGCGGGTGATCTTCCGCCAGGAACCGCGATCGAGCACCGGGCGGCACTTCGGCTCGCGGCTCGTGTTCGATCGCCAGGGCCGGCTCTACGTCACGCTTGGCGACCGCGGCGATCAGGATCGCGCGCAGAAGCTGGGCGATCTCGCCGGCAAGATCGTCCGCATCACCGATGACGGCGGCGTACCCGCCGACAATCCGTTCCGCGGCACACCGGGCGCCCGGCCCGAGATCTTCACGCTCGGCAACCGCAACGTCCAGGGTGCGGCGCTGCATCCGCGAACCGGCGTGCTCTGGGCGCACGAGCACGGTCCGCAGGGCGGCGACGAAGTGAACGTGATCCGCGCCGGCACGAACTACGGCTGGCCGGTCATCACCTACGGCGTCAACTACGTCATCGGCACGAAGATCGGCGAAGGCACCGCGAAGCCCGGGATGGCGCAGCCCGTCTGGAAGTGGGTGCCTTCCATCGCACCTTCGGGGATGGCGTTCTACGAAGGTGATGCGTTTCCGAAATGGCGAGGCAATCTCTTCGTCGGCGCGCTGAAGGACGAGATGCTCGTGCGGCTCGAACTCGACGGCGAGAAGGTCGTAAGGGAAGAGCGCATGCTGCACGACAAGGTCGGTCGCGTGCGTGACGTACGCGCCGGGCCGGATGGTTATCTCTATCTGCTCACCGACGCGTCGGACGGGGCGCTCCTGCGCATCGAACCGGCGCGGTAGGGCGCCCACCTCATCACCTGTCGCAAGTCCGTTCCCGCTGCGCGACCCTCAGTCGTCATCCGTCGAAAGTCGCCCGTCGCGCGAGAGCAGGATCGCGATCGGGCGTGTCGCCTCCGACTCCGAGAACACGATCACCAGGATGGCGGCAAAGGGCACCGCCAGCAGCGCACCGGGTATGCCCCACAGCGCCGTCCACACCGCGAGGCTCAGCACGATGACGAACGGACTCAGGTTGAGCGAGTTGCCCATCAGGTAGGGATCGAGCAGGTTGCCGTTGGCGAACTGCAGCACGGCGAGCAGGGCCAGTGTCAGCAGTACCACGTTGACGTCGCCGAACTGCGCAATCGCCACGATCACCGGGAACGCCACGCTCAGCACCGAGCCGATGTAGGGAATGTAGTTGAGCAGCGCGATGAGGAGCGCCAGGAACGCCGCGAATTCGAGACCGATCCACTTCATCACGATCAGGCTCAACGCGCCGACGACGATGCCGAGCACGGTCTTCAGCGCGAGATAGCGGCCGATGCGCGCGTTGATGCTGGAGAGGATGCGGCGGATGCGTAGCGCCCCCTCCTGGTCCTTCGAGAGCCGATCGATCTTGCCGGCGAATACGCTCTGCTCGATGAGCAGGAACGCCGCGTACAGGAACACGAGCACGACGCTGGCGGCGATCGACAGGATGACGCCTGCCGTCGAGCCGACCACCTGCGAGACGCTGATCCGCTGCACGACGTACTCCCGCACGGAGGTCCAGGTCGGCTCGGTTTCGACGCCGAAGCGCACGCCGATGTTCTGGGCAAGGCGCATGACGACCGCCTGATACTGCGCGGCGTTCTCGACGAAACGGCCGATGGTCGCGATCAGGAGCGAGGCAAAGCCGGCGAGCGCCGCCGCGATGGCGAGCACCGACAACACGTACCGGACCCGGGTGGTGAGCACTGGCGCCAGGAGCGGAATCCGCGACAGCAGGTTCGCCAGACCCGAGACGATGTAGACCACGATCACGCCGAATGCCACCGGCACGAAAACATCCTTGCCGATGTGCAGCACCCAGCCGAGCAGCACGGACAGAAGCGCGCCGTAGGTAAGGGCTTGCAGTCGTTGGTTCACGAACACCGCATCTCAGGCGGGGGCGCTCGAGGCAGGACGCGTGAGCGGCAGCATCACCTCGAATCGCGTATCGCCTGGCTTCGACGTGAGGCGGATATGACCGCGATGGCGGTTGACGACGGTTCGGTACGTGATGTCGAGCCCGAGGCCGGTGCCTTGCCCGAGCGGCTTCGTCGTGAAGAAGGGATCGAAAATGCGTGGCTGGATCTCCGGCGGGACGCCGGGGCCGTCGTCGCAGACCTCGATCACCGCGAACTCGCCGTTGCGCCGCGTGCGGATGGTGATGGTGCCCTGCCCGCCGAGCGCGTCGGCCGCGTTGTCGATCAAGTTGGTCCAGACCTGGTTGAGCTCGCTACCGCAGACCATGACCTTCGGCAGCGTGCGGTCGTAATCGCGCACGACCTTTATGCCCTGCTTCAACTTGTGGCGCAGGATGGTGAGCGTGTCCTCGATGCCGTCGTGCAGATCGACCTCCTGCAGCGGCGCCTGCCCCTCGTACGAGTACGACTTGAGCGCACGGACGAGTTCCGAGATGCGCGCCGAGCCGCGCCCGGCCTCGTTGAGCAACGTGGCGAGTTCGACGCTCGCGGCCACCCAGCGCACCGCCGCGGCCAGATTCTCCTCCCCCACATCCTGCGCGAGCGCCTCCAGATCCGACGGCGCGATGCCGCCTGCCACCAGCGCCGGGGCGAGCAGCCAGCTCTCACCCACGCCCCGCTCCCCGAGCCAGTCCGCGACCTCGTCCTCATGCCCGGCGGCGACCAGCGGGTCGACAGTCGTGTGCTCGCGCAGCCACGCCTCTGCCCGCTCGCGGACGCCCTCCAGCACGCCGCAAGCAGTCGACGGCAGTCCCTCCTGGTCGTACAGCGCGTCGGTGGCCTCGTACAGCGCATCCAGCACATGCCGCAGCCGGTCGACCACACGCGCGATCGCCGCCGCGGGATTGTTGAGCTCATGTGCGAGGCCCGCGGCGAGCTTGCCGAGCGCAGCCATCTTCTCGCGCTGGCGCAGGAACGACTCCATGCCGGCGACGCGCTCCGCCATGGCGCGAAAGATGACCTTGCTGAACTCGGGCGATTCCGCGAGCAGCCGGCGAAACGCGTCTTCGGCGAGCTGGCCGAGGCGGCATGGGCTGACTGCGCGGAGCGTCACGAATACATGTGTCTGAGCGAGCAGCGGTATCTCGCCGAAGAAGGCCGGCCCCTGGTGGTGCCCGGCGGGCAGCGGGGCACCATCGGTGCGCTTGAACACGCTCATCTCGCCGTCGACGAGGATGAAGAAATTGCTGATCGGGTCGCCTTCCCGGACCAGCGTGTCGCCCGGCGCAAGCCTCACTTCGGTGAGCTGGCTGCACACCCAGCGCATGCAGTCGTCCGACAAGTCGGCGAAGAGCGGCATGGCGCGCAGTCGATCGAGCGGGATCATCGGTCGGCGAGGTACTGATGGATGAACTGCACGGCGATCGAACCTTCACCGACGGCGGCGGCCACCCGCTTCACGGACCCGCAGCGCACGTCGCCGGCGGCGAAGATGCCGGGCACGCTGGTCTCGAGCAGGAAGGGCGGGCGCGCGAGCGGCCAGCCGGAGGCGGGCCCGCCGTCCCGCGCGAGCATCGTTCCGGTGCGGATGAAGCCGCGCGCATCGCGCTGGATCACGCCGTCCAACCAATCCGTATGCGGCTCGGCGCCGATGTAGATGAAGAGTGCGGCAGCCGGCAGCGTTTCGTCGATGCCGGTGTCGGTGCTGCGCAGGCTCACCTGCTGCAGCCGGCCGTTGCCTGCGACTGCGCTCACCTCGGTGCTCGGGCGCAGGCGGATGTTGTCCGTCTTCTCGATCTGATCGATGAGGTAGCGCGACATCGTCGCCTCCAGCCCCGAGCCGCGGATGACGATCGTGACCGAGCGCGCATAGCGGGCGAGGAACATGGCGCCCTGTCCCGCGGAGTTGCCACCGCCGACCACGATCACGTCCTGTTCGCCGCAACCCGCGGCTTCCGTCGTCGCGGCGCCGTAATAGACCCCGGCACCGGTCAAAGCATCGATCCCCGCGCAGTCGAGCCTACGGTACGCGACGCCGGTCGCGATGACGAGCGCGTGGCACGAAAGCTCGCTGCGGTCCGAGAGCCGCACGAACTTGTACGGACCCTCGACGCGCACCCCTTCCACTTCGCGCGTGACGATCACCTCCGCCCCGAAGCGCTTCGCCTGCGACAGCGCCCGGCGCGTGAGCTCAGCGCCGGAGACACCCGCCGGAAACCCGAGATAGTTCTCGATGCGCGAGCTGGTCCCCGCCTGCCCACCCGGTGCGTCCTTCTCCAGGATCGCGGTCGAGAGCCCTTCCGAGGTCGCGTACACCGCCGCGGCGAGCCCGGCGGGTCCGCCGCCGACGATGATCACGTCGAAGAACGGCGTGCTCGAGTGCGTGGCGAGCCCGAGCCGCTCGGCGAGTGCGGCAGGCGTCGGACGGGAGAGACGGGTGCCGTCGGGCAGGAACACGAGCGGCAGTGCGCTGGTATCGGTGCGACCGCACGCTGCCTGCTCACCGTCGGACAGACAGCCGATCAGGTCATGCGCTTCACTGCTCGTCTCGGCATCGAGCCAGCGATAAGGGATCTGGTTGCGCGCGAGAAAATCGCGCAGCTGGTGCGCGTCCGGCGACCACTGGCTGTCGATCAGCCGCAGGCCCTCGAACGGCGGCTCGTAGTTCGCCTGCCAGTCGCTGAGCAGCTCGTCGATCACCGGATAGAGGTTGAGCTCCGGCGGATGCCACGGCTTCATCAGGTAGTAGTCGAGATGCACCGCGTTGATTGCCTGGATCGCGGCGTCGGTGTCGGCGTACGCCGTGAGCAGCGCGCGCTTCGCCTCGGGGAAGATCGGCAGCACCTGCTCCAGAAATTCGACGCCAGTCATGCCGGGCATGCGCTGGTCCGCGAGGAAGAGCGCAACGGGACGGTTCTGCAGCTTGAGCGTGCGCGCCGCCTCGAGCGCTGCCGCGCCGGAATCCGCGCGGACGATCTGATAATGCTCCCCGAACGCCGTGCGCAGATCGCGCGCGACGGCACGCACCACTTCGGGGTCGTCGTCGACGACGAGGATCACGGGCCGCGCTGCGGCCCTGGTCGACTGCGGAGCCGCGTTACTCGCGCGGGTCTGGGGTTGCATGTCGCTTAAGGGAGCTCCGGCATCGAACGGCGAAACACGCTTGCGGCAGGCTCTACCGAAAACATCGCGGCGTGTTTGGTGCCGCTTGTCTGGATTGAACAGACGACCTACCGCTTACAAGGCGGTTGCTCTACCACTGAGCTAAAGCGGCACATACCCGAATTATATCGGGATGGTCGCGATTGCGACGAGGATGAGGGAAGAGGAAGGGAAAGCGCAGGGAAAAACCAAAGCCCCGCTACTTCACCACCTGCAGTCTGCGGCGGCCGCCGTTCTGAGGCGACGAGCCGTCGGTGTCGGGCGGCGTCGAGTCCGAAGCCGTTTCTGGTGACACCTTTTCTTCGGACTTGGTCGGCTTGTCGACCATCGTATTGGAGGGGGTGTCGAAGAAGATGCCCTGTGCGGTCTCCTTCGCGAAGATGCCGCCGACCGTCTCGACCGGGACGGAGATCTCGCGCGACACGCCGCCGAAGCGCGCCGAGAACTGGATGACGTCGTTGCCGAGGGTGAGCTTGTGGGTCGCGTCAGGGCTCAGATTGAGGACGATCTCTCCGTTCTTGACGTACTCCATTGGCACCTTGGTGAAGCGGTCCACCTTGACCACGATGTAAGGCGTGAAGCCGCTGTCCGCGCACCAGTCGTAGATGGCGCGGATCATGTAGGGCCTGGTGGACAGCTCTTTCACTTGCGCATCACCTTTTCGGAGGGCGTCAGCGCCTCGATGAACGCGGGGCGGGTGAAGATGCGTTCGGCGTACTTCATGAGCGGGGCCGCCTGCTTCGGCAGCACGATGTTGTAGTGATCCAGCCGCCACAGCAGCGGCGCGATGGCCACGTCGAGCATCGAGAACTCCTCGCCCAGCATGAACTTCTGCCGCGCAAAAACAGGGGCTATCTGCACCAGGTTGTCGCGGATCGCGGCGCGTGACTTGTCCGCGCTCTTCGAGCTCTTTTCGACCGGCTCGATATGGCTGAACAGCTCCTGCTCGAAACGATAGAGGAAAAGCCGGGCGCGGGCGCGCATCACCGGATCGGCGGGCATGAGCTGGGGATGCGGAAAGCGGTCGTCGATGTATTCGTTGATGATGTTCGATTCGTACAGGATCAGGTCGCGGTCGACCAGCACCGGCACCCGATTGTACGGGTTCATCAGCGCGAGATCCTCTGGCTTGTTGAAGATGTCGACATCGTGGATCTGGAAGTCCATCCCCTTCTCGAAGAGGACGATGCGGCAGCGCTGGCTAAAGGGGCACGTGGTCCCCGAGTAAAGGGTCATCATGGGGCTTGCGCCTCGATCTTATTGACTGTGCGCCTGCGAAGGACGTTTGCGCCTCAGTGAATGTCCTTCCAGTATTCCTTCTTCAACCAGTAGGCGAAGACGAAGAGCACGGCGAGCAGGAACAGCGAGATGATGCCCACCTGCACGCGCTTTGCACGCGTGGGCTCGCCCATGAAGACGAGGTAGTTCACGAGATCCGCGACCGCCTGATCGTACTCCACCGGCGTCATGGTCCCTTTCTGTCCGGGCACGAGTTCCCTGTGCTCGACCTTGTGGCCGCTTGCGTCGGTCTTTTCCTCGACCTTCGCCACCTGCTCGCCCTGCAACTGCCACAAGACGTGCGGCATGCCGACGCTGGGAAACACGAGGTTGTTCCAGCCCGTCAGCGTCGAGTCGTCGCGATAGAACGTGCGCAGATAACCGTACAGCCAGTCGGCGCCGCGGGAGCGCGCGATCACGCTCAGATCGGGGGGAGCGGCGCCGAACCACGTCTTCGCTTCCTGACCGCGCATCGAGATCTTCATCAGGTCGCCGATCTTGGCGTTCGTGAAGATGAGGTTGTCCCTGATCTCTTCCGGCTTCAGGCCGAACGCCTCGAGGCCCTGGTAGCGCATGAAGTCCGCGCTGTGGCAATTGAGGCAGTAGTTCACGAAGAGGCGGACTCCGCGCTGCAGCGAAGCTGCGTCCCGCGGATCGATGGGCGCGGATTCGAGCTTCGGGCCCTCGCTCGCAGCGAGGGCCGAAGTCGACGCGATGAACAGAAGAAGGGCGATGATCTTTTTCATTTTCTAGCCTGTCACCCGCTTTGGTTCGGGCTTCACCGGATCGATCCTGGTATACCAGGGCATGAGCAGGAAGAACGCGAAATACACGATGGTCAGCACTCGCGCCATCCAGGTGTAGAGCGGGGTCGGCGCCTCGATGCCGAGCCAGCCGAGCACCACGAACGCGACGACGAAGAGCGCGACCGCCGTCTTGTAGATCGGGCCGCGGTAGCGGATGGACTTGACCGGACTGCGATCGAGCCACGGCAGGAAGAACAGGATGACGACCGCCGCGCCCATCACGGCCACCCCCGGGAACTGCGATCCGAACATGGCCGGCACGGCGCGCAGCATCGCGTAGAACGGCGTGAAGTACCAAACCGGCGCAATATGGGGTGGCGTCTTCAGCGGATCGGCGGGGATAAAGTTGTTGTACTCGAGGAAGTAGCCGCCCATCTCCGGCGCGAAGAAGGCTACGGCGCTGAAGATCGCGAGGAACACCACCACCCCGACGATATCCTTCACCGTGTAGTAGGGATGGAACGGGATCCCGTCCAGCGGGATGCCCGTCTTCGGGTCCTTGTTTTTCTTGATTTCGATACCGTCCGGGTTGTTGGACCCCACCTCGTGCAGTGCGATCAAGTGCACGAAGACGAGGCCCAGCAGCACCAGCGGGACGGCGATCACGTGGAACGCGAAGAAGCGGTTCAGCGTGGCGTCACCGACCACGAAGTCGCCGCGAATCCAGATGGCGATGTCGGGTCCGATCAGCGGAATCGACGAGAACAGGTTCACGATCACCTGCGCGCCCCAGAACGACATCTGACCCCAAGGCAGGAGGTAACCGAAGAAGGCTTCGGCCATGAGCGCGAGGTAGATGAAGCAGCCGATGATCCAGATGAGCTCGCGCGGCTTGCGGTACGAGCCGTAGAGCAGCGCGCGGAACATGTGCAGATAGACGACGATGAAGAAGAACGATGCGCCGGTGGAATGCATGTAGCGGATCATCCATCCCCACGTCACATCGCGCATGATGTACTCGACCGAGGCGAACGCCTGCTCCGCCGACGGCTTGTAGTTCATGGTGAGGAAGATACCGGTGGCGATCTGGATGACCAGCACCAGGATGGCAAGCGAGCCGAAGTAGTACCAGAAGTTGAAGTTCTTCGGCGCGTAGTATTCCGAGAGATGATACTTCCAGGTTTCGACCAGCGGGAAGCGGTCGTCGACCCACTGCAGCACCTTCTCGGGCATGGTGGTGCCGTTCGCCATCTCAGGCTCCTTTCTTGTCTTCGCCGATCAGCACACGGCTGTCGCTGAGGTAGAAGTACGGCGGGATTTCGAGGTTGGTGGGAGCGGGCTGCCCGGCAAAGACGCGACCGGCGAGGTCGAAGCGCGAGCCGTGGCAGGGGCAGAGGAAGCCGCCCAGCCAGTTGGCGCCGAGGCCGCTCGCTTCGCCGGGCTCGAACCTAGGAATGGGCGAGCAGCCGAGGTGCGTGCAGATGCCGATGACGACCAGGTACTCGGGCTTGATCGAGCGGTCCTGGTTCTTGGCGTATTCGGGCTGGATGGAGGCGTTCGAGTCGGGATCGGCGAGCTGGGCCGTGTCCTTGGAGAGGCTCTCGAGCATCGGCTTGGTCCGGTTGAGCACCCAGACCGGCTTGCCGCGCCATTCGACCGTGAGCATCGCACCCGGCTCGAGCCGGCTGATGTCCACCTCGATCGGCGCGCCCGCTGCGCGCGCCCGCGCGCTCGGTTCCATGCTGATCAGAAACGGCACCGCGACCGCGGCGCCGATCACGCCCCCGGCGGCCGAGGTCGCCGCGATCAGGAATTTTCGCTTGCTCTTGTTGACCTCGGAGGGACCCCGGTAAGCAGGGCCTCCCAGTACCGCTTCATTGCCCATGGCGCTTGGTCCTCGCGACTTCTTCGTAAAGCGTTCGTGGGCCGGATTCTAACCGATCCGGACGCCGAAAATCACGCATTCATGAGACTTTTTTTGAACACAACCCAACACACTTGAAGAAAAACGATCAAGAAATCATGAGGTTGATTTTTAATTAAACAGACTTCTCTAATATTGCAGCGCGGCAAAACGCGAACTGGCTGAAGAACACGAATGCACCGCGAGCGCTCAGACCGGGTTTTCTTCGTCCAGGATGAGGTGTTCGAGGCCGAACCGCTCGGCGAGATGCGCGCCCAGTGCCTGCACCCCGTAACGCTCCGTGGCATGGTGACCGGCCGCCAGGAAGGCGACCCCGGTCTCCCGCGCGAGGTGAACGGTGCGCTCGGACGCTTCGCCGGTGAGATACGCGTCGACACCGAGATCGACCGCCGCCGCGAGCAGATCCTGTGCGCCCCCGGTGCACCAGGCGATGCGGCGCAGGGAGCGCTCCACTCCGATGACCAGCGGCGGGCGCGCCAGCCGCTCCCCCACCTTGCGTGCGAACTCGCCCAGAGTAAGCGGCTGCGTCGGCGCACCCCACGCGGCGATCGCCTGGTCTGCGAACCACCCATCGAGGCGCAGATCGAGGCGGCGGGCAAGCGCCGCGTTGTTACCGAGCTCGGGATGCGCGTCGAGCGGGAGGTGATAGGCGAGGAGGTTCAATTCGTTGCGCAGCAGCAATGCTAGGCGCGCCTTGCGCGGACCCGTGACCACGAGCGGATCGTTCTTCCAGAAGTATCCGTGGTGCACGAGCAGCGTATCCACGCCTGCCGCCACGGCGCGTTCGAGCACCGCGAGCGATGCGGTGACGGCCGTTGCGATCGTGCGCGTCTCAACCCGGCCCTCGACCTGCAAACCGTTCGGGCAATAGTCCCGGAAGCGAGAAACCTCCAGCAGCCGTCCGGTATAATCGACCAAATCGCTCGTTTGCATCAACGACCCATCATTCACTCGACCGTGCGCAAGCTCTGGCTCATCTTTGCCCAAACGGCCACCATCAGCCTGGCCATTCTCTTCGTGGTCTCCACGCTGCGGCCCGAGCTTTTGTCCTGGCCCAGTGGCGGCCGCAGCCAGGTGGTGACCATCCGGGAAGCGCCCGCGACCGGCGTGGAGGGCGCGCAGGCGCCATCCTACAACGACGCGGTGGCACGCGCGACGCCCGCCGTGGTCAACATCTTCACCAGCAAGGATGCACGGATGCAGTCCCATCCGTTCATGGACGATCCGCTCTTTCGGCGCTTTTTCGGTGACCAGTCGCCCAACGAACGGCGCAAGGAGTCGAGCCTGGGGTCGGGCGTCATCGTGAGCACCGACGGTTACATCCTCACGAATCACCACGTCGTCGAGCAGGCGGACGAGATCGAGATCGCCCTGGCCGACGGACGCCGTGCCACCGCGCGGCTGGTTGGTGCCGACCCCGAAACCGACCTGGCCGTGCTCAAGGCCGAGATCAAGGATGTCCCGAGCATCGCCTTCGGCACCGCGGAAGGTCTGAGGGTGGGAGACGTGGTGCTCGCGATCGGCAATCCGTTCGGCGTCGGGCAGACCGTCACCATGGGGATCGTCAGCGCGCTCGGCCGCACGCACCTGGGGATCAACACCTTCGAGAACTTCATCCAGACCGACGCCGCCATCAACCCGGGCAACTCCGGCGGTGCGCTGATCGACGCGAGCGGGAATCTGATCGGCATCAATACCGCGATCTACTCGCGGACGGGGGGCTCACAGGGCATCGGCTTCGCGATTCCCGAGAGCGTCGCCAAACAGGTGCTGCAGCAGATCGTGTCCAACGGCACGGTGACCCGCGGCTGGATCGGGGTGGAGGCGCAAGACCTGTCGCAGGAGCTGGCCGATTCCTTCGGTCTCAAATCGGCGAGCGGTGCGCTGATCGCCGGGGTGCTGCGCGGTGGTCCGGCCGAAAAGTCGGGCGTCAAACCGGGGGACATCCTGAAGGAGGTCGAGGGTAAGCAGGTGACGGACGTCGCCGGCATGCTGAACCTCGTCGCGGCGCTCGAACCCGGCTCCACCGCCACCCTCTCGATCCTGCGCAATCAGAATCCGGTGCAAGTGCGGGTGCGCGTCGCCACTCGGCCGAAGGCCGACAGCTGAAACCCCGGTGGGCCTGCCACCCGCCGCCCTGGATACTACGTGCTGCCGCCCGCCCCTGGGGCGTCGTCGAGCGACTCCCGCTCTGCCGCGCGGCGGCCGAGCACGCCCGCGACGATGATGCCAAGCTCGTACAGCAGCCACATCGGGATCGCCAGCATGAGCTGCGAGATTACGTCTGGCGGGGTGAAGATCGCGCCGATGACGAACGCGCCGACGATCACGTAGGGCCGGATCTCGCGCAGCTTCTCGACGGATATCACACCGATCCGTACCAGCACGACGACGGCAACCGGCACCTGGAACGCGAGACCGAACGCGACCAGTAGCGTCAGGACGAAATCGAGATACTGCGCGATGTCCGGGGCGAACGACACGCCCTCCGGCGTGAACGAAGCGAGAAACCGGAACACCGTCGGCAGGACCAGGAAATAGGCGAACGCCATGCCGCACATGAAAAGCGCCGTGCTCGATACGACGAGCGGCGCGACCAGCTTCTTCTCGTGTACATAGAGCCCCGGCGCCACGAACGCCCAGACCTGGTAGAGGATGTACGGCAGGGCGACCACGAGCGCGCACATCATGGTCACCTTCACCGGAATGAAGAACGGCGATGCGACGCCGGTGGCGAGCATCTCCTTGCCCTTGGGCAGCGCCGCGAGCATCGGCCCCGCGACCAGGGTGTACAGGTCCTGTGCGAACGGGAACAGGCAGGCGAACACGACGGCGAATGCGATCAGTGCGCGCAGAATCCGGTCGCGCAGCTCGATCAGGTGGGAGAGGAAGGTTTCCTGCTCGCTCATCGCGGATCAGGACTTGCGGTGCGGCTTGGAGGCCGCATCATCGGGACAGGGCAGTCGCAGAGTCAGGCCTGTTTCGGGGCCGCGGACCGTTCGTCCAGACCGAGTTCCAGCTGGTCTGGATGCGCGGATTGCGGCTCGCTCCCCGGAGCGCCCGGGGCAGGCGCTTGCGGCTCGGCTGGCGCGTCGTCGGCGATCTGCCGCAGCGCATGTTCCGTCTCGTTCATTTCGCTTCTCACGCTGTGCTCGATCGAGCGCGCCTGCTCTTCCACGCTGGTCTGCAGCTTCTTCAGCTCCTCGAGTCGCATCTCCCGCTCGACTTCGGCTTTCACGTCGTTCACGTAGCGCTGCATGCGCCCGAGCATGGTGCCGATGGTGCGCGCCACCTTCGGCAGCCGCTCCGGCCCGATGACGACCAGCGCCACCAGTGCGATGACCAGCATTTCCGAGAACCCGAGATCGAACATGCAGCGCGCCGATGCAGCAGTCGACGGTCAGGCGCGGTTCTGGGTCCTGTCCTTGACTTCGCCTTCGATGGTCTGGCCGGTCAAGGGCGGCATGTCCGCAGACTTGGACGCCGCGTTGTCGTCCTTCATGCCGTCCTTGAAGCCTTTCACCGCGGTGCCCAGGTCCTGACCGATGTTGCGCAGTTTCTTGGTGCCGAAGATGAGCAGCACCACCAGCAGCACGATAAGCCAGTGCCAGATGCTGAATGAACCCATGTCGTCCTCCTCGCTCGGCGGGCGCCTGTCAGCGCCTGGCGAGCATTGGCCCGAGCGGCTCGGTGCCGCCGATGACGTGCAGGTGAAGATGGTGCACTTCCTGGCCGCCGACCCGGCCGGTGTTGACGATGGTGCGGAAGCCCTCGCCGCAACCCTGCTCTTTCGCGAGCCGCGACGCCACCACCATGATCTTGCCCAGAAGCGCCCGATGCTCGTCCGTGACCTCCGCGAGGGAGGCGACGTGCAGGGTCGGGACGACCATGAAATGCACCGGCGCAAGCGGACGAATGTCGTGGAAGGCTATGACGTCGTCGTCCTGGTAGATCTTCTTGCCGGGGATCTCACCCCGCACGATCTTGCAGAAAATGCAGTTATCCATGGCTGACGGAAACTCGCTGGACAGGTGGACTACAGCGCATCAGGGTGCCGGATTGCGGCCCGACTTCTCGTCGATCCCCGAGATTCCCTCGCGTCGCCGCAGCTCATGGAGCACGTCGCTTGGGCCGAGTCCCTGGAAGGAGAGCAGCACGAGGGTGTGAAACCAGAGATCCGCCACCTCTCGCACCAGATGCAGTTTATCACCGCTCTTCGAGGCGAGCATGACCTCGACCGCTTCCTCCGCCATCTTGCGCAAGATCGCGTCCTCGCCCTTATGGAAGAGTCCCGACGCGTAAGAGGACTCCGCGGCGGCGCACTTGCGCGCTTCCAGTATCTCGCCGATGCGCAACAGCACTGCCGAATCGATCATTTCCCGTAGATCTCCCGAGGGTCCTTCAACACCGGATCAACCTTCTCCCACTTTTCCTGTTCGAGCCTGGTAAAGAAACAACTTTCGCGGCCCGTATGACACGCCACACCGCCCATCTGGTCGACGCGCAGCAGCAACGCATCCTGGTCGCAATCGAGGCGGATCTCGCGCACCTGCTGCACGTGCCCGGACGCCTCCCCCTTGCGCCAGAGTCTGCTGCGTGAGCGCGACCAGTACACCGCGCCGCCCGTCGCGACCGTCTCCGCCAGCGCCGCCCGGTTCATCCAGGCGTGCATGAGAACCCGGCCGCTGCCCGCATCCTGGGTCACGACCGGCACCAGTCCGTCGTCGTTCCAGCGCACCCGATCGAGCCAGCTCGCCGTCACTGCCGCACCTCGACGCCGCGCTCCGCGAGCCGCCGCTTGGCTTCACCGACCGTGAACTCGCCGTAATGGAAGATGCTCGCGGCAAGCACGGCATCGGCCCGGCCGATCGTTATGGCATCGGCGAGGTGATCGAGGTTCCCCGCGCCGCCGCTCGCGATGATCGGAATCTCGAGCGCATCCGAGAACGCACGGGTGAGCTCGAGATCGAAACCGGCCTTGGTGCCGTCGCGGTCCATGCTGGTGAGCAGTATCTCACCGGCACCGGCAGCCTGCATGCGCTTTCCCCATGCCACGGCATCCAGGCCGCTCGCCCGCCGCCCGCCATGGGTGAAGACTTCCCAGCGCGCGCCGTCCTCCCCCGATCGCTTGGCGTCGACCGCGACGACGATGCACTGGGAACCGAAGCGGCCTGCCGCCTCTTCGACCAGCGCCGGATTCTGCACCGCCGCCGTATTGATGCTGACCTTGTCCGCGCCAGCGTTCAGGAGCCTGCGTACGTCGGCCACGGTGCGCACGCCCCCGCCCACCGTAAGCGGGATGAACACCTGTTCCGCCACCGCCTCGATGACCTGCACGATGGTATCGCGCTCGTCCGAGCTCGCCGTGATGTCGAGGAAACAGAGCTCGTCGGCCCCCTGATCGTCGTACCGGCGCGCGATTTCCACCGGATCGCCCGCGTCGCGCAATTCGACGAAGTTCACGCCCTTCACCACGCGGCCGCCGGTCACGTCCAGACAGGGAATGATGCGCTTCGCGAGGGACATATCGTGGAACAGCCCGGTGTCGGACGCGGGCTTAACGCGGGCCGGCAATCTCGTCGGCGAGCTTCTGGGCCGCGCCGAGGTCGAGACTGCCTTCGTAGAGTGCGCGACCGGTGATGGCGCCGACGATGCCCTCGATCTCGTAGCCGCACAGGTTGCGCACGTCCTCCAGGCTCGAGATGCCGCCGCTCGCGATCACCGGCACCGAAAGCTCCCGTGCCAGCGCCACCGTCGCGTCGACATTGAGGCCCCCCATCATGCCGTCGCGGCCGATGTCGGTGTGGATGATGGCCTCGACGCCGTAGTCCTGGAACTTCTTCGCGAGGTCGAGCACATCGTGACCGGTCATCTTCGACCAGCCCTCCACCGCCACCTTGCCGTCGCGCGCGTCGAGCCCGACCATGATGTGACCGGGAAAGGCATAGCAGGCATCGTGTAGAAAACCGGGCGTCTTCACCGCCGCCGTGCCGATGATGATGTAGGTGACGCCGTCATCGAGGTAGCGCTCGATCACCTCCAGGCTGCGGATGCCGCCGCCGAGCTGGACCGGGAGCTCGTCGCCGGCTGCCTTCACGATCGCCTGAATCGCGGCTTCGTTGCGCGGCTTGCCGGCGAATGCCCCGTTCAGATCGACCACGTGCAGGCGCCGTGCGCCGCAGTCGAGCCAGTGCTTCGCCATCGCGCCCGGGTCGTCGGAGAACACCGTCGCGCCCTCCATATTGCCCTGCTTGAGCCGCACGCAATGGCCGTCCTTCAGATCGATGGCGGGGATGATGAGCATCGCTTGGTGGCTCGGAAAAGTTGGCTTAAGCCCGTAAACGGAAACCGGCAGCGGCGTCCGTGCTCTCGCGGCTGTGTGCTGCCGCCGGCTGCCAGGCGGCGAAATTCGCGAGCAGGCGCAGCCCCGCCGCCTGACTCTTCTCGGGGTGGCACTGCAGCGCGAAGAGATTATCCCGCGCTACCGCGCAGGTGAAGGGGAACGGGTAGTCGCTCAACCCCGCCACCAGGCTCGCATCGGCTGGCTCCACGAAATAGCTGTGAACGAAGTAGAAGCGCGCGCCCTCCTCGATCCCGCTCCAGAGCGGATGCACCGCTGTCTGGCGCACGCGATTCCAGCCCATGTGCGGCACCTTGAGGCGCGCCCCCGCTGCATCCACCATCGCGTCCTGGGGAAAGCGCACGACCTTGCCGGGCAGGATACCGAGGCCCGCCACCCCGCCCTCGTCGCTCCAGTCGAAGAGCATCTGCAGTCCGATGCAGATGCCGAGAAACGGCTTGGTCGCGGCCGCCTCGACCACGGCGGGACGCAGCCCCCGACGGTCCAGTTCGCGCATGCAGTCGGGCATCGCCCCCTGACCCGGGAAGACCACCCGGCCGGCGGCGCGCACCTTCGCCGGATCGGCGGTCACGACCACGCGCGCCGACGGCGCGACATGCGTGCATGCCTTCTCCACGGAGCGCAGATTGCCCATGCCGTAGTCGACGATCGCGATATCCGGTGCCATGGATTCGGGCACTAGAGCGAACCCTTGGTCGACGGCGCGACCCCGCCTGCCCGGGGATCGGCTTCCACCGCCATCCGCAGCGCGCGACCGAAGGCCTTGAAGACGGTCTCCACCTGATGATGCGCATTGCGGCCGCGCAGGTTGTCGACGTGCACGGTGAGGCGGGCGTGGTTCACGAAACCCTGAAAGAATTCGTAGACGAGATCGACATCGAACTCGCCGACCCGAGGCCGCGTGAACGCCACGTGGAACTCCAGGCCCGGCCGGCCCGAGAGATCGACCACGACCCGCGACAGCGCCTCGTCCAGCGGTACGTAGGCGTGACCGTAGCGGCGCACACCCCGCTTATCGCCGAGCGCGTTCGCCAGGGCCTGCCCGATCGTGATTCCGACGTCCTCGACCGTGTGATGTGCGTCGACGTGCAGATCGCCGCGCGCGGCGACGTCAAGATCGATCATGCCGTGACGCGCCACCTGATCGAGCATGTGATCGAGAAAGGGGACACCGGTGGCGAGCGTGGCGCGGCCGGTGCCGTCGAGATCGAGCGCGACGTCGATCTCGGTCTCGAGGGTCTTGCGGGTCACCTGGGCTGCGCGCACGGCGGCAATCAGAGGCTTGCGTTCAAGGCTTGCAGGAACTGCTCGTTCTCGTCCGGCGTGCCGACCGTGACGCGCAGGCAGTTCGCGAGCAAGGGGTGCGCGCCGTCGAGATTCTTCACGAGCACGCGGCGCGCCCTGAGTGCTGAGAACACCGCGCTCGCGCGCGAGATCCGGAACAGGATGAAGTTCGCGCTGGACGCAAACACCTGCACGCCGGACACTCGCGCCAGAGCGTCGGCGAGGCGGCTCCGCTGCGCGCAGATTGCCGCCGCCTGCGCTTCGAGCACCTCCGGCTCGCCGAGGACCCGCTCGGCCAGTTGCTGCGTCAGCACGTTGATGTTGTAGGGCAGGCGCACCTTGTCCAACTCCGCGAGCCATTCGGGACGGCCGGCGATGAGTCCGAGACGCAGACCCGCCAGACCGAGCTTCGAGACCGTGCGCATGAGCAGCAGGTTGGGGTGGTCGGCGAGCCGCGGCAGAAAGCTCGCGCCGGCAAACGCGTAGTACGCTTCATCGACGACGGTAAGCCCCGGACTTGCTTCAATCATACGCGATAGACCCTCCCGGTCAAACAGATTGCCGGTCGGGTTGTTCGGGTAGGCGATGAAGGTGACCGCGGGCCGATGGCGGGCGATCGCGTCGAGGCAGGCGTCGATGTCCAGGGTGAAATCTTCGCGCAGCGCCACCGACTCGTAGCGCAGGCCGCAGAACGCGGCGATCATGCGATACATCACGAACGACGGCTCCACGCCCAGCACCACGGCGCCGGGGCGCGCCAGCGCCATGGCCACGATCTGGATCAGTTCGTCGGAGCCGTTGCCGAGCAGGATCTCCATTCCGTCCGGCACGCCCATCACCGCGCGCAGACGCGTCTTGAGAGCACGGGCGGACGGGTCGGGGTAGCGGTTGAGGGATGCGTCAGCGGCGATCGCGCCGAGGGACTCGCGCAACGCTGCCGGCAGGCGGTAAGGGTTCTCCATCGCGTCCAGCTTCACGCACCCGGCGCTCTCCTGCACGTGGTACGGGGCGAGCCGGAGGATGTCGTCGCGGATCAGCTGCTCAGGGGTACAGGGCATGCGCACGAGCGCTCGGGGTGCCGGTCGTGGTGGGGCGTCTTTAGTGGATGCGATAGGCGGCGGAGCGGGCGTGCGCGTCGAGCCCCTCCCCGCGCGCGAGCTCACGGGCGATGCGCCCGAGCGCGTCGGCGCCCGCTGCCGAGACGCGGATGATGCTCGAGCGCTTCTGGAAATCGTACACGCCCAGCGGGCTCGAGAAGCGCGCCGTGCGCGCGGTCGGCAGGACATGGTTCGGCCCGGCGCAGTAATCGCCGAGGGCTTCGGAGGTGAACGGCCCGATGAAGATCGCACCGGCGTGGCGGATCAGGGGCAGCAGCGCCTCCGGATCGGCCACCGACAGCTCGAGATGCTCGGGGGCGACGCGATTGGCGATCTCGCACGCCTCGGCCAGCGTGCGCACGTGGATGAGCGCGCCGCGGTCTTCGAGGGAGGCCCGGATGATGTCGGCGCGGGGCAGCTCGGGGAGCAGCCGGTCGCAGCTCGCCGCGACGGCGTCGATGAATCCCGCATCCTGTGAGAGCAGGATGGCCTGGGCGAGCTCGTCGTGCTCGGCCTGCGAGAAGAGATCCATGGCGACCCAGTCCGGATTCGTGTCGCCGTCGCAGATGACGAGGATCTCCGAGGGCCCCGCCACCATGTCGATGCCAACGACGCCGAAGACGCGCCGCTTGGCGGCCGCGACGTAGGCATTGCCGGGACCGACGATCTTGTCCACCTGCGGCACGCTCTGCGTGCCGTACGCCAGCGCGCCGATCGCCTGCGCACCGCCGATGGTGTAGACGCGGTCCACGCCGCACAGCGCCGCCGCCGCGAGCACCAGTTCGTTGCGCTCGCCGCCGGGGGTCGGTACCACCATGATCACTTCCGCGACGCCGGCGACCTTCGCCGGGATCGCGTTCATGAGCACCGACGACGGGTAGGCGGCCCGCCCGCCGGGCACGTAGAGGCCGACGCGATCGAGCGGCGTCACGCGCTGGCCGAGCTCCGTGCCGTCCGCCTCGCGGTAGCTCCAGGAGTCCTGCAACTGGCGGCGGTGGAAAGCACGGATGCGCTCCGCCGCGTGCTCCAGCGCATCACGCTGCGTCGTGGGCAGGCGTTCCAGCGCGCCCTGCAGGTGCTCGGGCGAGACCTCGAGCGCGTGCATCGAAGCGGCCTCGAGCCGATCGAAACGGCGGGTGTAGTCGAGCACCGCGGCATCACCGCGGCGCATCACGTCGGCGAGGATATCGGCTACCGCCGCCTCGACCTGCGGGTTCTGGGCAGATTCGAAGGCGAGCAGCGCCGCGAGCCGGGACTCAAAGTCCGGCTGCGTGGAGGCGAGGCGTCGCGGCGTCGGCATGCTGTTCCGAAGAAAGAATCCCGACCGCCCGCGCCATGGCGTCGATGAGGGGCTGGATGCGGTCGCGGCGGAGCTTGAGGGCGGCCTGGTTCACGATCAGTCGCGCGGAGATCGGAGCGATCAGTTCCACCGCCCGCAAGTCGTTGGCGCGCAGCGTGCCGCCGCTCGCCACCAGGTCGACGATGGCATCGGCAAGACCGGTGAGCGGGGCGAGCTCCATCGAGCCGTACAGCTTGATGAGGTCGACATGAACGCCCTTGCGCGCAAAGTGGTCGCGCGCAGCGTTGACGTACTTGGTGGCGACGCGCAGCCGCGCGCCGTGGCGCACCGCCGACTCGTAGTCGAACCCGTTCGGAACCGCGACCATCATCCGGCACGCGCCGATGGCGAGATCCAGCGGCTGATACAAGCCCTGACCGCCGTGCTCGTAGAGCACGTCCTTGCCGGCGATGCCCAGGTCGGCCGCGCCGTGCTCGACGTAAGTCGGCACGTCGGAGGCGCGCACGATCAGCAGCCGCAGGTCGGAACGCGTGGTGCCGAGGATGAGCTTGCGCGAGCGTTCCGGATCCTCGCTCGGCGAGACTCCCATCGCGTCGAGCAGCGGCGCGGTTTCGTCGAATATGCGCCCTTTCGAGAGGGCGAGCGTGATGGTCTTCATGGGATCGACCTGACCCCCCGCATTCTACTGTAGCGCGGCGCGGGGCGCTGCGACGGGCGCATCCTTGCGATCCCGCACGCGCCGCACCCGCGCACCGAGTGCCGCGAGCTTCTCTTCCAGCCGCTCGTATCCGCGATCGAGATGATAGATGCGGTCGACCGCGGTCTCGCCCGCCGCCACCAGCCCCGCGATCACGAGCCCAGCCGAGGCGCGCAGATCGGTCGCCATCACCGTGGCGCCCTGCAGCCGCGCAACACCCTGCACCACCGCCGTGTTGCCGTCGATTCGAATGTCGGCGCCCAGCCGCTGCAGCTCGACGGCGTGCATGAAGCGGTTCTCGAAGATGGTCTCGCGGATGACGGCGGTGCCGTGCGCGACCGTGTTGAGCGCCATGAACTGGGCCTGCATGTCGGTCGGGAACGCCGGGTACGGCGCGGTGCGAATCGAGGTCGACTTGAGCTCGCGCGGGGCCTTGAGCTGGATGGCTTCGAACGAGGGCGACTTCTGGGAGGTGATCTCGCAGCCCGCGTCCATGAGCTTGTCGACCACGGCGTCGAGGTAGCCGGCGGACGCGCCCGTGAGCCGCACCTCGCCGCCGGTGGCCGCCGCCGCGCACAGATAGGTGCCGGTTTCGATGCGGTCGGGCATGATCCGGTGCCGGGCGCCGTGCAGCCGTGCCACACCGCGGATGCGGATCACGTCGGTTCCCGCGCCCGAGATCTGCGCGCCCATCGCCGCCAGGCAATTGGCAAGATCCACGACCTCCGGCTCGCGCGCCGCGTTTTCGATCACCGTGTCGCCGTCTGCGAGGCACGCCGCCATCATCAGATTCTCGGTGCCGGTGACGGTCACCATGTCGGTGAAGAGGCGCGCGCCCTTGAGTCTGCGCGCCGACGCGTGCACATAGCCGTGCTCGACCGCGATCTCGGCGCCCATCGCCTGCAAGCCCTTGATGTGCTGGTCCACCGGCCGCGCACCGATGGCGCAGCCGCCCGGCAGACTCACCTGAGCCTCGCCGGTGCGGGCGGCAAGCGGCCCCAGCACCAGGATCGAGGCGCGCATGGTTTTCACGAGCTCATACGGCGCCACGGCGTTATCGATCTCGCGTGCGTCGAGGGTGAGCGCGTCCGCTTCTTCGCGCACCCGCACGCCCATCTGCCTGAGCAGCGCGAGCATGGTCCCCACGTCCTTCAGCCGGGGTACGTTGGTGAGCGTCAGCGGCTCGCGGGTGAGGAGCGCCGCACACAGGATCGGCAGCGCCGCGTTCTTCGCGCCGGAAATGCGCGCTTCTCCGTGCAGGGCGACGCCGCCCTCGATGACGAGCTTGTCCAAGAGAAATCCGAGGTTCTGAAGTACGGGAAAACCGTCAGCGGCCGGCCTGCCATTGCTCCGGGGTGAGTGTGCGCATGGAGAGCGCATGGATCTCCTCGCGCATGCGGTCCCCCAGGGCGGCGTAAACGAGCTGATGGCGCTGCACCGGCGTCTTGCCCTGGAACGCCGCGCTCACGACGAGGGCCTCGAAGTGGTGGCCGTCGCCGCTCACTTCGACCAGTTCGCAGGGAAGCTTGTCCTCGATGTTGTGTCTGATGCTGTCGGGGGTGACCATGAATTGCCCTTGCGAAGACTAGTAGCGGAGCTTGTACCCGCGCGCGAGCAGGCGCAGGGTCAGGAATGATAAGGCGGCGAGACTCGCCAAGACAACCGCGAGACTCAGATGCGGCGGGATGTCGGACGCACCGAAGAAGCCGTAGCGGAATCCGTCGATCATGTAGAAGAACGGATTCAGGTGCGACACCGCCTGCCAGAACGCGGGCAGCGAGTGGATCGAATAGAACACGCCGGAGAGGAACGTGAGCGGCATGATGAGAAAGCTCTGAAACGATGCGAGCTGATCGAACTTCTCCGCCCAGATCCCGGCAATCACACCGAGGCAGCCCAGCACGGCGCTGCCGCAAACCGCGAAGGCCAGCGTCCAGACCGGGTGGTCGAGCCGCAGTTCGGCGAACCAGAGGGTCGCGACGAAAATCCCGGCCCCGACAGCGAGCCCGCGCACGATCGCCGCGACGACGTACGCCAGGAAGAACTCGCCCGGCGAGATCGGCGGCAGCAGCACGAAGAGGATGTTGCCCGTGATCTTGGACTGGATCAGGCTCGAGGAGCTGTTCGCGAAGGCATTCTGCAGGATCGACATCATCGCGAGCCCCGGAATCAGGAAGGCCGTATAGCTCACGCCGGGGAACGCTTCCACGCGGCCCTCCAGCACGTGCGAAAAGATGAGCAGATAGAGCAGCGCCGTCACCACGGGGGCCAGGATGGTCTGGAAGCTCACCTTCCAGAATCGCAGCAGCTCCTTGTAGAGCAGAGTATGAAAGCCCGATCGCACGGCGCCCGCCCCCTATCGGCTCATGATGCGCACGAAAACGTCCTCCAGGTCGGGCACGGCGACCTCCATGTCCTGCACCGCGATCCCCGCCCCGCGCAGCGCGTCCATGATGGGTCCGACCTGCGCGAAGTCATGCAGCTCGACGATCCACACCTTCCCGTCGCGCCCCGGGCGCATCGCCTCGAGCGCGGTCGGCAGCCGGTCCGGCTCGATGCGCAGCCGCAGGCTGCGGCCGGGCACGCTGCGCAGCAGGTTCGCGGTCGTGTCCAGCGCCACGATGCGCCCTTCCTTCATCATCGCGATGCGCGAGCAGAGCGTCTCCGCCTCCTCGAGATAGTGTGTGGTGAGCACGATGGTATGGCCGTCGCGATTCAAGACGCGCATGAAATCCCACAGCCCCTGCCGCAGCTCCACGTCCACCCCGGCGGTCGGCTCGTCGAGGACGATCACCGGCGGTTTGTGCACGAGAGCGAGCGCAACCAGCACGCGGCGCTTCATCCCGCCGGAGAGGGCACGCATGTTGGTGTGCGCCTTCTGGGTGAGTCCGAGGCGGGCGATGATCTCGTCTATCCAGGCGTCGTTGCGGCGCAGCCCGAAATAGCCGGACTGGATTGCGAGCGCCTCGCGCACGTCGAAAAACGGATCGAAGACGAGCTCCTGGGGCACGACACCCAGCGCACGCCGCGCCCGCCGATAGTCGGCCACGACGTCGAAACCCTTTACCTTGAGCGTGCCGCTGTCGGCGAGGCAAAGGCCCGCGAGCGTGTTGATGAGGGTGGTCTTGCCCGCGCCGTTGGGGCCGAGCAGCGCGAAGAACTCGCCCTCGGAAATGTCGAGGTCGACACCGTCCAGCGCCTGCACGCTACGGAAGCGCTTGCGTACGTCGCGCACTTCGATGGCGGACATCACTGGCGCGCAGTCAGGTGGCACGCGCTCTCGCGCAGGGCGCAACGAGGCTCACGCCTCGGCAGCCCGGGGCAGCAGATCGAGCACGCCGTACAGGGTGCCGAGGCTCATCAGGTTGGCGGGCAGATTGAGGTAGACGATCTCGCGGTGTTGCGCCCGCGCCTCCCGCAACCACTCGAGCAGCAGGCCGAGCGCCGCCGAGTCGAGCTCGCTCACGGCGGACAGATCGACGCGCGAGACGGGCTCCACGAAAAGCTCGCGCCCGCGCGCGAGCAGCACGGCGGCGGAACGCAGCGTGAGCGGGCCCCGCACCCGGAAGCGGTCGCCGTCGCGGACGATCATCTGCCGGATGCCGCCCCGCCCGCCGTCGCGTCGCGGTTCTTCTGCTGCAGGCTGGCGATCAGGCCGTCGATGCCCGTGCGCTGCACTTCGTCGGCGAACGAGCCGCGGTAGGTGGTGACGAGGCTCACCGCCTCGACGGTGACGTCGTAGACCTTCCAGCCGTTGGCGGTCTTCTCCATGCTGTAGTCCACCGCGACGGGCTGCCCGCCACCGGCCCGGTTGATCTGACTTTTCACCGTCACATCGGTCGCGCTGGGGTCCATCTTGAACGGCTTGAACTCGATGGTCTCGTTCTTGTACTGGGTGAGCGAACTGCCATAGGTGCGCACGAGCAGGTTGCGGAATTCCGTCACCAGGGTCTCGCGCTGCTCCGGGGTGGCTTGGCGCCAGCCCTTGCCCACGGCGAGCCGCGTCATCTTGTTGAAGTCGAAATTGGGCAGGACCTTCGCCTCCACCAGCTCGGTCACCTTCTTCGGGTCGCTGCGGATGTCCTTGTTGGTGCGCAGGATCTCGAGCACCTCCTCGGTCGTCGTCTTGGCGAGAACGTCCGGTGGGATGTCTGCCTGGGCCATCACGGCAGTGCCGCCGAGAAATACGAGCAGGACCAATGAGAGGATCGCGCGCTTCATGGGTTCACTCCACTACGGTTGTTTCGAGGGCTCACTGCTTGCTGCCTCCTTCCTGGGCCTTGTCGAACAGCACCTGGCCGATGAGTTTTTCGAGGACGACGGCAGACTGCGTGAGCCTGATCACGTCGCCGTCCTTGAGTCGCTGGTCGTCGCCGCCCGCCTCCAGCCCGACGTACTGTTCCCCGAGCAGCCCCGAGGTCAGCACGGCGGCCGTGGTGTCTTTCGGGAAGGGATAGCGTTCGTCGATCTTCAGCACGATCCGCGCGACGTACTTTGCCGTGTCGAAGCTGATGGACTCCACGCGCCCCACCATCACTCCGGCGCTTCGAACAGGGGCGCCCGCCTTGAGGCTGCCGATGTTCTGAAATTCGGCGGAGACGGTGTATTCCTTGTCCGGTCGGAAGGAGGTGCTGGCATTGCTGACCTTGAGGGCGAGCAGCACGAGCGCACCCAGCCCCAAGGCGACGAAAATGCCGACCCAAAGGTCGAGAGTCGCTTTGCTCACTTTCAATCTCCCATGAACATGAAGGCCGTGAGCACGAAGTCGAGGCCGAGAATGGCGAGCGACGACGTGACCACGGTGCGCGTGGTGGCGTGAGAGACGCCTTCGGCGGTCGGCGGTGCGTCGTAGCCTTCGAACACCGCGATCGCCGTGACGGCGACCCCGAACACGAAGCTCTTGATGACGCCGTTGACGATGTCGTCCCTGAAATCGACGGCGCTTTGCATCTGCGACCACCAGGCGCCGCTGTCGACCCCGATCGTCACCACCACCACGAGGTAGCCGCCGAAGATACCGACGATGCTGAAGAGCGCGGCGAGCAGCGGCATCGACAGGACCCCGCCCCAGAACCTCGGGCCGACCACCCGGGCGATGGGATCGACCGCCATCATTTCCATGGCCTGGAGTTGCTCGGTCGCCTTCATGAGACCGATCTCGGCAGTGATCGCCGAGCCCGCCCGGCCCGCAAACAAGAGAGCGGCCACCACCGGCCCGAGTTCCCGCACCAGCGAGAGCGCCACGAGCGAGCCCACCGACTCCGAGGAGCCGTATCGCTGCAGCGTGTCGTAGCCCTGCAGCCCGAGCACCATGCCCACGAACACGCCCGACACGATGATGATGACGAGCGACAGGACGCCGGCGAAGTAGATCTCGCGCAGGGTGAGTTGAAAGCGCCGGAAGCTCGTCGCCGAGCGCAGCAGCACGAGCACGAAGAACCGGCTGCCATAGCCGAGGCGGACGATGCCGTCGATGACCCGCTCACCGAGCAGACGCAGCCCCGACGCCGCGCTCTCAAGCACCGCGTGACTCCAGGGCAAGATCCTCGCGGATGCTCGGTCCCGGGTAATGGAATGGCACGGGGCCGTCGATGTCGCCATGCACGAACTGGTGCACGAACGGCGTCTCCGTGGCCCGGATCTCGTCCGGTGTGCCCTGCGCCACGACGCCGCCCGCGGACAGGAAATACACGTAGTCGACGATCAGGAGCGATTCGTGGACGTCGTGCGTGACGAGTATGCTGGTCGCCCCGAGCGCGTCGTTCAGCTTGCGGATGAGATTGCCGGTGACCGAAAGCGAGATCGGGTCGAGCCCGGCAAAGGGCTCGTCGTACATGATCAACATCGGATCCATCACCGTCGCGCGCGCCAGCGCCACACGGCGCGCCTGCCCCCCGGAGAGCTCGGCCGGCATCTTGCCCGCGGCGTTGCGCAGGCCGACCGCGTGCAGCTTCATCAGCACGAGGTCGCGGATCATCGACTCCGGCAGATCGGTATGCTCGCGCAGGGGAAACGCGACGTTGTCGAACACGGTCATGTCGGTGAAGAGCGCGCCGAACTGAAACAGAAATCCCATCCGGCGGCGCAGTCCATAGAGCTCGCGCTGGTTCATGTCGGGCACCAGCCGGCCGCGCACCTTGACCTTGCCGCCCTGCGGGCGCAACTGTCCCGAGATGAGACGCAGCAGCGTGGTCTTGCCGCTGCCGCTGCCGCCCATGATGGCGACCACCTTTCCTTTCGGAATGGCGAGATTCAGGCCGCTGAAAATCGGCCGGTCGCCAAAGCCGAAGAACAGATCCTTGAGCTCGACGAGATTTTCGGGATGCATCTAGCGAAGGAAGGCGAAAAAAACTGGCAATTGTAAGCCAGTTGACCCCCGTTACCCAACCCCGGCCCGGGACCCGACCGGCTCGCGGTTGCGCGGTGCGGTCAAGAGCGCGTATCGTCCGGTAGCCTGCGCAGGGTGTCGACCCGCCCGCGACCCCCATCGATCGCATGGACTCCGCTGCACTCACCTTCGAACAAGTGACCAAGCGCTACGGCAGCAAGACGGCGCTGGCGCAGCTCACGCTCGAGGTCAGGCCAGGAGAGTCGTTCGCCCTCGTCGGCATGAATGGCGCTGGCAAGACCACCCTGCTCAAGTGCCTGCTCGACTTCTGCGAACCCGACGCCGGGCGCATCTCGATCTTCGGCGTGCCCCATCGCGAGACGCGCTCACGGGCCCGGCTGTCGTTTCTCCCCGAACGCTTCACGCCGCCATACTTCCTCACCGGCCGGGACTTCCTGCGCTACATGCTGGAGTTGCAGAAGGTGAGCTATCGCGAGGAGGACGCCCGCGCCACCCTCGATGCCCTCGACCTCGATCGGTCGGCACTCGATCTGACGGTGCGCGCCTATTCGAAGGGGATGACGCAGAAGCTCGGGCTCGCGGCCTGTTTCCTGTCGCGCAAGGACCTGTACGTGCTCGACGAGCCCACCAGTGGCCTCGATCCCAAGGCGCGGGCACTGCTGAAACTCCGGTTGAAGGCGCTGCGGGAAAACGGCAGGACGGTGTTCTTCACATCCCACTCCCTCGCCGACGTGGAAGAGATCGGCGACCGTCTTGCCGTCCTGCACCTGGGTGAGATCCGCTTCGTGGGTGAGCCGGCAGCGCTCAAGAGCCGGCATGGAACCGGGAGCCTGGAGGAAGCGTATCTGCGCTGCATCGACGCCGAGGTCGAGGTCGGGTCGCGGCAGCCTACATCCGTGTGACGGATTCCCGTCGATCTGGCACAATTTCCCTTGGCATTTCTCGAAGTTCGGTTCAGGACGAAGGAATTACTTGTGGAAACGACCCACCGCGCCAAGCCCAGCCTCGTCATCGTCGACGACGACCCGCTCATCACCGACACTTTGAACTTCGTCCTCTCGCGGGACTTCGAGGTGATGGTCGCGCAGTCGCGGTCCGAGGCCAAGAGCATCATGCGGCAGCTGGACGAGCCGCCGGAGCTGGCGCTGATCGACCTCGGGCTGCCGCCGACGCCGCACCGCCCCGACGAAGGCTTCAAGCTCATTACGGAGCTGCTGGCCTATTCGCGAAACATCAAGATCCTGGTCCTGTCGGGGCAGAACGACGAGGCGAACGCGCGCCACGCCCGCACCCTGGGTGCAATCGAGTTCATCGCCAAGCCGTGCGAGCCGGAACGGCTCAAGGACATGCTCACGAAGGCGCTGGTCGCGCGCGAAGCGGAGCAGCGCGCGGGTCCCGGCGACATCAAGATCGTCGGCCAGAGTCTGCTCATCCAGAAGTTGAAGCAGCAGATCGCCCAGTATGCGAGCGCGCCTTTTCCGGTTCTGATCGAAGGCGAATCCGGCAGCGGCAAGGAGCTCGTCGCCAATTCCCTGCACCTGCTGTCTGGTCGCGCCGGTAAGCCGTTCTTCGCGCTCAATTGCGCCGCCATCTCGCCGACGCTGATGGAGCCAACCCTGTTCGGCTACACGAAGGGCGCGTTCACCGGCGCCCAGGCACCCCGCTCGGGCTACTTCGAGGACGCCGCCGACAGCACGCTCTTCCTCGACGAGATCGGCGATCTGCCGCTCGAGCTGCAGGCCAAGCTGCTGCGCGTGCTGGAGAACGGAGAATTCCAGCGCGTGGGCGAAACCCACACGCGCATCAGCAACGCGCGGGTGGTGGCCGCCGCCAACAAGGACCTGCGCGCGGAGATGAAGGCGGGACGCTTCCGCCCCGATCTCTATCACCGGCTCTCCGTCTTCACCATCTACTCGCCGCCGCTGCGCGACCTGGGCGAGGACAAGCAGCTGCTGCTCGACCACTTCGCCGATTTCTACGCTCGCCAGGCGAAGATGCCGCGGTTCGAGCTCGACCCCGCGGCCGCGGAGCTCTGGCTGCAGTACGGCTTCCCCGGCAACATCCGCGAGCTGCGCAATATCTGCATCCGTCTGACGACCAAGTATCCCGGCCGGATGGTGGGCCGCGAGGAACTCCAGTCCGAGTTCGACATGGAGAGCTTCTATGGCGATTCACCCGGCGACATGGGCGGCGCGCCCGACGCCAAGAGCCTGCTCGACAACGCCAAGCGCCACTTGCAGTCGCAGAAGAATTTCAACCTCGACGTCCACCTGCGGATGTGGGAGCAAAGCTACGTCGAAGCCGCGCTCCAGATCACCCACGGCAACCTGTCCCAGGCCTCGAAGCTGCTAGGCATCCACCGCACTACCCTCTACAGCCGCATGCAGAACTACGAACGGGCGGAAGAGAAGTAACTGCTGCCGGGCGCTGTCGCGCCCGCGTTCGTCCTCTCCCCAGGACCCATGTATTACCAGCATTTCGGGCTCGACCGACCCCCGTTCAAGATCACCCCCGACACCGATTTCTTCTTCACGGGCGGCAATCGCGGGGCCGTGCTCGAAGCACTGCTCTACGCCGTGACGCAAGGCGAGGGGATCGTCAAGGTCACCGGTGAAGTCGGCAGCGGCAAGACCATGCTGTGCCGCATGCTGCAATCGCGCCTGCCGGCCGAGATCGAGCAGGTCTATCTGGCCAACCCCAGCGTGTCGCCGGAGGAGATCCTGCGCGCCATCGCGTTCGAACTCGGGCTGTCGACCCCGCGCGAGACCAGCCGCATCGAACTCATGCACGCGCTCCACGACCATTTCGTGAAGCGCCACGCCGAGGGCCGCCAAGTGGTGGTCTTCGTCGAGGAATCGCAAAGCATGCCGGTGGCGACGCTGGAAGAGATCCGGCTCTTGTCGAATCTCGAGACCCGGCACCACAAACTCCTGCAGATCGTCCTCTTCGGACAGCCGGAGCTCGACGCGATGCTCGCGCGACCCGAGATCCGCCAGTTGCGGGAGCGTATTGCGCACAGCTTTGCCCTGCAGCCGCTCGCCGCCGACGACGTGAGCGAGTACCTGACGTTTCGGCTGCGTGCGGCGGGCTATCGCGGCCCCGACCTGTTCGCGCCGAAGCTTGTACGCTACATCGCGGCGGCAACGGGGGGACTCAGCCGGCGCGTGAATCTGGTCGCAGACAAGGCCTTGCTCGCGGCCTTCGCCGACAATACGCACACGGTGAAGCTCGCCCATGTGCAGGCGGCGGTGCGCGACAGCGAGTTCAGCGCCAAGTCCGCGCCACGGGGCCGGCGCTGGGTAAGATCCGCCGTCCTGCTGATCGCGGGGGCGGTCCTCGGCGTCGGCGCTTTCTGGTGGTTGGATCCGTCGAAACCTTCCCCCGCCCCGACGGCAGCCACGCCTCCCCTGCCCGAGTCACCGCCGCCAGCTGAACTCACCCCGCGGACGACTACGCCAACGCCGCCAGAGGCAGCCACGCCTGATCCGGAAGGCGAGCGCGCCACCACCCCAGTGTCCGCCGCGGACACCGCTGCGGCACGCATCGCGGCGACCGACCGCCAGCTCCAGAAAATGGACAGGCAAGGCTTCACCATCCAGCTCGCCCTGGCGGCGGATGATCCGGACGAACTGCAGCGATACCTCAGCCACCTCGGGAAGTTTATTGAAACGGATGAGGTGTTTGTGTACCGTACCCGGATCAAGGAGACGCCGCATTTCGGCGTTGCTTATGGGAGCTTCCCCACTCGCAAAGCCGCGCGCGCGGCGCTGAACAACCTGCCTGCGGCGATTCGCAGCGACCGGCCGTACGTACGCTCGGCATCGGGTATCCGGCGGGAGGTCGCCCAGTCGCCATAGGCAGGCCTGAGCACGCAGCCGACCTCGGGTACCATACTTGCTTTTCCGCCTCCGCGATCGAAATAGCAACAAATCTCCGGGAATCTCCCGCCGCCCTACCGGCTCCCCAGACCGCATGACAAGCGTTTCGCACTCGGCTTCTCGTGGTCGATACCACCACATCATAGCGGGCGTGGCGGTGGGCGTTGCCGCGGCGCTGTCCGGCTGCTCCTACAAACCCGTCATCCCGCAGTCCGACGCCCACCTGACCAAGAACCGCGTGCTTTCGCCAGCCGGTGACGCGCCGCCTCCCGTCCGCTCCAGCGGTGATTTCCTGCCGCCGCCCAAGGCTGCACCGAAACCCGCCACCTATAGCGTGGTCGTGAACGAGGTTCCGGTGCGGGAACTGCTGTTCGCGCTGGCGCGGGACACCAAACAGAACATCGACATCCATCCCGGCTTGAGCGGGCTCGTGACGCTCAATGCGGTGAACGAAACCCTGCCGTCGATCCTCGATCGGCTCGCGAAACAGATCAACCTGCGCTATCGCACCGAAGGCAACACGATCATCGTCCAGCCCGACGCCCCGTTCTCCAAGACGTACCGGGTGAACTACGTCAACATGACGCGGGACACCATGTCGACGGTCGGCGCATCCGTCCAGATTGCGGGCCCCACAGGGTCCGGACAAGGGGGCGGAGTAGCCGGGGGTGTAGGGGGCGCCGGTGGAGTAGCCGGGGGTGTGGGGGGGAGCGCCGGCGGGAATGCCTCGTCCACATCGGTGCGCACGACGGCGAAGGGCGACTTCTGGGAACAGCTGCGCGAGAACCTGCGCGCGATCATTTCCTCCAACCGCCAGCTCGCCCAGTCCGCGGACGATCGCGCCGCCCGCGCCGAAGCCCTGCGTACCGCACGCGAGGAACGGGTGGCCCAGGCCGAGGCGGCCAGCAAGGCGGGCCAATCCGCGGCCGACCTTTTCGCGACGGCTTTCAGTCAACCGATCGCGCTGCCCGGCGACATCAAGGACGAGATCGTCATCAACTCCTTCACCGGTACCGTCACGGTCCTCGCGACCGAACGCGAGCATCGTCTCATTCAGCAATATCTCGATAGCGTGCAGACCGCGTCGCAACGCGAAGTGCTGATCGAAGCGACGATCGCGGAGGTGACGCTGCGCGACGAGTTCCAGGCCGGCGTGGATTGGAGCGTGATTACGAGCGGTGGGCTCAACATCTCGCAGAATCTGCTGCTTGGAACGTTGGCGACACCGCCAGCTTTTTCCCTCGCTTACGCCAGCGGTGATTTCCAGGGCTTGATCCGGGCTCTGGAGCAGTTCGGCAACACGCAGGTGCTGTCGAGCCCGAAGCTGATGGTCATCAACAACCAGACCGCCCTGCTCAAGGTGGTCGACAACATCGTCTATTTCACCATTCAGGCCCAGCAAGGGGTATCCACGGGCGGCGGCGTCATACAACCCAATACGTTTACGACGACACCCCAGACGGTCGCGGTTGGCGTCATCCTGGCGGTGACACCCCAGGTCCACGAGACCGGCCAGGTGACGCTTACGATCCGCCCCACCATCACCCGTGTCCTGGACTTCGTTGACGACCCCAACCCCTCCCTGTGCACCACCGTCCGCACGCTCGTGCCGCCCTTCGAGGAACAGAAGTGCATCAGGAATCCCGTGCCGCAATTGCAGGTTCGGGAGATCGAATCGGTGCTGCAGATCGGAACCGGACAGACCGTCATCTTGGGCGGACTGATGCAGGACGAGGCGGTGCGGGATCGTAGAGGCCTGCCCTACCTCTCGACGCTGCCCGGTGTCGCGGGTACGGCGTTCAGCGTCAGGGACAACAGGGTGAAGAAGACGGAGCTCGTGATCTTCCTCAAGCCGACCGTCATCAAGCACGCTTCGCTGGAGGCCGACGACCTGAAGTTCTTCCAGCGATTCCTGCCGGTCTTGGACAGACCCCAGACGCTGCCACCGCCCCGCAACAACCCATGAGTCTCTTGATGCAAGCCTTGCAAAAGGCTGCGAAGGAGCGCGAAGGCGCCGGTCGGCCCCAGTCCCAAGGTGGCGTGCTCGCGCTCGAGCCGATCGAGGTCGACCCGGGGGTGGATATGGCTGCAAGCGGCTCGAAATCCGTCGGCGCGTCTGCCGGTCCAACCCCGGCACAAGCGGCAACCGTCCTGCAGGCTACGGACGCGGTGCCGGGACGGATCGATTGGCTGCGCGATCACCGCAAGCAGGTGTACGGCACCTGTATCGGCCTTGCCGTTATCGGCTACGCGATCTATTTCTATCTTTCCGTGTACCACCCCGCCTGGTTGCGCAGACCGATGGTCGCGCCGATTGCCGCGGTTGCCCTGACACGCGCACCCACTCCCCCTGCGCCGGCGCCCTTACCGGCGAAGCACCCCGAAGGCGGCACGGTGGCGGCCACGGTAGATCCCGCACCGGTCGCCGCCGCGGCCGTGCCCGTGACCACGCCACCATCCAGGAAGGCCGTCGTTCGGCAAGCGGAGGGACAACAGTCAGCGCCAGCGACCAGCGCGACCGTGAGGAGGCCTGTCGCAGCTGCCGAACCGGCGGTGCGCCAGCCGCGCGATTCGATCGCCGTGAAGCCGGGAGGCGAGCTGCCGGGAATCAATCCGCGGCTCTCCGAGGCGTACGACGCCTTGCGCTCAGGACGCATCGAAGAAGCCGGCCGCCTGTACGACGCGGTTCTCAAGACGGAGCCACGCAATGTCGACGCGCTGCTCGGTCGGGCCATGGTAGCCCAGCAACAGGGCAACCCGGACCTCGCCACCCGCCATCTCTTTCAGGTTCTGCAGGTCGATCCATCCAACACCCTGGCGCAAGGCGGGCTCATCAACCTGCTCGGCCACGCCGACCCCCAGAGTGCCGAATCGAAGCTGAAGTCGCTCATCGCGAAAGACCCGTCGGCGTTTCTGTACTTCTCTCTCGGCAACTTGTATGCGGATCAGGGAAACTGGCCGGCCGCCCAGACCGCCTACTTTCAGGCCCATCATCTCGCACGCGCCAATCCCGATTACGCCTTCAATCTTGCCGTCAGCCTCGAACATCTGAGCCAGCCGAAACTCGCGCTCGATTTCTACCAGCAGGCGCTGGAACTCGCCCTCGCCGCCGGTCGCGCCAACTTCGATCCCGCAGCCGTACGGGAGCGCATCGTCAGGCTTGCCGCCGGCGTGGAGTAGCCATGGCCGAGCAAAGGAAGAAACTCCGGATTGGCGAGCTGCTGGTCCAGTCCGGTCTCATCACGCCTGACCAGCTGCGCATCGCGCTCACCGAGCAGAAGCACAACAACGTCCCGCTCGGCCGACTCCTGGTTCGGCTCGGATTCGTCACCGAGGGCGCCATCCGGGACATCATGGCCCGGACCATCGGCCAGGAGAGCATCGACCTCACGAAGATCGTCGTCGACGCCGAGGCGCTCAAGCTCGTCCCCCAGGATTTCGCCCGACGCCACCGCCTGCTGCCGATCGCGTACGACGCACAGTCGCGCGCGCTCACGGTCGCGACCACCGAAATCTTCAACGTGGTGGCGCTCGATCAGTTGCGCGGGCTCCTGGGCCCCCAGGTCGAGATCAAGGCCCAGCTCGCCGGCGAGGCGCAGCTCGAGGACTACATCGACCAGTTCTATGGTTTCGAACTCTCGGTGGACGGCATCCTGCAGGAGATCGAGACCGGCGAGATCGACTACACCAGCCTGCAAGCGGGGGGCGACGAATACACCCAGCCGATCGTGCGACTGGTGGGCGCGCTGCTGGTCGACGCAGTCAAGCGCGGCGCCTCCGACATCCACTTCGAACCGGAATACGCGTTCCTGCGGGTGCGCTACCGCATCGACGGCGTGCTCGAACAGATCCGCAGCCTGCACAAGACGTATTGGGCCGGGATCGCCGTGCGCATCAAGGTCATCAGCGGCATGAACATCGCCGAGACGCGGGCACCGCAGGATGGCCGGTTGTCACTCAACCTGAACGGCCGGCCGGTCGACTTCCGCGTCTCCAGCCAGCCGACCATCTACGGCGAGAACATCGTCCTGCGCGTGCTCGACCGCGAGAAGTCGATCATCAGCCTCGACAGGATGGGTCTCACCACCGACACCCTCAAGCAGCTGCAGATCATGCTGGCACGGCCGGAGGGCGTGCTCATCCTGACCGGACCCACCGGCAGCGGCAAAACCACGACCCTGTATTCGCTGCTTTCGCAGTTGAACGTCGAGTCGGTGAACATCATGACCCTCGAGGATCCGGTCGAGTACCCCGTCACCATGATGCGCCAGACGTCCGTCAACGAGGCGGCCCGGATGGACTTCGCGAATGGCATACGGTCCATCATGCGCCAGGACCCGGACATTATCCTGGTCGGCGAGATCCGCGATCACGACACGGCTGAAATGGCCTTTCGGGCCGCCATGACGGGCCATCAGGTCTTCACGACGCTGCACACCAACTCCGCCCTCGGCGCGTTTCCGCGGCTGCTCGACATCGGCATCGACCCTGCGATCCTCGCGGGCAACATCATCGGCGTCATCGCGCAGCGCCTGGTGCGCGTGCTGTGCCCCGCGTGCAAGGAGCCCTACACACCTTCGACCGAGGAGCGAAGCGTGCTCGGCCTCGCGGACGATCGCCCGGTGCAGATTTTCCGCCCGCTCGGCTGCAAGCTCTGCGGCCGCAAGGGCTATCGCGGCCGCATCGCCATCATGGAGCTTCTGCACATGGATGCAGACATGGACGAACTGGTGGCACGCAGGGCAACCGCGCGGGAGCTTCGCACGCTCGCGGTGGAGAAGGGATTCCGTCCGCTCATCGACGATGCCGCGGACCGTGTGCTCGAGGGAACCACCAGCCTGACGGAGGTATCCCGTGCGGTCGACCTGACCGGTCGCATCCGCTGGGCGTAGCTGCGCCCGGAACGGGCGGATTACGACTGCTGAGCCATGCCAGCCTATCAATACAAGTCCATCGACAAGAGCGGCCGAGCTGCCCGCGGGACGCTCGATGCCGCCAACGAGGTCGATCTCGAGCTGCGGCTGCGGCGCATGGGGCTCGACCTCATTACCTGCCGGCAACTCGCAGCCGCCGGAGGGAGTGGCAGTCGCGGTAAGATCTCGCGGCGCGATCTCATCGCTTTCTGCTACGACATGGAGCAGATCGCGCGCTCCGGCATCCCCATCATCGACGGCCTGCGCGACCTCCGCGACTCGGTCGAGACGACGCGCTTTCGCGAAGTCCTGACTGCGATGCTCGAGGACATGGAAGGCGGCAAGCTCCTGTCGCAATGCCTGGCCGCGCACCCGTCCGTGTTCGGCGCCGTCTTTGTGAGTCTGGTCAGGGCCGGAGAGCAGACCGGGCGCCTGATGGAGGTATTCGAGAACCTCGGCTCGGCGCTGCGTTGGCAGGACGAACTCGCGTCGCAGACGATGCGTCTCCTGGCATATCCTCTACTGGTCCTCGTCGTCGTCTGCGGCGTCCTGGTGTTCCTTCTGGTGTATCTCGTGCCACAGGTCGTCGGTCTGCTGAAGACGATGGGCGTGGCGATGCCGATCCAGACCCGCGTGCTCATCGCCGTCTCGGGATTCACCGTCAAGTACTGGTACGTGTTGCTCGGGCTGCCGGTGATCGCGGTGATCGCCTCGGCCGCGGCCGTCCGCAGCAACGTGCGGGCGAGATTCCTCTGGGACGGTTTGAAGCTTCGCATCCCCGTCGTCGGCCAGATCCTGCAGAAGATCATCCTGGCGCGTTTCGCCAACTTCTTTGCGCTCATGTATCGCTCGGGCATCACCGTGCTCGACTCGCTCAAGACCTGCGAGGATATCGTCGCGAACAAGGTGATCGCGGAGGGTCTCGCACGCGCCGGACAGCAAATCAGCGCCGGAGAAAGCCTGACCGAAGCCTTCCAGGGCTTGGGCCTCTTTCCCCCTTTGGTGATTCGCATGCTGCGAACGGGCGAAACCACCGGTGCGCTCGACTCCGCGCTTCTCAACGTGAGCTACTTCTACACCCGGGACGTACGCGAGTCGGTAGATAATGCGTTGAAGCTTCTGGAACCGACCCTGACCCTGGTGCTCGGTGGCATTCTTGCCTTCATCATGTTCGCCGTGCTCACCCCGATCTACGAAGTGATCGGCAAGGTGAAGATCTAGCCCCGAGAAACATGCTCGCCGTGGCCGACAAGATCCTGATTTCCATCGCTGCCGAACAAGGGACGGTAGCCCGTTGGCACAACGGCCGGCTCGGATCATGGCATACCTTCGCCAACGACGAAGGCGGCTGGACTGCCTTCGAGGCGCTCCTGAAGTCAGCCGCAGGCGTGCGAGCCTATGTCATGGTCGATGCCGTCGAGGAGGACTACCGCTTCGAGACCCTCCCCCACGCGCGGGGACGAGACCGCCAGCAGCTGGTGACGCGCAAGCTCAAGCAGCTTTACCGCAACACGCCCTACTGTTCGGCCTGGATGCAGGGCCGCGCTGTCGGCAAGCGCAAAGACGACATCTATCTCTTCGCCGCGCTCACCAACCCGGAGCTCCTCTTCGGATGGGTGCAGGCGGTCGCCCGCCGGCAGAGCCCACTGGTGGGCATTTACACGCTGCCCATGGTAAGTGTCGAATTGGCCGAGCGCCTCAAGCTCAAGGCGCAGAATCTTCTGCTCGTCTCTCAGCACGCCTCCGGCCTGCGCCAGACGATCCTGCGCGACGGCAAGCTGCGCCTTTCCCGCTTGACCCGACTGGAGGCTGCCAGCGGCGACTCCCGCCTGGAAGCCTATGCCGAGGAAATTCAGAACACCCGCCTCTATCTGCATGCCTTGAAGGTCATGGCGCTGGAAGACCACATGACCGTGGCACTGCTGGACCAGGACGATTCGCTGCGCGACCTCGGGCAGTTGGTGCAGAAAGGGTTCGCGAACACTCATGTCGAGCGGCTGACTCGTGGCGACATCGTCGACCGGCTCGGCATCGCCCCCGAGGTGCTGGTCCGCGGCCGCGATGCTCTCTACCTGCATGTCCTCGGCCAGCGCACACCCGACTGCAACCTCGCGCCCTCCGGCCTGCTTGCCCACTACCATCGCTACCAGGCGCGGCGGGCGGCTTACGGTGCGAGTGCGGCGGCCGCACTCGCGGCGACCTTCTGGGTCGGGAGCAACCTCTGGCAGCGCAGCGAACTGAGGCTGGAAACCGAACGGCTGCGCACTGCGACCATCGTCGAGCAGCAGAAGTACGAATCCGTCACTCAGCAGTTTCCCAAGGCTCCGACCAGCGCGGCGAATCTCAAGAAAACCGTCGAACTGGCCGCGCACCTTCGCGCGGATGCCCGTACTCCGGAGCGCGCGCTCGTGAAATTGAGCCACGCCCTGGACGAGAGCCCGGGGATTTTCTTGCGCTCCGTTCTGTGGAAGTCAGCGCCGCCTGACCTGTCCGAAGTCGCCGTCGCCGGCTCGGCATCGACCGGCGAGCGTCAGGACCATGCCATCATCGAGGCGGAGATACGCCCGTTCAAAGGCGACTACCGGTCGGCAATCGCGACGATCGATTCCTTCGTCGAGCGACTCTCGCAGGAAAAAGGGGTCGCTGCAGTGAAAGTCCTGCAACTGCCGATCAACGTGAGCCAGACATCTGTACTGAGCGGGAACACCGCCAAGGAAACGCAGGTGCAGGCCGCCACCGCACAATTCAAGCTCGAGATTCTTCTCAAGGCGGAGGAATGATGAGCTCCGTGCTGCTTACGGAGTATCGATGAACCTGCGCGATCTCACCGCGCTGCGCGGTGCCTTGATCCTGTTTGCAACGATCGTTGCCCTGGGCGCCGCGGCCATCTTCTTCACCGGACGTCTTGTGGTTGAGGCGGCAGCGGAGACGGCGAGGCAGCGGACCGCCTTGGAGGAAGCACGGCTGCGCTATCAGCGCTCCGGTGACGAGAAGGACACGATCGTCCGCTACCTCGATGGCTACGAGCAGCTTCAGCGTGAAGGAGTCGTCGGCGAGGAACGGCGCATCAACTGGATCGACGGCTTGCGGACGGCGAACATCCATTCCGGGCTGTTCGGGGTCGACTATCAGATTGGCGTGCAGCAGCCATACGCCAGTGGCGCGGGCCTCGGTGGGATCGAGTTGCGGCAGTCCGAGATGAAGATTCGGCTGCCGCTGCTGCACGAAGGGGACCTCCTGCGCTTCCTCGATACATTGAAGCGTCAGAACACCGGTCTCTTCATCGTCGACCAGTGTGCCCTCGATCGCATCAATCAAACCGGCGGCTCTCCGCGTTATCAACCGAATCTCGTCGCCGAATGCAACCTCAGCTGGCTCACGCTGGTCGAGGACAGCGGCAAGGACAAGAGGACATGAAATATCTCCGCGTCGCGCTGCTACTCGTGATCGCCGCCAGTGCACGCGCTGAGAGCGTGGGTCGACTCTTCTTCACGCCGGAGCAGCGGCTGCTGCTAGACAACGCCCGCGGGCAGAAGGTAAAGGTCGAGGAGCAAACGGAAGAGCCAGCACCCGAAATGGTGAGCCTGAACGGCGTGGTCAAGCGCGACGATGGCCACACCACCGTGTGGCTCAACAACCGCGCCGTGAGTGATCGGAAGACCACGGGCGGCGTCACGATTCATCCGCAAGGGACGGCCTCGGACCCCGTGCTCTTCACCATTCCGCAGGCCGAACGTGTGGTCACCCTGCGCGTCGGCCAGAACCTCGACGTGACGACCGGTCAGGTGGTCGAGCCTTACAGTCCGAGAGCGGCCGAGATGAAGCGGAAGCTGGCCGAGAAGCAGGAAGAGACCGCGGCGGCAAGCAAGGCGGAAGTCGAACAGTCATCGCAGCCCCCGCGTTCCACCGGTGCGCGGCCGAGCGCCGAGGCGCCGCCGAAGCTCCACACGACGGAAGCGAAGGCGCCGCCTTCACTCGATAAGCCGGCCCCCTAGAGAGCATGCGTGATCGACAGCCGGCTCCTCGCTCCGGGATGAGCGGACGGGAGCAGGGCGTGGCCCTGTTAACCCTGCTCGCCGTGGTCGCACTGGGAGCAGCGCTGGCCCTGATCGCCATGGCGAATCCGAGGCCGTCGGACCTGACGCGTGAAGAAATCACGAGCAAGGCGCTGGCGAAGGCAAAGGAAGCACTGATTGCCTACGCGGCAACGTATCAGGATACGCATACGGGCCAAGTACCAGGATACCTGCCGTGTCCCGACCAAGCAGGGGGCAATCCGGAAGGAGCGGCCGAGACCAATTGTGGCGCCAAGGATGTGACCGTCATCGGGCGCCTGCCCTGGAGAACACTGGGCATTGAGCCGCCGCGGGATGGAGCCGGCGAGTGCCTCTGGTACGCGGTGTCTGGAGCGTTCAAGAACAATCCGAAAACCGAGATCATGAACTGGGACACCCCAGGCCAGATCGAGGTGTACGGTCCGGACGGTTCGACGCTCATGGCCGGGTCGCAGCCGGAGAATCGCGCCGCAGCCGTGATCTTCGCGCCCGGGGTCGCGCTCAGTCAGGATCGGCAGGATGACGACCCTGGCACGGCGCAACGACCGATTTGCAGCGAGGACTATGCTGCCGCGCGCTTCCTGGAAGCCGTCGGCACGATCAACAACGCCACCCCGAATGGTACAGCCGGCGCCCTCACGAAGATGATCGCAGGCAACCGGAGTGACGCATTCAACGATCGCCTGCTGATCGTGACTGGCAACGAGATCTTCTCCGCGATCGAAAGGCGTTCCGATTTCGCGCCGAAGCTCGCGGGCCTCGCCCAGAGCGCCGCGCTTTGCCTAACGAAGTACGTCGAGTTGAACACGAACTATGGCAGCGGCGATCATCGATTCCCTTGGACGGCACCGGTCGCACTCGCCGCGTACACTGCCGAGGCCTACTGGGACGACGCAGCAGGCAGCCTGTCCGGTCGCTTTCCCTATCAGGTCGAAACGACGGCAGCACTCACGAACCCGAATTCTTCGAGCCTCGCGGCGGCCAGTTGCCCCTTCCGCACGGGCAACGTCGACGAGAACTGGTGGAAGAACTGGAAGGACCACCTGTTCTACGCGCTCGGCGCGGATTTCAAACCGAATGCTCCAAGCCCGTCGCCTGTTGCTTGCGGAACCGGTTGCCTGCGGGTGAATGGCACCGGCGGCCAGGTTGCAGTCGTGATGTTCGCCGGCAAGCGCCTCGCCGGACAAACGCGAGCGACCGATGCCGCGAAAGGCAGTCTCGCGAACTACCTGGAGGGACGCAATCTGACCAATCACCCCAACACAGGCGGCGATGGCAACTACGAAAGCGGCGCCGCGACCTCCGCCTTCAACGACGTGCTCTGGTGCGCAAGCCTGAGCGGCGGCAAGCCGGTCACCTCGCCATGTCCGTAGCTCGCACGAGGCGCTTACTATCTGAACACCCCGCGTGTGCAGAGGGCTTTACGCTCATCGAGATGGCGGTGGTTCTCGTCGTCGTTTCGCTCGTGCTGGGCAGCCTGCTCGTCCCGCTGGCGAGTCAGGTCGAGCAGCGAAAGATCCATGCTACCGAGCAGATTCTCGAGCAGGCCCGGGACGCCGTGCTCGCATTCGCTGCCGCCCGCGGCCGGCTGCCCTGCCCCGCAGGCACCGCGGGCGGTCAGGAGGTGCTTACGACGAACGCGGCGGTCGGCGACTGCGCCAACTTCTGGGGATTCCTGCCTGCAGCAACGCTCGGGTTAAGTCCGCTCGATGCCAATGGATATGCGCGCGACGGCTGGGGCGGCGAGGTGCGAGATGGATCCAACTTCGATCAGAATCGCATTCGCTACGCTGTGAGAAATGCGAATGTCGGCGGACAGAACTTCGTCTTCACGAAGGCAGGGGGAATCAGAGCGGCGGGCATGACCGCCATCAGCACGTTTGCCGATCTCAACGGTCTCCTTTACGTCTGTAATGCCGGTGGCGGCGGCGGGAGCAACTGCGGAAGCGCATTCACGCTGACCAGCGAAGCGGTTGCGGTGGTCTGGGCCAGCGGTCCGAATGCAGCCACAGGCGGGACCAGCGTGGACGAGGCGGAGAACCCCAATCCGAACGGTGGCAGCGCCGATCGCGTGTTCGTGAGTCGCCCCTGGGGTGCGGGCGCGGGGCTGGAGTTCGATGATCAGATGGTATGGATCACCCCGCCGCTGCTCTTCCAGCGCATGATCGCCGCGGGTCAGCTTCCCTGAGCTCTGGGCGCGAGCTCGAAGCAGACGTTGCCGCGCGCGTTGCCTGCAATCGCCAGACGATAACCGAGCCGCTCGGCCTGCTGGGAAGCTTGGTACAGCCCAATGCCAAGTCCCGTCTGGGAATTGACCGCCCCGCTGAACAGCGTTTCCGCCACGGACGGTCGGATCGCACTGCCATCGTCCCATACCCGCAGCGAATGCGTCTTCCCTTTGCTCACGAGCCTGGCAGAGATGCGCAGACCAGGCTCGTTCTTGGCCTTGTTCAACGCATTCTCGATCAGATTCTCGGCCACGCTGTTGAAGAGATCCCCCGGCAGCGCGCCTTCCACCATCGCGGAATCCAGATTGAATTCGATGTTGCGGTCGGCATAGCGCTGCTTGAGTTGCTCCCACCACGTGGCGGCATCCACCATCTCGATCCGCGACTGACTCGGCGCCTGCAGCTTGTCGAGCGTTGTCTGCAAGCGCTGCGCGATCTGCGGGAGCTGCCGTTGCATGAGTGCCTGAAGTCTTTCCGCATCGTGCCCGCTGCTGTGCTCCACCGCGGAACAGAGCGACTTGAGCGACTGGAGGAGATTCTTCACGTCGTGGGTTAAGCGTGCCCCCGTTTCGAAGATGGCCTGATGGTACGCGTTCTGGCGCTGCTGCTGCTCGCGCCGCTTCGCCTCGTGGAAATACCCCAGAAGCTGCGCGAGGAGCTTCAGGTGAACCGTCAGCGCAGGGCTGAGAGACGAGTGCGTGTAGATGTCGAGGTCAAGCTCCTGCAGCGCAAACTCCGCGTGAAACTTCGATCGTGTTCCGACCTGACCCTCGCCTTGAGCGGTGCGCCAGCTCACGCCCGCCACCCAGGGCAACTCGGACATGTCTTCCAGCGCGAGGGCGAGGAAGCGCGCGGGCTGAGGCTCGCGCTGGGCGTGCTCGGCAAGGTTGCGCATCCAGACCTCGAAGGGGAGTCCGATGGTGAGGAAGTATCGGGACACCAGATACTTGACACCGCTGAATCCGCCGTGGGGGTTCCAGAGCCAGCTCAGCACCAGCAACACCAGCGCGATCACGAAGAGCGTCTGCGCCAGGGCGCTCGGATAATCGCCGCGGCTGATGACCTTCAGCACGAAGCTGCCGAGGACGAGGGCAGTGACGAGGAAAAACAGCAGCACGCTGTAGAGAAGATCCACCGCCAGGGGTTCCGACGCCCGGTCGGAATCCGCCTTCATGGGGAGCAGCCCGAGCAGCAGGAGCGGCAGCACGAAGCGGACGACAAGTTCCACCACCTGCGGGAGACGCTCGCCCTCGAACAGGTGCGGTACGACCCATATCAGCAGCAGAGCTAGCAGATACAGGGCGGCGAGAAAACCCACCGCGCGCTGTGCGCCGCGACGGCCGCCTGCCACGTTGCCCCCGATCAAGGCGAACAGCAGCGCGATCCATGACGCCATCAACCACCAGCTGCTCCAGACCACGAAGAGAAGCCCGACGCCGATGACGATCAGACCCTGAACGGCATCGAGCTTCCGGTCGCTCAGCCATACCGGCTGCCAGATCAGGAAGAATCCGAAATGAGTAAGGAGAAAGGCGCGGGACCACCATTCGTGAACGCCGAACGCAAGCGAGGCGTGCAGCGCGAGCAGCATCAGCCCCAGGAACAGTGGGGCACGGCGCCGCGTGAAGGGCAACGGCGAAGACGGGTCGTGCGAGGTCAAGTTCTCGGAGCGGTTGGGCGCGGCCTACTCACCTGGGCTGCGATGTGAGGTCGATTCGCTATACTGCCGCATCTCGGTCAGCAATGGCTATTCCAGATGTTCGGCCAAATCATCACCATGGGGCGCTTCGTCGTGCTCGAAGCCTGGCGCACGCGTCTGCCCTGGATCACCGCAATCGCCTTTGTTCTCGTGCTGGGCCTGAGTCTCTTCGCGAAGGCACTCGCCGTTACCGAAAGCGACAGGGTCCAGATCGCTTTCCTAGCATCCCTCATGCGCTTGGCGGCTGTCTTTATCACGTCACTCCACATCGTCAGCACGCTGGCGCGGGAGTTCAACGATCGGGTCGTCGATCTCACGCTGGCGCTCGAGTTGCCGCGAACATCGTACATCCTCGGAAAGTTCGTGGGTTACGCGTTCGTCGCAATAGCGATTGCGGCAGCCGCGGGACTGCTGCTCATGCCCTTTACCCAGGGCCACGGCCTGCTCGTGTGGACGTCGACGCTCGTGCTGGAGCTTTGGATCGTAGTCGCGCTTAGCTTATTTTGCATCATCACGTTCAACCAGGTCATGCCGGCTGCGAGCTTCGTGCTGGCGTTCTACCTCCTCGCACGGTCGATCGGCGCGATCCAACTGATCAGCGCCTCGCCCCTGCTCGCCGACCGAAGCCTCGCGCACGGCTTCGCAACACTGCTGCTGAATGCTCTCGCCTATGTGCTCCCCGCTCTCGATCGTTTCACCGAGACGGCCTGGCTGGTCGATGGCGGCGCCGGCGCTGCCAGCTTGGGCAATGCAGTCGGACAGACCCTTGCCTACGTGCCGCTCCTGATCAGCGCGGCGCTGTTCGACTTCCACCGGAAAAACGTGTGACCAGAGCGCGAGGCAATCAAGAGCGCTCGTGGCAGGTCGTCCCCAAGGCCGTCTTGATCGGGATGGCTCTCTCGCTCGCCTTGCAGATCGGTTGGCATGCGGTGCAGCCCGCACCGGTGGCGGTGGCTCGCGACCTGTCGGCCCCGCCGCCGCGAATGGCGCTCCGGGCGCTGAGCCTCGGCGATCCGATATTCCTGAGCTACGTGTTGCTGCTAAGGCTGCAGGCGTTCGACAATCAGCCGGGAATCAGCATTCCCTTCAAGGACCTCGACTACTCGAAGGTGATCGGCTGGCTGGATGCCTCGCTCGACCTCGACCCTGTCAGCCAGTATCCCCTTCTGCTCGCAGCAACGGTGTATGCGCAGGTGCCCGACGAGCCGAAGCAAAGGGCAATGCTCGACTTCGTATTCCGACGCTTCCTCGACGACCCAGCGCGTCGCTGGCAATGGCTTGCTCATGCGTCGGTCATGGCGAGACACCGACTGCACGATCTGCAGCTCGCTCTCAGGTACGCTCAGGCGTTAGCCGATCACGCGGCGGACGCTTCCATCCCGTCCTGGGCCCGCCAGATGCATATCTTCCTGCGCGCCGACATGGGTGAACACGAAGCCGCCAAGATCCTGCTCGGTGGCCTGCTTGCCGGCGGAACCGTGCAGGATCCGCATGAGATCGCGTTTCTCATGCAGCGCCTGGACGCACTCGAGAAAGCCGAGAAATCGTCGATTGAGTCGAAGAAATGACGGTGTAAGGGCAACGGCCTCTTCAATCTCGCTTCTTTGCCGGGCTGCCCGCAGCGGGCGGCGCCATAAAAAGATGGTTCCAGGCTCGATGGAATGCCCCCAAATGCTTCGGCATGGGCTTTGCTATATTGGCTTGACGAACTTTGCACGCTGGGACGGAAACATGAGGAAACAGACGGGTTTCACGCTGATCGAGATCGCGATCGTGCTGGTCATCATCGGCCTCCTCCTGGGTGGGATCCTGAAAGGGCAGGAGCTCATCACGGGTGCTAAGGTTCGCAACTTGATCTCTCAGGTCGACGGCGTGAAAGCGGCCTTCTTCGGTTTCCAGGATCGCTATCGCGCGTACCCGGGGGA
>JBDHRV010000136.1:0-9537 GCA_039807745.1 Burkholderiales bacterium
GGCAGGTGGGTGCTGCAGTGATGCGTGCATGGCCCCGCCAAGCCGAAGCCAAGACGCGCTGATGGCAATGCTTGCCTCGCGCCGGCAGCCCTGAGCACGGGTTTGCCTTAGAATCGCCAGTGGTCCCCGGGTCAGGCAGGCGGGGAAAAGTCCGCGGTTACGGAGCCCAGCGCGATGGCGGAGCTTACGAAGGCAGAGATCAAGCGGCTCACCGTCGCACTCGACCAGCGCTATCGCCTGCTCGCGGAAGAAGTGCAGGCGGAGCTCGAACGATCGGGCGAGAGCAACTACATCGACCTTGCGGGGGGTGTGCACGACATTGCCGACGAATCGATGGCGGACCTCCTGTCCGACCTGAGCGCGGAGAGCGTCCATCGGCAGATCAACGCAATGCGCGACATCGAGCAGGCGCTGCGGCGCGTCCGCGAAGGCGAATACGGCGAGTGCGCCGACTGCGGGGACGAGATCGGTTTCGAGCGCCTGCTTGCCTATCCGACGGCGTCGCGTTGCATCGCGTGCCAGACCCGCAAGGAGAAGGGGTTCGGCGGCAATAGCCGGTCTTCGCTGTGAGTCAGCGCCTCTTGTAGCGCGTCGGCACGAACGGCATCGCGGCGACCGATGCCGGTACCGGCTGACCGCGGGCGATCGCGCTCAACGCCGCGCCCGTCGTCGCGAGCCCCGCCTCGACGTAGCCCATCGCGACCGGAGCGCCGACGCTGGGACCGAAGCCGCCGCTCGTGACCATGCCGACGACGCGGCCGCCGGCATCGACCAGCTCGGCGCCTTCGCGTACCGGCATGCGCCCCTGCGGCCGCAGACCCACGCGTTTCCTCGTGACGCCCTGCTCGAGCTGGGTCAGGATCGTCGTGGCACCCGGATAGCCGCCGGGGCGCGCGCCGCCCGCCCGGCGCGACCTGGAGAGCGCCCACGCGAGGTCGGCCTCGACCGGCGTGGTGGCCGCATCGATGTCGTGACCGTAGAGGCACAACCCGGCTTCGAGTCGCAGCGAATCGCGCGCGCCGAGACCGATCGGCGCGACTTCCGGTTCGGCGAGGAGCAAGCGCGCGAGCGCCTCCGCGTGCTCGGCGGGCACCGAGATCTCGAAACCGTCTTCGCCCGTGTAGCCGGAGCGGCTGACGGTGCATGCAATGCCCGCGAGCGTTGCGGGGCCGACGGTCATGAACGTCATCGGCCCGGTTTCGGGCGCGAACCTGGCGAGCACCGCCCCCGCCTGCGGACCCTGCAAGGCGAACAGCGCGCGATCGGTGAGCTCCGTTACTTCGCAGCGGCCGTCGAGATGGGCGTGCAGGTGCGCGAAGTCCTGCGCCTTGCACGCGGCGTTGACGACGAGCAGCAGATGGTCGCCGAAGTTCGCGATCATGAGGTCGTCGCGAATGCCGCCCGCGTCGTTCGTGAAGAGCGCATAGCGCTGGCGGCCGACGCCGAGGTCGACCACGTCGACCGGCACCAGCGATTCGAGCGCCGCGGCCGCTGCGGCGCCGGCGAGCCGCACCTGCCCCATGTGCGAGACGTCGAAGAGCCCGGCCGCGGTGCGCGCGTGCAGGTGCTCCTTGAGGATGCCGTTCGGGTACTGCACCGGCATCTCGTAGCCCGCGAACGGGACCATGCGGGCGCCCAGCTCGCGATGCAGCGCGTACAGCGGTGTGCGCGCGAGGGCAGTGGAAGCGGGTTCGGTCATGTCGGTCGGTCGTCCTGCGCGGCAGCCTCGTCGAGGCTCACGTCCACCATCAGTTCGTTCGCGAGCGTCTCCAGCAGCGCGCGCAGCCCCGCGGTAGCGAGCTCGCGCGGCACCCGCAGTCGCGCCTGTGCCTTGAAGAGCGTTTCGCCGGAGAAGGATCCGCTGACGCAAGCCGTCTCCAGATCTTCGATGTTGACGCCGCGCTCGGCCAGCAGGCGCGAGATGTCGCGCACGATGCCCGGGCGGTCCTGTCCGACGAGTTCGAGCTCGAGCAGCCGGCTGCCCTCCGGCGACGCTTCAGCGGCGCTTCGCTCGATCACGAGGTGCAGCCATTGCGCCTCCAGCTTGCGCAGCGCACCGATCAGGGCGTCGGCCTGCGTCTGCGGCACGGTGACGAGCAGGATGCCGGCGAACTTGCCGCCGAGGCTCGCCATGCGCGTCTCGGTCCAGTTGCCCTCGAAGGCGGCGATCGTGTCGGAGAGGGTGCTCACGAGCCCAGGGCGATCGTTGCCGACGACGGTGAGCACGAGGGACGTTCTCATGTGGCTCTCCTGACTACGCGGGTTCGACTTGCTCGTAGGCGGATACGGGCGGGCAGGCGCACACCAGATTGCGGTCGCCGTAGACGTTGTCGACGCGGCCCACGGGCGGCCAATACTTGTTCGCGCGCAGCGTGGGCACCGGAAACACCGCCGTCTCGCGCGAATAGGGATGATCCCATGGTCCGGCGAGCGTTTGTGCAGTATGCGGTGCATGCTTGAGCGGATTGTCCTTCGCATCCAGCTCGCCCGTCTCCACGGCGCGGATCTCTGCGCGGACGCGGACCATGGCGTCGCAGAAGCGGTCGAGCTCGGCCTTCGACTCGCTTTCCGTCGGCTCGATCATGAGCGTGCCCGCCACCGGAAAGGACATCGTCGGTGCGTGGAAACCGAAGTCGATCAGCCGTTTCGCTACGTCCTCCACGGTGATCCCGGTCTGGTCCGTGATCTGGCGCAGATCGATGATGCACTCGTGCGCCACCCGCCCTCGGTCTCCGGTGTAGAGGATGGGGTAGTGGGGTGCCAGGCGCTGCGCAACGTAGTTCGCGTTCAGGATCGCGATCGCGCTCGCATGCCTGAGACCCGCGGCGCCCATGAGCGAGATATACACCCAGCTGATCGGCAGGATGCTCGCGCTGCCCCAGGGCGCGGCCGACACGGCGCCGATGCCGGACAAGCCGACCACGCGGTGGCCGGGCAGGAAGGGCGCGAGATGCGCCTTGACCCCGATCGGCCCGACACCGGGGCCGCCGCCGCCGTGCGGAATGCAGAACGTCTTGTGCAGGTTCAGGTGCGACACGTCGCCGCCGAAGCGGCCGGGCTCGCAGAGCCCGACCATCGCGTTGAGGTTCGCGCCGTCGATGTATACCTGACCGCCGTGCGCGTGCACGACGTCGCAGATCTCGCGCACCTGTGCCTCGAACACGCCGTGGGTCGAGGGATAGGTGATCATGATGGCGGCGAGGTTCGCGGCGTGCTTTGCTGCCTTCGCGGTGAGGTCGCCGAGGTCGACGTTGCCGCGCTCGTCGCACTGGACCACCACCACCTGCATGCCGGCCATCTGCGCACTCGCCGGGTTGGTGCCGTGTGCCGAGCTCGGAATCAGGCACACGTTGCGGTGACCTTCGCCGCGGCTGGCGTGCCACGCGCGAATCGCGAGCAGGCCGGCGTACTCGCCCTGCGAGCCGGCGTTGGGCTGCAGCGAGACGGCGTCGTATCCGGTACACGCGCACAGCATGCGCTCGAGGTCCGCGATCAGTTGCGCGTAACCCGCGGCTTGGTCGGTCGGCGCGAACGGGTGCAGTCCTGCGAACTCGCGCCACGTGATCGGGATCATCTCCGTCGTCGCGTTGAGCTTCATCGTGCACGATCCCAGCGGAATCATCGTCCGATCGAGGGCGAGATCCTTGTCGGCGAGGCTGCGCAGATAGCGCAGCATGGCCGTCTCGGAGTGATGTGCGGTGAAAACGGGGTGGGTGAGGAAGGCGCTCGTGCGGGCAAGGGCGGCCGGAATCGCGTCGGGTGTCGTCGGCTCGATCTGCGCGAACACGGGCGCCTGCGCGGCAGTGAAGAGCGACCACAGCGCTTCCACGTCGGCGGGCGTCGTGGTCTCGTCGAGCGAGATGCCGATGGTCTGCCCATCCACCTCGCGCAGGTTGATGCGCTGCGCCCGCGCCGCGGCGTGGAGATCCGCAGTGCGCGCCCCCGTGCGCAGCGTGAGGGTGTCGAAGAACGCGTCGTGCACGACATCGCAGCCCGCGCGCCGCAGTCCGGCTGCAAGCGCCGCAGTCAGCCGGTGCACGCGCTCGGCGATGGTCCTGAGGCCGCGCGGCCCATGCCATACCGCGTACATCGACGCGATCACGGCAAGCAGTACCTGCGCCGTGCAGATGTTGCTGGTCGCCTTCTCGCGGCGGATGTGCTGCTCGCGCGTCTGCATCGCCAGCCGGTAGGCCGGATTGCCTTTGCTGTCGATCGACACGCCGACGAGCCGCCCCGGCATCATGCGCTTATGGGCATCGCGCGTTGCGAAGTAGGCGGCGTGGGGACCGCCGTAACCCATGGGGACGCCGAAGCGCTGGGCGCTGCCGACGGCGACATCGGCGCCGAGCTCGCCCGGCGATGCCAGGAGCGTGAGCGCGAGCAGATCGGCCGCCAGCGCCACCAGCGCGCCGTGCGCGTGCGCGTGCTCGATCGTGGCGCGGTAGTCGTGGATCGCGCCCGACGACGCGGGATACTGCAGCAGGACGCCGAAGCATGCGCGTGCGTCGAGCTCGCTCGCGGGATCACCGACGACCACCTCGATCCCGAGCGGTTCGGCGCGGGTGGTCACGACCTCGATCGTCTGCGGATGGCAATCCCGCGCGACGAAGAACTTCTTGCCCGCGCTCTTCGAGACGCGCCGGCAGAACGCCATGGCCTCCGCGGCCGCGGTTCCCTCGTCCAGCATCGAGGCGTTCGCGATCTCGAGCCCGGTCAAGTCCGCGACCATGGTCTGGAAGTTGAGCAGAGCTTCCAGCCGTCCCTGCGAGATCTCCGGCTGGTAGGGCGTGTACGCCGTGTACCACGCCGGGTTCTCGAGGATGTTGCGCAGGATCACGGGCGGCGTGTGGCAGTCGTAGTAGCCCATCCCGATGTAGGACTTGAACACCTCATTGCGCTGCGCGATGCCTCGCAGCTCGCCCAGGATCTCCGCTTCCGTGCGCGGTGCGCCGATGGCGAGGGCCTCGCCGGAGCGGATGGCAGGCGGCACGACAGCGTCGATCAAGGCGTCGAGCGAATCGAGCCCGAGCGTGTCCAGCATGAGCGCTTGCTCGCGCGCGTCGGGCCCGATGTGGCGGCGCTGGAAATCGTCGCGCCGCTCGAGCTCGTCGAACGTGCGGCGCTGAATCAGTGGCCGGTTCATCAGTCGAGGCTCGCGACGTATTTCTCGTAGGCGGCTTCGTCGAGCAGGTTCGACGCGGCCGCGGGATCCGCCACCTTGATCTTCACGAACCAGCCGTCGCCGAGCGGGTCGCTGTTCACCATGCCCGGATCATCCACGAGGCTTTCGTTCACTTCGATCACAGTGCCCGCGACGGGCAGCTTGAGATCGCTCGCTGCCTTCACCGATTCGATCACCGCTGCATCGGCGCCCTGCTCGAAGGCCGTGCCGACTTCCGGCAGCCCGACGAAGACCAGGTCGCCCAACTGCTTCTGCGCGTAGTCGGTGATGCCCACGGTGGCCGTGCCGTCGTCGTCCATCCGCAGCCAGTCGTGTTCTTCGGTGAATCTCGTCTCGCCCATGTCGACCTTCTCCCATGCAAGGATGCTTCGGCTGCGGCGAAGCGTGATCGCGATCCGCCGCAGCTCAGGGCGGAATTCTATAGCTGATCGGCGCATCGGTGTGATGCAGCGCAATACCTCTTCCTCGACTCCGGCTGTCCAAGCGTGTCACCGAACGTTAGACTGCGCCGCACGCCGCCCTCGCGATGAATCCCCATGCCTCTTATCACGCTCAAGCAGGTTTCGCTCGCCTATGGTCACTGGCCGATGCTCGATCGCGCGGACCTCGTGATCGAGGCGGGGGAGCGCATCGGGTTGATCGGGCGCAACGGCACCGGCAAGTCGAGCCTGCTGCGGCTCATGGCAGGGCAGGGCGAGCCGGATGACGGCGAAATCTGGCGCGCGCCGGGGCTGCGCATCGCACTGGTGGAGCAGGAGCCGGTGCTCGATGCCGCGATGACCGTGTTCGAGTGCGCGGCGGAAGGGCTCGGCGCGGTCAACGAGCAACTGGTCGAATACCACCGGCTCGCCGCGTTGCTCGCGGAACGGCACGAGGACGCGGCGCTGCTCGATCGGCTGCACGCGGTGCAGGAGCGGCTCGAAGCCGGCGACGGCTGGCGTCTTGCGAGCCGCATCGACAGTGTGCTCACCGCGCTCACGCTCGATGCCGATGCCGCGGTCGCGACGCTGTCGGGCGGCGTGCGGCGGCGCGTGGCGCTGGCCCGCGCGCTGGTGCGGGAGCCGGGGCTGCTGCTGCTCGATGAGCCGACCAACCATCTCGACCTCGACACCATCGACTGGCTCGAAAGCTTCCTGGCGGGCTTCCCCGGCACGCTCGTGACCGTGACGCACGACCGTCGCTTCCTCGACCGGGTCGCGAATCGCATCGTGGAGCTCGACCGCGGGCGGCTCACTGCTTTCGCCGGCAGCTTTTCCGACTACCAGGCCGCGAAGGCGAAGCAGCTCGCGGACGAGGCAGTGCAGGACGAAAAGTTCGACAAGCTGCTCGCGCAGGAGGAGGTCTGGATCCGCAAGGGCATCGAGGCGCGGCGCACGCGCAACGAGGGGCGCGTGCGGCGCCTGGAGCAGCTGCGGCGCGAGCGCGCGGCGCGCCGCGACCGCATCGGCAGCGTGAAGCTCGAGCTCGCCCTCGGCGAGCGCTCCGGGCAGCTCGTCGCCGAACTGCAGCACGTGAGCAAGACCTTTGGCGAGCGCACCGTGATCCGCGACTTCGGCACGCGCATCCTGCGCGGCGACCGGGTCGGCATCGTCGGTCCGAACGGCGCCGGCAAGACCACGCTGCTCAGGATCATCCTGGGCGAGCTCGCGCCCGACCACGGCAGCGTGCGGCTCGGCACCCGTCTCACCGTCGCCTACTTCGATCAGCTGCGCGCGCAGCTCGACGAGGCCGCTGCGCTCACCGACGTGGTGAGTCAGGGCTCGGATTTCGTGGAAATCGATGGCGCGCGGCGGCACGTCATCGGCTACCTCGGGGACTTCCTGTTCCCGCCGGAGCGTGCGCGCGCCAAGGTCTCGTCGCTCTCGGGCGGGGAACGCAATCGCCTGCTGCTCGCGCGTCTCTTCTCGCGTCCGGCCAACGCGCTGGTGCTGGACGAGCCGACCAACGACCTCGACATCGATACCCTCGAGCTGCTGGAAGACCTGTTGCAGCGTTACCGCGGGACCGTCTTTCTGGTGAGCCACGACCGCGCCTTTCTCGACAACGTGGTGACCCAGGTGATCGCGGTCGAAGGCGACGGCACGGTGCGCGAGTTTGCGGGAGGCTACGACGACTGGATGCGCGCGCGCGCCGCGCCGATGCCCGAGCCGAGCGTGCCCGACGCGCCGCCGGCCGCTGCCCCTGCGGCCCGCCCCCGGCGCCCGCGGCTGAGCTTCAACGAGACACGCGAGCTCGCGGCACTGCCGGAACGCATCGCTGCTCTCGAGGCCGAGCAGAAGGCGATCGGCGAACGTCTTGCCGACCCCGCGCTGTACCGCGAGCGCGCCGCAGAGGTGGCGCCGCTGCAGGCGCGTTTCGACGCGATCGAGAGCGAGCTGCTCGACCTGCTCGCCCGCTGGGAGGCGCTCGACGCCGAGTCCCGATAGAATGAAACGCAGAAAACGTCCGTCAAGGGACACAGAGGAAACGGGACATGGAAGAGATCAAACGCGAGACGCCGGCCGAGTTCACCTGGCCGGAAACCGTCGCGGTCGGCATGGACGCTCCCGTGCGCTGGCTAAAGCTGGGCTGGGCGGACTTCTGCAGCGCCATCGAAGCGAGCCTCGTCTATGGCGTCACGTTCACCGCGATGGGCTGGGCCCTGCTCGCGCTGACGAACGAGCCCGCCTACGAACTCGCCCTGGTGACCGGGTTCCTCATCGTCGGGCCCTTTCTCTGCCTCGGCCTCTACGACATCAGCCGGCGGCTGGAGCTGAAGGAGCAGATCAGGCTCGCGCCGACGCTCGTGGCCTGGCGGCGCAACGCGCCGGCCGTGGGGTTCTTCGCCCTCATCCTGGCGCTCCTGATGGCAGTCTGGCTGCGGATATCGTCGGTGGTGGTCGCGCTCTTCTTCCCCAAGGGCATGCCGAGCCTGGGCGAGATGGTCGTGAACATGATCGCGGCGCCGGAAGGCATCATCTTCGTGCTTGCGTATGTCATGGCGGGCGCCGGGTTCGCGCTGCTCGTGTTCGCGACCACGGTGGTCTCGATCCCGATGCTGCTCGACCGGGAAAAGATGGATGCGCTCACGGCGATGATCGTGAGCATCAATGCGCTGCGGAAGAACTTCGGCCCGATGATGCTCTGGGCGTTGATCATCGTCGTGCTCTCGGCGGCGGGCTTTGTCACCTGGTTTGCGGGCCTCTCCGTGGCGGTGCCGGTGATCGGCCACGGCGCCTGGCACGCCTACCGCGAAGTGGTCCGGTGACGCCCGGGAAAGCTCCCAGGTTGAGAGATTCGTTGAGGAACGCCACGTATATCATCGGTAAGCATTGCAGTGGGACCATTAAGCTCCTTAGGCGCTAGCTGCATTACCTCAGTATGGCGATTCATACGCCGCCGCCGTTGGGGAGGAGCAACATGGAAGATCTGGCCCGTCTTAATCTGGTCGGAGAGTCGTCCGCTTTTTTGCGTAGCGTCGAGCTCATCCGGCGCTATGCCGCGTGCGACGCGACGGTCCTGATACACGGCGAGACCGGTACCGGCAAGGAACTCGCCGCGCGCGGCATCCATTACCTCGGGGCACGGCGCGACTTCCCGTTCATTCCGGTGAACTGCGGCGCGATTCCCGACAACCTCGTCGAGAACGAGCTCTTCGGCCACACGAAAGGTGCCTACACCGATGCCCGCGATACGCGTGCCGGCGTCATTGCCGACGCCGAAGGCGGGACGCTCTTTCTCGACGAGGTCGAGACATTGACGGCGCGCGCCCAGGTGGCGCTGCTGCGCTTTCTGCAGGATCAGCACTACCGGCCCCTGGGCGGCAAGCACATCATGGTCGCGAACGTGCGCATCATCGCGGCGAGCAACGAGAGCCTCGCGGGGCGCGCGCGGCGCGGGCAGTTTCGCCAGGACCTCCTGTTCCGTCTCAACATCATGGGTCTCGAGATGCCGTCCCTGCGCGCACGACGTGCAGATGTCGCGGCGCTCGCCAGTCATTTCCTGCGACGCTTCAGCCGTCAGTACGGCCGCCCGGAAAAGCCTCTGTCGCGCGCGAGCCTCGCGCTGCTCGATCGCTACGAGTGGCCGGGCAACGTGCGCGAGCTCGAAAACCTGGTGCATCGCGAGTATCTGCTGTGCCAGGGCAGCGAGATCGAGATCGATCCGGCGGGACTGGATCCGAACCGCTTCGGACCCGGCGCTGCCGCCTTCACCCTGAAGGGTGCGGACTGCTTCCAGGCCGCGAAGGCGCGGGCGATCGCGGAGTTCGAGCGCTCGTATCTCGCGCAGTTGCTGACCGAGACGCACGGCAACGTGTCGCTCGCGGCGCGCCGCAGCGGCAAGGAGCGGCGCAGCCTCGGCAAGCTGCTCAAGAA
>JBDHRV010000137.1:0-9494 GCA_039807745.1 Burkholderiales bacterium
TCGCCGAGCTGCCCCAACCCCGCCGCCGCATCGGCCTGGATGTAGGTGTTGATGAGGTGGCGCATGTCCGCCTCGTAGGGCTTGATGTCCAGCTCCTCGCCCGAGTGCTTCTTGATGGCGGCACGGATCTCGGTGTGGAACTCCGCTTCCTTGCGCAGCGCATCGGCCGTGGCGTCGGTGTAGCCCGCCTCGGCCAGGTTCTGGGCCAGCTCGGACCAGGCGCGCACAAACAGAGCCACGGCCTTGTAGTACGACACCCGCAGCGGTTCGGTCTCGGCGAGCGCGTTGGCGTTGGTGGCGTCGCCGCAGAAGTAGTGCAGGTAGTGCTCGACCTCGCGCGCGCCATTGGCCGATGCAGGCACCGGCTCGCACAGATAGCGCAGCGCCTCGCGCGCGGCCTCGAGCTTCTTGCGGCCTTCGGCGAGCCAGTCCTTGAGGTGGACGTTGTTGTCCCCGACGCCTCCTTCGTCGATGTCCAGCTCGTCCGAGCTGTAGACCGCGATCGCCTCCTGCACCTCGCCGAACAGCGCCTTGAAGTCGACGATGTGGCCGTAGTCCTTGTCGACGCCGTCGAGCCGGTTGGTGCGGCAGATCGCCTGGAACAGATTGTGGTCACGCAGCTCGTTGTCGAGATAGATGTAGCTGCAGCTCGGCGCATCGAAGCCGGTGAGCAGCTTGCTCACCACGATCAGGAGCTTGAGATTGGCCGGCTCCTCGATGAAGCGGCGCTTGACCTCGTCCTCGTACTGCTTCGTCGTCTGGCCGTACTTCAGCACGTGCCGGGTGTAGGTATCGAACTTGTAGCGTTCGTCGCTGTTCGCCGGCTCGCGCGAGATGGCGTTGTGGTTGGGCTCGTAGGAGGTGACGATGCCGCAGAACGGCCCGAACGACGTGTTCTGGAACAGGCGGTAGTAGTGGCAGGCGTCGTAGATCGACGCCGCCACCAGGATCGCGGTGCCACGGTCGTTGTTGAGGCGTGGCTTCAAGCTGAAGTCCTCCATGATGCTGGCGATGATGCGCTGCTTGCGCTCGCCGGCGCTCATCAGCTCTTCCATCGTCGCCCAGCGCCTGCGCAGCACGGCCTTCTGGAAGTTGTTGAGGCCGCGCGTCTTGTGCTCGAACCAGTTGTCGATGGCGGCCCGCGAGGTCAGCCGCTGCGGCACGTCGCGGGCCTCGTACTTGAGGTCGAGGATGATGCCGTCGGCCACGCCCTCGTGGAACTTGTAGGTGTGGATGTAGGTGCCGAACACATCGCGCGTCATCGGCTTGTCACGGCGCAGGAGCGGCGTGCCGGTGAAGCCGACGAAGATGGCGCCGCCCAGCCAGCGCTTCATCTGCCGGTTCATGTCGCCGCCCTGGGTGCGGTGACACTCGTCCACGAACACGTAGAAGCGCCCGACGAGCGGCGGCGGCTCGCCCTTGAGATCGGACGGATCGAACTTGTGCACCAGCGCGCACAACAGGCGCGGCGTCGCCGACCCCAGCTTCTCCACGAACTCGCGCCGCGAGGTGATGCGCGGCGAGGGCGAGTCGGCGCCGATCACGCCGGCATTCTTCATCACGCCTTCGATCTGCTTGTCGAGCTCGTCGCGGTCGGTGACGACGAGGATGCGCGCCTCGGGGTCGTGCTCCAGCAGCCATTTGGCGATCAGCACCATGAGGATGCTCTTGCCGCTGCCCTGGGTGTGCCAGATGACGCCGCCTTCGCGCCGTGCGATGCGCTCCTGCGCGGCCTTCACGCCGAAGAACTGGTGCGGGCGCGGCACCTTCTTCTGCCCGGCGTCGAAGAGGATGAAGTGGCGCATGAGATCGAGCAGCCGCGCCTGGTTGCACAGCTGCGCCAGCGGCCGGTCGAGCAAGGCCCCGGCCACGGGCGGCAGGCCCGCGGCGGGCGGGCTCTCGTCCTTCCACTCGACGAAGAATTGCTCCGGCGTGCCGGTGGTGCCGTAGCGCAGCCCTTGAGCATCACTGCCCGCCAGCAGCAGCTGCACGGTGCTGAAGAAACCCTTGTGGAAGATCTCTTCCTGATTGGTGATGAGCTGGCGCACGCCGTCGGCCACCTCCACCGAACTGCGCTTGAGCTCGATCACCGCGATGGCGAGGCCGTTGAGATAGAGCACGATATCGGGCCGACGTTCATGACCGCCCCTGAGCGTCACCTCCTCGGCCAGCGCGAAATCGTTGCGCTCGGGGGCCTCCCAGTCGATCAGGTGCACGCTCTCATGCGCCGCACCGGCCGCGACCTGCACCGGCACGCCGTAGCGCAGCAGCTGGTAGGTGCGCAGGTTGGCCTGATACAGCGTGATGCCGGTCGAGTCGGCAGCGGTTTCCAGCTTCTGCAGCGCCGCCCCGATGTGCGCCGGCGAGTAGCCGCGCTTGCCCAGATTCTCGCGCAGCAGCGCGGTCTCGATGCTGCGATTGCCCTCGCGGCCGCTCCAGTCGCCGAGATAGCGATAGCCAAGGCCATCGGGCCGCGCCGTGTCGGTGAACAGCGCAACCACGCGGTTCTGCGTGCTGCGTTCGGAGCGCGGCTGCTCAGGCATAGGCGACTCCCGATCCAAGGATCTCGATGATTCGCGGCAGTGGGACAGCGGTGATCGATTCATCGAGCGGAAATTCATGCTCGCCCGGATGAACGATATAGAGATGATCGAGCCCGAGATCCTGCTGGGCGATGCGCATCGACCGGGTGGTGGCCGGTTGATCCGAGAACCTGAACTCGACACCGAGCCGGCGCCCCGCGTGCCGCAGCAGCAGGTCGAGCTCGGCGCCACCGTGCGTGCCCCAGAAGTAGGCATCGCGATCACCGCTCACGCTCAGGATCTGCTCCAGACAGAAACCTTCCCACGACGCCCCCAGTTTCGGGTGCGACTCAAGGGCCGGTGCATCCGGGATGCCGAGCAGTGCGTGCAACAGCCCCGAGTCGCGCACGTACACCTTGGGCGAGCGAACCTGGCGCTTCTTGAGGTTCTCGAACCAGGGCGGCAGCTGGCGCACCACGTAGGTGCCACTGAGGATGTCCAGATAGCGCCGCGCCGTCGGTTCGGACGAGCCCAGCGCGCGCGCCAGTTCCGCCAGGTTGATGACCTGCCCGTGGTAGTGCGCCACCATGGTCCAGAAGCGGCCCAGCGTCGCCGCGGGCACCTGGATGCCGAGCTGGGGAATGTCGCGTTCGAGGAAGGTGCGTCGGAAATCATCAAGCCACTGGCGCGTGGCCGTGTCATCGGCTGCGAGCAGCGCGCGCGGAAACCCGCCGCGCCACCACAGGCGGGACAGCGCATCGGCACCCAGTTCCGCCAGCGAAAAACCCGTGACACCGATGAACGCCACCAGGCCTGCGAGGCTTTCGCTGCCCTCCTTGATCAGCGCGGGCGAGGCACTGCCGAGGATCAGGAAGCGCGCCGGATTGCCCGGACGATCCGCGAGCACCCGCAGCAGCGGGAACAGATCGGGCCGACGCTGCACCTCGTCCAGAATCACGAGGCCGGCGAGCGGCCGCAGCACCAGTTCCGGATTGGCGAGCCGCGCAAGGTCGGCCGGAGATTCGAGATCGAAGAAGTGCACCGGCCCATCGGCTTCGTCCGCGAACATCCGGGCAAGGGTCGTCTTCCCCGCCTGGCGCGGCCCGAGCAGCGACACGATCGGGTTGTCGCGCAGACGCGAGCGGATGGTCTGGAGGTAGGCGGTGCGAGGAGTGCTCATTTCCGTGCAATTCTAACTTTTGATTTTAGTTTTTCAAGGAACACGAAAGTGGCCGGCCGGGCCTCCCGCTGATCGGAACCTGAGCAAGCCCCGCTCCCCCGGCGCGAGCGTCCATTTGCCTATTGCACCAGCGGCTGATTGCCGGTTGGCGCTCGTTGTCGCGTTGGTCAAACCAGTCGCGTCCTTCCGGTGAGCAGCTCCTGCATCATCCCCTGCTTGAGCGCGCGGGTCTTGTCGCGGCGCGCTTCGAGGGCGGCGAGTTCGGCGTCCATGTCGGAGAGGACGGCGGCGATGGCGGTTTGTTCGGGGAGCGTGGGAAGCAGAACTTCGTATTCCTTGCGGATCACGCTGGGATGCGCCTTACTCTGATAGTCGAAACTCTTCCGGCTATGCAAGTGCTGAAGCTCAGCGGCGAAGAATCGGTAGTCTATTCGTGAGGTTTCGACTCGCATGAAGCCACACACGTTCGTGACAGAGAACTTGTGTCTTGGGCGATGGAAGAAGTTTCCACCTCCATCGACTGACCATGTGATCAACTCCTCATCGAACATGAAGTTGCCGTAGCGGCCGAACAATCCGTCGTTGTGAACCGACGACGAATAGATGGGACAGTCACCTGGCGCGTTGTCGATATCCTTCTTCGAGATGACTTGTCCGCGGGAAAGCTTTACCAACTTTTGCCTTTCGAGTTCAGCGATGGTGTTCACCTCCCACTCCCCGTGGAAGCCGGGGAGGCGGGTCTGGCCGGTGAGGAGTTGCTGCATGGCGGCCTGCTTGAGGTCGCGCTTCTTGGCGATGAGCCGATCCAGCCCGCCCAGCAGCGCATCCACATCGCCCAACGCCGCCGCGATGGCGCGTTGTTCGGCTGGCCTAGGCAGCAACAAATCGATGCTCGCCAGAGCGCTTGCGCTGATATGAACAACAGCATCGCCCTGGCCCCGACGCGCCTTCTGCGATGCGACGGCGGGAGTATTGAGCAGGTAACCGAGGAACAGAGCATGTGCACTGATCGGCCTCAGAATGACAATGTCACCGCCCGCGTAAGCCTCGATGTCGTCAACGAACGCAACGCACTTACCAATCTCCTCCTTCGTTTCGCCGGAGCCCGCGAACAACACGTCACCTACCCGCAGTTGCGTGGCGGAGTCTGCGACTTCCCGGGAAATCCACGAGTTGAATGATTTCACGTAGTCGTCGTGATGCGTGTAAATCTCGCCGTATCGGATACACGGGAGAACCCCGCTGCGAGCCTCGTCCTTCTTCACGCCGCTGCCCTTGAGGAACGGCCCCAAGTCGCCCAGCCGCTTTACCTCCCAATCCTCCGGAATAACCCCCGCCTCCGTCTGCTTGTACCCCGGCCTCACCTCCATGTGGCCCCCATCTTCTTGAGGTGTTCCTCCACCCGCGCGGCGAGCGTCGCCACTTCGTCGGTGAGCCGGGGCAGCGGTGTGGCGTAGCGTTCGGCCAGTTCGCGAATGCGGCCGGTCAAGGTCTGCGAGACGCGCTCCAGTTCGCCCTGCACGGTGGCCGCGAGCTGCGTCATCCACTTGTCGTCGATGACCAGGGTCTTGATCTCGGCTTCGCTGAGCGCGGGATACTTTTCATGGGCGAGCTGATCGAGCGCGGCCTCCAGTTTCCTGACGCGCTTCTTCAGCCGGCCCTCCTGATCGCCCAAGTTCAACCATCGCCTGAGTACGGCGAGTTCTTCCCCTGCCTCGAGATCGACGCCGATCTCCCGGATGCGATCCTTGACCTGGGCGGCGCTGATCTTGTCGAAGCCGGCGAAGGCGCCTTCCTCGCCGCCGTGTTCTTCTTCCAGTTCGGCCAGGTTTGCGGTGACGGCTTCGAGTTCGGCCTGCGCGGCGTCGAGGGCCGCCTGCTCGCGGGCGAAATAGCGCGCGACGATGAAGGGCTTGGGGATCAGCTCGCAGGCCCAGCCCTTGTCCTTGGATTTGCCCTTCTTGTCGGTCTCGATGATGCGCGCAGGCTTGGCCACCCAGCCGTCGGCGGCGATGAGGTAGGCGTCGTCCTGCATGAGCTCGGCCCAGTAGTCCATCAGGTGCTGGTAGACATCGTAGGCATCGAGCAGCGGCGCAGTCTTGAAGGCGGCGAGCAGCGCCTCGGACAGCGCCGCGATCAGCGCCTTGGGGTGGCCGTCCTGGCCGAAGGCGCCGAGCTGCTTCGTCGCAACGGCGCGCCAACCGTCGAAGAGCGCGGTCACGCTCTGGTTGAAGGCGCTGAACTCGGCGTGGCCCAGGATCGCCGGCCGCACCTCGGGCAACGGGAGCTTGAGTTGCGCGTAGCCTGTGCGCAGCGGCTCGAACAGCGCGGCGCGCAGGCCGGGGAGCACGCGCCAGTAGTTGGCCAGCGCGCAGTTGGGATCATTCAGGTCGCGCTCGGGGATGCCACCGTTCAAATGGCCGTCGATGTCCTGCAGGTCTTCGGGTTCGGTACTGTCGATGTAGCGCGGCAGGTTGAGGTTGTAGTCGTTCTTGGCGTCGGCAATTTCGTCCAGCGGAACCCTGCGCGCATAGCGCGGTACGTCCAGTTGGCGCGTGAAGGTATCGACGATGCGGTGGATGTCCTGCTCGCGCAGGCGGTTCTTGGGGCCGTCCTTGATGAAGCCACGGCTGGCGTCGATCAGGAACACGCCCTTGCGCGCGGCGGCGTTCTCCTTGTCGAGCACGAGGATGCAGGCGGGGATGCCGGTGCCGTAGAAGAGGTTGGCCGGCAGACCGATGATGCCCTTCAGGATCCCTGAGCGCAGCAGCTCGCGGCGGATCACGGCTTCGGCGTTGCCGCGAAACAGCACGCCGTGCGGCAGGATGCAGGCCGCTTTGCCGCTGCTCTTCATCGAACGGATGATGTGCAGGAGGTAGGCGTAATCGCCCTGCTTGGCGGGCGGCACGCCCCACACGAAACGCTGGAACGCATCGCCCGCGCCGCTCTCGCCCAGGGTGAGGCCGGTGCTCCAGGTCTTGTCGGAAAACGGCGGATTGGCGACCACGTAGTCGTAGGTTCGCAACTGCTCGCCATCCTTGAACTTGGGCGCGGCCAGCGTGTTGCCCGTGAGGATGTTGGCGGTGGGGAAGTCGTGCAGGATCATGTTCATGCGGGCAAGGCCCGCCGTGGTCACGTCCTTCTCCTGGCCTTCGAGCGTGATCTGCCGGCCGGCCTGCGCGGCCACCTTCAGCAGCAGCGAGCCCGAGCCGCAGGTCGGGTCGTAGGCGGTGGTGGCGGCGCGGGTGTTCTCCGGTGCGATGCCGATCACCTGCGCGATGACGCGGCTCACTTCGGAGGGCGTGTAGAACTGGCCCTTGCTCTTGCCACTTTGCGAGGCGAAGTGGCGCATCAGGTATTCGTAGGCGTCGCCGAGGATGTCGTCATGCTCGGCGCGGTTGCCCGAGAAATCCAGTTCGGGCTTCTGGAAGATGCCGATCAGGTTGGTGAGCCGATCGACCATCTCCTTGCCGTCGCCGAGCTTGTTCGGATCGTTGAAGTCGGGGAAGTCGCTGCGCGCGAGGCGCGCGTTGGCCTCGATCAGCGGCTGGATGACTTGCGTGTTGATCTTGTCGCCGATGTCGGCCTTGCCCTTGAGCGCCACCATGTCGGCAAAGCTCGCGCCCCTGGGGATCGTGACCGGCGGGGCGAAGTCGCGGCTCGCGCCGTACTTGTCGCTCACGTACTTGATGAACAGCATGAACAGGACGTAGTCCTTGTACTGGCTGGCATCCATGCCGCCACGCAGTTCATCGCAGGAGGCCCAGAGGGAGGAATAGAGGTCGGATTTCTTGAGGGGCATGGGTCAGGTGAACAGATCGATGTAGGGCGCGTAGCGAAAGCGCCGGTTCCGCGCATAGCCGGTTATCTCGCTGAGCACGCCGAGCTTCACCAGCCGGGCCGATCCAGTTCTGGCTGGTGCGCAGTTCACCCGACTGGAGCCTGCCGCCGCGCACGCCGCGCATCAGTTCAGCGTGGATCTCGCGGATTAGCCGCATCGAAACCGGCAGCTCGGGCAGGCGCGCCAGGCCGTGGTTCATGGCGCGCACATAGTTGATCACTTCGCCACGTCGCGCGGCAGGGTTTCTCCGAAGAGCTGCGTCTCGGCGGAGAGCAGGCCCTGCAGCTCGCCGCCCAGTGCCAGTGCAGGATGTGGTGGCAGGGGGCCGGCATGAACGCCCGATAGCCCGTGGACTGGGTGATGTAGCGTCCCGCTCGGGTCGGGGTTTCGCCGACGGTTGCCATCCAGATGGCTGCCTTTCGCATGGGGTTAAATTGACTCCATATGATAGACAGCCTTTAGCAAGAAAGGAAGAAGGGCGCCGCACGCGCTTGACTGCCTTCACCATGTGGGCAAGTTGCTCGGCTTGTTACAGGGTCGAGCGCATCGCGGCGCGAAGCCAAGGCGCACCTCGCATGACGAGCCGATCTCGAGTACACGCATAGGTACACATTCACCGCGACGAGTCGGCAGAGACTTGATTCGCAAGGCTCCGCCGCGATTCACGCGCTTCTGCATCGGCAAGTGAACGCCAGCGCTCGCATCGGGGTCTTTGCGCTGTGCTACGTTTGCGGTCATGAATACCGAACGCCCGAGCGCTTGGCTGGAAGTGCAGCACCGCCAGATCGATGACGGCATCAAGGCCGTGCTCAAGGACGCCGCGCCACTGGAAAAACTGGCCGAGGCGCTGGAGCTGCTGCGCCTGCACATCCATCTGGAAGAGGCGGTGCTGTTTCCGCCGCTGGAAGCCTCGGGGTTGACGATGCCGATCTTCGTGATGCAGCGCGAGCACGGCATCATGTGGCCAATCATCGATGCACTGCTTGGCGTGTGCAGCAGCGGAAACGATGTGGCGGCGGCGCAGGACGACGCGCGTGAACTCTTCAAGCAATTGCAGATCCACAATCCCAAGGAAGAGCAGATCGTCTACAGCGCTGCCGACCGCCTGACACCGGAAGGCGCGCCGGCCGGGCTGCTGGCCGCACTCAAGGCCGCGCGCATGCCCGAGGGTTGGCGCTGCGCCAAGGCGCCAGCCTGAAACGCGCTTCAACCGTCGAAGCTCACCAGCGTGAACAGCGGCAGGCCGCTGGCGCGCAGACGTGCCGAACCGCCCAGTTCCGGCAGATCGACGATGGCAGCGCCCTCGATCACGGTGCTGCCGAGTTTTTCCAGCAGCCTGCGGCCGGCCATCATGGTGCCACCGGTGGCGATCAGGTCGTCGATCAGCAAGACGCGCTGGCCCGGGTGCACGGCGTCGGTGTGCAGCTCGACGGTGGCGCTGCCGTATTCGAGCTCGAAGGTCTCGGCCACGGTGGCGTAGGGGAGCTTGCCCTTCTTGCGGATCGGCACGAACCCGACACCGAGCTCGTAGGCGACGACCGCGCCGACGATGAAGCCACGCGCGTCCAGCCCGGCGACCACGTCGGGGCGCAGCGCCGGGTCCATGTAACGCTGCACGAAGGCATCGACCAGGACGCGAAACACCTGCGGGTTCTGCAGCAGCGGCGTGATGTCGCGGAACTGCACGCCGGGCGCGGGCCAGTCGGGCACGGTGCGGATGTGCTGGCGCAGGTATTCGGTGACGGCGACAAACGGTGTGGTCATGGTGTGGCGTGCGCGGCGGTGATTGCACTTGTCCCGATTGTGCCTTCGGACGATCGAGTCACAAGAGAACTGTCAGGCCGCTCAAGCGGCCATCGCGCGCCCCGCGCGCTCCAGTGCCTCGGCCTTGCCCGAGAGCACCAGGGTTTCACCGCCCTCGAGCACGAAATCATCCTGCGGCGGTACGGGC
>JBDHRV010000138.1:0-9480 GCA_039807745.1 Burkholderiales bacterium
GAAGGAGCGCGCTGGGCCGGGTGCATCCGTCAGCCAGAAGCCCAAGGAGGAGCACCGACCATTTGCAGCCGATGATGCTCTCCACCATGGCCGCGACGGGAATGGCCTTGCGATCCTCGTTCACGGGAGGCCCACTCTCTGAGGAACGGGTGAGAACCATCGCGTGCCTACCTTACCGGAAAGTGCCATCTTGCGGCGATTACGCCGTCGGCGCATCTTCTCGGCGCGGGTGGCACTGTGCCACCGTGAGCGAAAATCGTCGATACGAAAGGAGCCAGGACCATGAAGAAGAAAGCCGTCTTCTACCACGCCGGGTGCCCCGTGTGCGTCAGCGCGGAGCAATCGGTGCTCGGGGCGTTGGACAGGAACCGCTTCGAGGTCGAGGTCGTGGACCTCGGCACGACCAAGGGCCGCCTCTCTGAGGCCGAGAAGCTGGGCATCAAGTCGGTTCCCGCACTTGCCCTGGATGACCAGGTCTTTCACATCAACTTCGGAGCCAGCCTGTCCGACCTCAAGTGACGGTCGCCGAGAGTGTTTTCCCCGAGGCGCGACAGCGCGCCTTCGGGTCTTCCCGGACTGCTCTCGCGCGCGTCCCTCTCGAATGGAGTTAGGCGGGCTTTTCTCGATCACCGGGTTTGACCTCATCGCCAACGTGAATGGTGCCCCCGCGATCAGCTGTCATCGCGACTGCAAAAGTGGGGTTTTGCCGAGGAAAGACCTCAAGCAGCGTTTTCATGATTGGCAGGTCTCGCTGTCCGGTGAGCGGATTCGCGTGCGTGGCCAGGCATCTGCCTTTCGCCCTCACGACTTCGAATTTGACCTCACCAATGCGAACGCTTCGGCCTATCCATTCTTGCTCTTCCCACGCGCCTAGGCCGTCAACGGCGATATTTGAGCGGAACCGATGCTCGCTCAGATCGGGAGCGCCCGCGCCGGCCGCAACAGCTGCAAGGCTTTGGCGTCCGTGCAGTGTCACGTAACCCGGCTCGGCGTCTTGATAACGGGGCGTAACTCCGTCGCCGACCACCCGTAACGGAAGTCGGTCTGAGCGCGAAGAGAGTGGATTCTCATCGAGTGTGAGGACGTATTCTTCTATTGCTGCGGCGACGCGCTTGCGTCCTGCATTGTTCAGCGTCTCGTCAACGAGAACTTCGCCTTGCAGCTCGATGCGCAGCCGCTGCGTCTCGTGATCGAACCGGAGCTGAAGCCGCGCCAGCCCAGGGGTATTTACCAACGCGACGAACTCGTGTTTCGTGCCCCAGGCATCGCCCGGGATTGCCGAATTGGCAAATCGAACACCGAGAACCCGGTCCCCGGCGATGCGCCCCTCATCCAGGACCGATAGGGATTCACATTCCTCGGCAGTGAATCCTTTCACCGGATAGCGATACAAGGCGGCGACGTGCATTTGTGAGATGCCTGCTTGATATATCCGTCCGAAGTGACGCAGTTACCACCTCGCTTCGCCACCGTCACGCATCGCTGCGCCGCCCCGCCGCATGCAGCATCAGCGCCGCACGGATGAAGCTGTTTGCGGGAGCGGGTACGCCCGGTTCGTCACCCACGCGCGCGACGGTGCCGCTTAACCACTCCAGCTCCAGCGGATTCCCGCGCTTGAGGTCGCCGAGCATCGACGATTCCATGTTCTCTGGCAGCGTGTCCATGAACGCGAGCTGACGCGCCGCGCAGTCCTCGGACAGCGCGATGCCGCGCGACCGACCGAGCGCCGCCGCTTCGCTCATCACTTCCAGCAGCAGCGCGCGCGTCGTCGGGTTTTCCCGGATGGGTCCGAGCGGACAGCGGGTGAGCGTCGTCATGCCGCTCAAGCCGACGAGGAACACGAATTTCTCCCAGATCGCGCGCTCGATGTCGTCGCTCACATGGGCGTCGATGCCGGCGGCGAGACATGCCGACAGAAACGCTTCGACACGCGGGGTGCGCCGCCGGTCGAGCTCGCCGAACACGAGCCGCTGCAGCGTGCCGTTGTGCCGGATCACGCCGGGCGATTCGATCAGGGCCGAGATCTGTGCGAGGCCGCCCAGCACGCGCTCGCGGCCGAAGCGCCGAGACAGCAGCGACACCGCTTCGACGCCGTTCTGGAGCGACACGATGGCCGAGTCGTCGCGCATGGCGGGTGCCGCCGCTTCGATTGCGTCCGCGGTGCTCCACAGCTTGACCGCGATGATCACGAGGTCGCTGGGGGCGAGCGCTGCCGGGTCGTCGGTGGCGTGCACGGGGTGCACGTGGACGGCGCCGAGCGCGCTCTGCACGTGGAGCCCGTCCGCGCGCATGGCTGCGAGGTGCGCTCCCCGCGCGAAAAACACGACCTCGTTGCCCGCGGCGGCGAGCCGCCCACCGAAGTAGCCGCCGATGCCGCCGCTGCCGATGATGCAGATTCTCATACTCTCTTCCCTCCTTGGCGGGTTCGCACCCCTCTGTTACGCTCCTGCGCCGTCAAAGATGACAGCCTGCCTTCCCGACCGCAAGGGGTAACCATGTCCGACTCCGAACACCCGAGCCTGCAACCGAAGACGCAGTGGAACCGCCGCGACTTCGTCGTGACCGTGCTCGGCGCGGGGTTCGCGCTTGCCGTGCAGCCCGTCTCGTCGCAGACGCTGATCGTCACGGATACGGAAGGCATCGAGTCCGGTGAGGTGCGCATTCCCGTGACCGGAGGCGAGATGCCGGCGTATCGCGCGATGCCCGCGACCGGCGGGCCGTTCGCGACGGTCATCGTGGTGCAGGAGATTTTCGGCGTGCACGAGCACATCCGGGACGTGTGCCGGCGGCTCGCGAAGCTCGGATACTTCGCCGTCGCGCCGGCGCTCTTCACGCGGCAGGGCGACGTGTCGAAGATGACCGACGTGAGCGAGATCCTGGCGAAGGTGGTGAGCCAGGTGCCCGATACACAGGTGCTGAGCGACCTCGACGCAACGGTGGCCTGGGCCGCGGAGACCGGGATGGCCGATACGCAGAAGCTCGCGATCACCGGATTCGGCTATGGCGGGCGCATCACCTGGCTCTACGCCGCCCACAATCCGTATGTCAAGGCGGGCGTCGCCTGGTACGGGAGGCTGACCGGACATCCGACCCCGATGACGCCGAAGCAGCCGGTCGATGTCGCGGCTGCCCTGACGGTGCCGGTGCTGGGCCTGTATGGCGGGAAGGATCAGGGTATTCCGCCCGACGGCGTGGAGCAGATGCGCGTTGCGTTCTCGCGCGGCGGCAGTCGCTCGCGGATCGTCGTCTACCCCGACGCGCCGCACGCTTTCCACGCGGACTATCGACCCAGCTACCGCAAGGAGGCGGCGGAAGACGGCTGGCGCCGCATGCTGGAGTGGTTCAAGGCGAACGGCGTGGACTGAGGCCGCGACCATTGTCCTCGCACCGCGCGGGGCCGGGCGCGCCTACGGCATCTGCGCGTCGAAGAACTCGCGCATCATGAAAGCCTCCAGCCCGGCGTTGTCCTTGGCGCGGGCGGAGAGCGTGAGGTTGCGGCCGAGACGCTTCGATTCCCACAGGAACTCCTCCTGCTCGTACTCGCGGATGATGCCGATGATGCGGCGGACCACGGCGATGCGAATGTCGCTGTTGTTGCCGCGTCGCACTTCGATCAGCTGCGTCGTGTTGCGCCGGATGTCGCGATTCCAGCCGAAGAACACGAACTCCGCGTCGTCGTAGGTCATGCGCTTGATCTGGAAGATGCCGCCGCCGCGCGTGGGATCGAACCCGTAGGTCGGCGCGCGGTTGGTGCCCAGATTGGCGGCGACGATGCGGTTGCTGCGCGCAGCGTCGTCTTCGACCGCGGGCTGGTCCGACGGACTCGGCGGTGACGGCGGCGGGGCCGTCTCGGTGCGGGCGCGACGTTTCGCGTCGAGCAGCGAAGAGAAATCGTTCTCGGGCGGGGTCGGCGCGGGTGCCGGTTTGGCGACAGGGGGCGTCGGCGGGGCGGGTGTCGGCGTCTTGGCGCTGGGCTTGTTCAACGCGAGCACTGGCGGCGCCGGGGCAGGGCGCGGCGGCGCCTTCGGGGGACGGGCCTGCGGCGCCGGCTTCGGCGCCGGGACCACGGGTGCGGGTCGTGCCTGGGGAGTGGGGGACGGCTTCGGGGCGAGCGTGGGTGCCGGGGGCGGCGCCGGCGGCGGGCTTGGCTGCGGAGCGAGGCGCACCATCAGCGAACCACTCGACTTGCCCTTGTCCGGTCCTTCGGCTGACGGGAACAGGATCTCCGGACGCCACACCCACAGCACGGCGATGTGCACCAGCAGCGACAGCGCGATCGCCACCCAGATCGTGGGAATCGTGACGACGTCGTGTCGGGGTCTGGGATCGATGAGCCGATCGTGCATCGGTGAGTGCTTACGCGTGGTGAGCAGCGGGAGAACAGGGTCCTGCCATTTCGGACCGACGCGACCTACCGCCGGTTCAGACGAAAAGCCCCGGCCTTCCCCCCGGAACACCCGTCTCGTGCGCGTCAAGGCAACGCTTCGTAGCGGATTTCGACGACTTCGATCTGCGCCGCGCCTTCGGGTGTGTGCAGGTTGACCACGTCGCCCTCCCGCGCCTTCATCAGCGCGCGGGCGATCGGCGAGACCCACGACACGCGTCCGCGCGCCGGGTCGACCTCGTCCATGCCGACGATGCTCACGGTACGTTCGTGGCCTGCGGCATCGGCAATCGTGACCGTGGCGCCGAAGAACACCTGCTCGTGCTGCTGGCCCTGATGGTCGACGACCTCGACGATGTCGAGGCGCTTCATGAGATGGCGGATGCGCCGGTCGATCTCCCGCAGTCGCCGCTTGCCGTAGATGTAGTCGCCGTTTTCCGAGCGGTCGCCGTTCGACGCTGCCCACGCGACGGTGCGTGTGACCTCGGGTCGCTCGATGTCCACGAGATGTTTCAGCTCCGACTTGAGGCGCACGTAGCCGGCCGGCGTCATGTAGTTTTTCTGCGGGGCGGAGTGCGACGGCGTTGATCCATCGCGTGCCGGAGCGGGGCGCTCAGTCCGCCTCGTGGACATGGGCGACGCAGACCTTACCGCAGATAAGAGATGGGCGCGCGCCTGCTCAGCATGCGCAGCAGCCACCCGATCGCGGCGGCGGCGAGCAGGTGCTTCAGCGTGTGTCCGCTGACGATACCGCCAGTGAGCGCAAAGATCTGCTGGTCGAAATGCTCCCCGACTTTTGCCAGACCGTAGAGCAGCACGGCGACGACGAAGTCCGACCCGCGGGTGTAGCGCGCCGGAAAAAGCACCAGCACGAGCAGGATGACGAGCATCGAGCCGAACTGCACGGCGCCGTATGGGTTCAGATTCTCGATGCCGTGCGCGGCGCTCCAGCGCCAATACCAGACGCTCCAGACGCCGACCGCCACCAGCGGCACCAGCAGCCAGCGACCCGCCGTCGCGCTCACGCGCTCGCTCAACACGGCCGCGACGATGCCCATGAAGCCGATGGTCATGGGCAAACGGTCCCACGCGAGGCGCGGACTGTCGGGCGCGAGATGGTAGTAACCGGAGCCGCAGCACGTCAGCGCGGTACCGAGGAAGGCCACACCCCACGCCCAGCGCTCGGCCGAGTCGAGGAACGCATCGCGGCCGGACGCCTGCTTGCCGCGGACGACGAACACGACCCCCAGCACGCCGACCACCAGAAAAGCCAGGTTCGACGCCGTGTCGAGCGCGTTGGAAATGCCGAGCATCGCACGCCGATCGGCGAACTGGTGATACGACTCCGGCTGCGCATAGGGAGGAACGAGCCACGCGGCGAGTGCGATCGCAGCGACGGTCGCCCACAGGATCGCGATGCGCGCGCGGCGGCTCGCGAAGGACCCAGCGAGGGTGCCGGAGGTGCGGATGGAGTACACGACGAAGGAGTCCAGGGACGGCGACCCGGGATTATACCGCCTCGAACCGCAGTGCCTCCGGCGGAGCGTTCGCGCTGTGCGCGGAAGGTGTTTACATCCGCGCCTCGCCTGACTAGCGGGCTGTTGAAAAACCCCTCGCGGCCGCGGTGCTGGCTTTCCGGGATGGCTCGCGCAACGTGGCGCCTCGGCACGTGCGCAGTGCAGCGAGCCGTAGCAGCGCCATCAATTTCAGCGTCGCGCGCCTTGCATCTTCAGCGACCCCAACACCGTGCTCATCGCGGCGCTCTTCGTCATCGGCGTCATCGCTTCCGATTTTATCGCTCCGCACCGCCGATGCAGTAGCTCATCCATGCGAACAATGCAAGCTGGCTGCGAGGTAACACATCGGACCCCCTAGTGCCGGTGCGCAGTGCCTTTCATCGCCGCGTAATGCTCGCGCAGCAGGTCGCGACCAAAATCACCGGTGAAGTCGCGCCACACCGTGTGGATGTGGTTACCGTCTCCTTGTGAGGCGTCGTACTCGATCAAAAACAGGGTTCCCTGCACGCGGTTAGTAGTGCGGCTGGCCACGCTCGGTCGCGCCTGCCCAGCCGAAGCGAACGTTCTCGATGCTGCTTTCACGCACGCGCGCCATGCGCGCCTCGGCTAACCCAGCTTCGTAGGTGCGTGCGTAAACTTGGATGAGCCTCAGGAGTTGCGCACGCTGCGCTTCGTTGAGGCGTGAAGCGGGAATGCCCACCGGCTGCAGCGGATCGACCTTCTCCGCGTTCTTCGTCACGATATCGCCATAGGGGCGCGTATCGAAGACCGCCTCCCGAAGCTGTGCCTCGTTGAGCAAGGCGAGCAACGCGCGTGCTTCGTCTTCCTCCGCGGCCAGCGTGCGAAGACCCTTGTGGGGGCCCTTCGCAACTGTGGCAGGATTGGCGCCGAAGAAGCTCGGCGTGTCCACCACCATGTGGTCGCCAGCGAGCGTGAAGTTGAGCGCCGAAACGCTCGCCGGCAGCGCCGGAGATCCCGGCCATCGCGGAAACCGTCCCCGGCTACTCGGGTGAGCTCTGGGTCGGGCTCTTCGCTCCGGCCGGCACACCGAAGGAGATCACGGCCAAGCTCAATGCCGAAGTCGTCAAAGCCCTCGCCACGCAGGACCTGCAGGAGAAAATGGCCGCGCAAGGCGCCGAGATCATCTCGGGCACCCCCGAACAGCTTGCGGCGATGTTGAAAGACGACTCGGTGCGGTGGGCGAAGATCGTGAAGGAATCCGGCGCCACCGTCGACTGAAGCGCCACCCGGAGGTCACGATGCATCCGCCTGTTCCGAGATCGCACCTGTTCGTGCCGGCCTACCGTCACGACCGCTCTTGGCGCAGCCGGGAGAGCAAGTGGGCGAGGACACTGCTCTCGGTCATGCCGTGCTAGCGTCGTTCGCCAGCTCCGTAGGTTCGATGCTTGAATCGATCAGCATCCTTCGAATAGTGAGGTCGCGCCCGTCGTGCTTGAGCGAGCGGGAGTTCGGCCAGTTGATGTCGAAGCTGCGAGTGCTCGGTCCGCGTGCCCCCGGGGTTGCGGGCAATGCTCACCTTGATGCCGACCTGCGTGACGCTCATGAGCGGCAGGGGAATTGCGCGCCCAACCTTCTCCGACAGATCGAAGATGGCCTGCTGCAGCTCATTGCATGTGCGGGATCAGACAAGACCGAGGTGGGTCTTCTGCGAAGCGTTAGCCGATGGCGGCAATTCAGAGCTTCCTTAGAAGTGAGACGCCAACCCCATCAAACAACGACCAGACTCTGCCACGTGTAACCGATCGCTGGTTCGCGGAGGGTCGATCCTCACGCCTCATTCGCGGCACCCTCCGAGCTCGCTAGGTGCTCGATCAGTTTGCGAGAGAAATTGCTCAGGCTCTCTGGTCGGCTGCATATCTTTAGGCGGCGGACTGCCCACGGCTCCTCCAACGTTACGACTGCACACTTAGGCGACACAGCGCGCGAGATGAGCGATTTCGGGATGAGTCCTATCCCGGCACCTGAGGCGACCAGAGTCGCGATGGCCTCGAACCTCGAGACCTGTACGCGTATGTCGAGCTCATGGCCTAAAGCGGCTGCCTGGTTCACCATGAACCTATGAATAGCGGCCCCGCTTTGCAGGGAGATAAAAGGGGCGGAGACGCAGGTAGCAAACCGAGTCGATGTAGTGCGCGAGAGCGGGCTTTCGTGTGGAACCAGCAATACCAGCCTGTCCTCCCGGTACGGATGATAAGCCAATCCAGGAAGATCGAACTCCCAGGCTCCAATCCCGATTTCCGCGCGCCCGGCGGCAACCGCCGCGACGATGTCGTAGCTGAGGTGCTCTTCGAGCGAGATGCGAACGTTTGGGTACCTAAGAAAGAACCTCGACAGATCCTCCGGTAAGAATGAGCTGATCGCATTGTTGTTAGCGAACATGCGGATGCTTCCTTTGACGCCTCTTACGTACGGCATAAGGTCAGCATGCATTTGCTCAAGCTGAGTCAGACACCGGCGCGCGTGATCCGCCACGACGCGACCGGGTCCCGTTAATGTCACACCGCGCGCTTTCCGTTCGAAAAGCGCGCAACCGAGCGTTTCTTCAAGATTGCGGATCCTGAGGCTTGCTGACGACGGCGCGATATGCGATCGCTCCGCACCGCGCGAGAGATTCTGTGCTTCGGCGACAGCCAGAAAGACCCGAAGATCCACCAGATCGTAGCGCATACCGTTCTAATCCTTCTAACGCTGCCTTCAGTATATCTCGCTTCCAATATGCCACCCTCGTCGCTATCCTGCCACCAACAAATTCTGTAACCGCAACGATTGCGCCGCATACGGAGGGGAACGAATGATTGAAGAGATCAGCCAGCGCCCGAGCATCAAAACGTCGACCGGTAAACCCCTGGACGGCGTGCTCGTTGTCTCGATCGAACAGGCATTGGCGGCACCGCTGTGCACCTGCAGATTGGCAGATGCCGGTGCGCGCGTCATCAAGGTAGAACGCCCGGAAGGTGACTTCGCCCGTGGATATGACGCCGCCGCGAACGGAGAATCGTCCTACTTCGTGTGGACCAATCGCGGCAAGGAATCGCTCGTGCTCGACTACAAGCAACCCGAGGACGCGGCGCTCCTGCATTGCATTCTGTACAGAGCCGATGTATTCGTTCAAAACTTGGCACCGGGTGCGATCGAGCGGGCCGGATTTGGCAGCGCTGCCTTGCGCGAAAGATATCCGCGCCTCATTACCTGCAACATCAGCGGCTACGGCACTGACAACGCCGCACGCGACTTGAAGGCTTACGACCTTCTCGTCCAGTGCGAGAGCGGATTGGTGGGTGTGAGCGGTGCTCCGGGCGCGCCTGGACGTATCGGTGTATCCATTTGCGATATCGGGGCCGGGATGAACGCGACCATAGGCGTGCTCGCGGCTCTCGCACAACGCCAAAGGACCGGCCGCGGAAGCGCGATCTCGATATCCCTGTTCGACGGAGCAGCCGACTGGATGGCCGTCCCGTACGTGCATGCGCGCTACGGCAAGGGAGCACCCAAGCCTGCGGGGCTGAAACATCCTTCCATCGCGCCGTATGGCGCCTACGCCACCAGCGACGGTAGCGC
>JBDHRV010000139.1:0-9334 GCA_039807745.1 Burkholderiales bacterium
GGCGCCTTCGAGCTTCATCTGCGCCTTGCTGCCCGGGCGCGTGGAGAGGTTGTTGATGGTTCCGTTCAGGTCGTGAACCCGCGTGCCGAACTGCGGCGTGAGCGTGAGATCGGCGAAGAAGAGCTCGCCCCGGTTCACGCGGATGCGCTGGATGTTTACCGGGAAGGGCAGCGCAGCGCTCTTGGCGGTCGGCGCTGCCTTTGTTGCGGGCTTCGCCGCCGGCGCAGCGCCGAAGCGCACCGAGCTCGTGGCCGATTCGAGCCCGACCTGCCGCCCGGCATCGTCGCCTGGCGATTGCGCGCCGCTCTTCGCCTTCTCGGTCGCCGGTTTCGCCGCCCCGTCCACCGCACCGCCCTTGCCGCCCGCGGTGCGCAGGATGCGCTGGACATTGAGGGTGCGGTCTTCGTAGATGATGAACTTGCCGGCGGGGCGGTCGAGCCGTACCTCCAGGATGTCGAGCCGGGTTGGTTCGAACTTGAAGTCGATGCCGCGCACGTCCACCAGATCCCAGCCGAGGAAGCGCTCCTTGGTGTCCTCCTCGACGAGATCGAGCTTCGCGACCTGGAAGCCGCCCTTGTACTGTGCGGTCGGCTTGCCGTCCCGCAGGGCGAATGCGTACTTGCCGGCCGCCGACACCGAGCCGGACTTGAGGACCAGCAACGCGTAGCGGTTGACGTAGCGCTCGCCCAGCTTGAGCGGCAGATCGCGCAGCGCGAGCGTGCCATCCGCACCCGGCGTTGCCGGCACGATCGATCCTTTCGAGACGAACTGTCCGCCTGGCTGCACGCTGACCTCGAGCTCGTAGCCGACCGGCCGCTTGAGGTCGCTCGACACACCGTCCAACTTCGCCCGGATCGGCTCGACTTTGACCGACACCGGCGGCGTCATCCCGCGGTCGGTGAGCACGACCCCGCCCTCCACCACCTCGATCGTCTTCAAGGCAAACCGCCAGGGCTGCTGCTCGCCGACGCCCGCCGCGCGGCGCACCTCCTCCGCCCGTTGCTCCGGGGGGGCGGGCGCTGGCTGCCGGGGTGCGAGACCCGCCCAGTTGAGCTTGCCATCGCCATCGATCCAGGCCTCGCCGCGCGGTTTAGAGATCTTGAGCGCGTCGAACTCGACCGTCTTGTCCTTGTAATTGGCGCGGCCCGTGCCGAGGTCGACAGCGGCAAGCGTGAAGATCGGCGCCTGCTCGCCGCGTGGCTTGAGGCTCACGTCGGTGAGCCCGAGAACGATGCCGTCGAGCGCGATCTGCGAGCCCGCCGGGTGGTAATTGATGGCCGCGGCGAGCGCGAGCTCGATGCGATTCACGGTGGCGTCGTAGGGGGTGATCGCCGCGTCGTCGGAGAAGGTGAGGCCGAAGTTCCCGATACGAAAGTCCTTGATGCCGACCTTCCACGGCCTTTCATCGTCTCCCGTCTCTGCCTCCTTCCGCTCCGCCGCGGCCCCCTTCGCCGCCTCGGTCCCTTTCAGCTTGAGCAGCTCGACCCAGTTGATCAGGTTGTCCGATCCACGCTGAGCACCCAGCCCGCCCCCCGCGACCACGAACTTGTCGAGCACCAGCTGCCGCTCGCCAAGGTCGAACGTGCCCGGGCCGACCTCGACGTCGTCGAGCCGGAGCGCCCGGTCCTCCTTGTTACGGGACTTGACTGCCCAGCCCTTGAGATGCGCCCGGATGTCCGCGAGATGGAGCCGCGGCTCCGGCTGTTTGAGGTCGACCTCGTAGGCCGCGCTCAAGTCGGCGGTGCCGTTCACGATCTCGAAGTTCACGAACTCTTCGCCGAAGCGCCAGATCTTCGGCCCGGAGAGCCCCGTAAGCGCGACCGTGCCCTGCGAGTGAATGGGCGACAAGGTGAATTCACCCTCCCACTTGAGCGCTTCGCCATCCGGGGTGCGCGCGACGATGATCTGCCTGCCCTCGCGATCCGGTAGCGTGTTCAGATCGGTGAGCACCACGGCGACCGGATCGATCCTGGAGGTGAACGGCTGGGATCGGCGCTCGTCCGTGAAGTCGATACCCGCCCGATCGACTTCCAGCTTGTCGATGATGAGGCGCGGCAGCGGCTCGTCCTTGGGCGTTTCGTCCGGCGGCCGGTTCTTCGTCGCGTCCGCGATCAGCCGCGCGAAGTTGAGGCTGCCCTCCTTGTCGATGACGGCGCTCGCGACCGGACGCGTGAGCGAGATCTGCCGAAAGCCGAAGGCGCGCTGCGTGAGCGCGGGAAAGATCTCATAGTCGACGAGCAGGCGCTCGAATCCCGCCAGCGGCGAGCCGTCGCGGTCCTTGAGCGAGACGTCCTTCACGTCGAGCTTGAGATCGAAGGGGTTGAACGCGATCTCACCGATGGTGAGCTCGCGCTGCAACTGCTCCCGCGCGAGCTTTTCGAGCTGTGAGCGCAGCAGCGGCGGGACGGCAAAGTAACCGACAGCGGCGAACAGCACCACTGCAGCCAGCACGGCTGCACCGATTACGACGAGTGTCTTCTTCATCGTTCGCGGTGCCGCGTACCGCGCCCGCGGTGCTACACGCGGCCGGTCAGGAGGGCTTCGCCGGAATCAGCTTGCGCTCGGCGAGCGCATCGATGATGAGCTTGGCGAAACCCGGCGCCTCCTGGTTCACGCTACCGGGCGCGAATGTCTGCGTCGTCCCGGCCCACACCATCTTGTCGCTGCGCACGTCCCAGAGGTTCGTCTCGATCGTCACCACGTCGTACTGGAAGGCCACCGGCGGGGAATAGGTCACCGCCGCGCTGTAGTAGCCGTAGAAGTTGTTGTAGTACGTGCCCCCCCCTGGCAGAACCGCCGGCGAGTAGCCGGGCGTGTACTGGGTCTCCTTGTCGGTCTTCACCAGGCGCGCGACCAGAAAGCCGTCCGCGCCGACGTTTTTCGCGGTCTGCTCGATCACCTCGCGCGTGGGCTGTCCATCCGGCGGGAAGACGGTGTGGCCCGCAATCGCGTCGACGCCGCGCCGCTTGAGCTCGGCGGCGAAGATGTCCTCGAACACTCGGCTCGTGGCGCCCTCGGCCCCGAGACCGAGGACGATGACTTTCTTGAACGGCCCCGCAGCGTATGCGGGATCGTGCCAGACGTTCACGAGCTTGGTGGAAGTGGCGCAGGCGCCGAGCAGCAGGAGAGGCAGGATAACCGCCGCGAAGCGGGGGGCGATCGAACGGACGTGCATCATGATTTCTCCCAGACGCTGTTGGTTTTTCGTTGAGGCGGCCGCCACGCGCGCCGGCTCATGACGGTATTGTACCGCTCGCGCGCGCCGCCGCCAGCGCCGGTATCGAAGCCGACCTACCTCGCCGCGGCGGCGGGGGGCACCTGCGGGGTAGCCCGCACGGACTCGGCGATCTGCCCCGCGAGCACGGCGAGCGCCCGGCTCATGCCCGCAGCGTAGGAACCGGGGCCTGCCTCCGGGATCGGTTCGACGATTTCGGACTGCCGCGAAAGAAGCACTTGCGTGGCATCCGGCGAGAGCAGTTCCCAGCGGGCGACGAGCACCACGCCCTTGCCCGCGATGGGCTCGAACTTCAGCACTTGTACCGGGATGCGCATGGAAATTTCGCGATGGCGCGACCACGGCCAGACGATCACCCGTTCGCTTGCCAGCAGGCGCGACAGGTTCTCGCCCAGCACGCGCTGGATCTCCTGGTCGAGCGGTGCGCCCCAGCTGTGCCGCGCATCGACACGCAGCTGGTTTGCCGCCTCGCGGGAAACCATCTCGTTGCGGTCGAGATAGGCCGGGATGGCCACGGGACCGAGGCCGACCGCGATACCCGACGCTTCGAGCCGGGTCGGCGGGACCGTGGAATCGAGCACATAGGTCGGCGCCCGCGGCGGTGTACCGGGACCGAGGTTCACACATCCCGTCGCGGTCAAGGCCAGCACCAGCAGCAGGGCAGCCCGACGCCGGACGGGCTGGAAGGGCGAGTCCACGTTCACGGTTTGCCCTCCTCGCCGGGTCTGCCGCGCAGCAGCGCATCGGGCCGCTTTTCGAGCTCCGTGGCGAGCAGACGTATCGAGCGCGCGGCCGCGGCCAGTTCCTTCAGTGCGGTATGTAGCTCGTAGATCAAGGGAGAGGTCTCGCTCGTGAGGTGCTCGATGTTGCGCAGGGTCTGCTGCGTGCTGTCGAGCGTCTTGTCACCGCTCGCGGCAATGCGGTTGATGGCATCGGCGACGGTGTTCACCCGCTTTTCCGCCGCCGCAGTCGTGACGCGCACCTGCTCCAGCGTCAGCGTGCCCTCGGCCAGCGTTCGCTTCGCCGCCACGGCGGTGCTGTCCAGCGCCGAGGTCACGCGCGGCAGGCTCTTTTCCATCTGCACCAGCGCGCCGGTCGCGGCCGCCAGCATGTCGCGCACATTGCGGCGGTCTTTGGCGTCCGCCGGCCCCAGCACGTCGTTCAAGTTCTCCAGGACCGTGCGGAAGTCGGCGACGATCTCCCCGACCGGCAGCCCTGTCAGGAATTGCTCCAGTTCCTGCGTCCGCGAAGGCAGCGTCGGAATCTCCCACCACCCGTCGGGCGCGCCGCCGTGGAAGGCGATCGGGGTCTCCGGCTCGAAGTCGAGCTGGACCCGCTGCAACCCCGTCACGAAACTGATGACTTCGAGGCGCGCCCGCAGCCCGAATTTCTCCACGACCTCCTGCCTGACGGATACGAGCTCCTGCTCGGGCACGCCGCGATCCGGCTTGCCCACGATCTCGACACGCTCGGTGAGGCGGCCCTCGACGGGGAAGACGAACACCTTGGCGGTGGGATCGTAGGCGGCGCGGATGTTCGTGACCTCGCCGACTCGGACGCCGCGGAACGTGATCGGCGCTCCGACCTGCAAGCCCGTGACGCCAGCATCGAAGTTGAAGATGACCGGGGTCGCGCGGCCGGCGCGCAGGATCGGGGTGAGGAAGATGAGCCCGAGCGCGACGAGCGCGACGGCGCCCAGGATGAATGCGCCGATGAGAGTAGGCTTGGCCGCGGATTTCATGGTCGCGATTGTGCCACGGGCGGCGCGGCCTTCGCAGCCTCGCCGTTGTCCTCGCCGCGGGTGAGGAAGCGGCGCACGCGCGGATCCTCGCACTCGGCCAGCAGCACCTTGGGATCGCCGGTCGCGATCATGGTCTTCGTTTCCGCATCGAGAAACACGGAGTTGGTGCCGATCGCGAAGATGCTCGGCAGCTCGTGCGTGACCATCACCACCGTCGCACCGAGGCTGTCGCGCAGCTCGAGGATGAGATCGTCGAGCAGGCGCGAGCTGATCGGATCAAGACCGGCCGAGGGCTCGTCGAAGAACAGCGCCTCGGGGTCGAGCGCCATCGCGCGCGCGAGCCCCGCGCGCTTGCGCATGCCGCCGCTGATCTCCGACGGATAGAAGTCCTCGAAGCCCGCGAGACCGACCAGAGCCAGCTTCAGCCCGACGATCTCGCCGATCTCGGCGGCAGACAGCCGCGTGAACTGCTCCAGCGCGAGGCCGACGTTCTCCGCCAATGTCATCGAGCTCCACAACGCCCCGCTCTGGTAGAGCGCGCCGAAACGCCGGACGAACTGCTCGCGCGCGTCTTCGTCGAGATCCCACAGGCTCGTGCCATCGATCGTCACTTTGCCCGCCTGCGGCGCGACCAGCCCGATGAGCGACCGCATTACCGTGCTCTTGCCGCAGCCGCTGCCACCCATGATGATGAAGATGTCCCCGCGGTGGATGGTGAAGTCGAGGTTGCTCTGGATGACGCGCTTGCCGTAGCCGACGGTGACCCCGCTGACGACGATGTGGTCGCTCTCCGGGGCAACGGGTGCGGAGGTCGCCATCACCAGCCGATCGCGTCGTAGATGACGGTGATGATCGCGTCCGCGACGACGATCAGCACCAGGCTCGTCACCACCGCCGAGGTCGTCACCGTGCCCACCGCCTCGGCGCTGCGCCCGCACTGCATCCCGCGCAGGCACCCGGCCATCGCAACCAGCACGCCGAACACGGCGGCCTTGATCAGACCCTTGGCGAACAGCGTCAGGTTGAGCGCGCTCTTGGTCTGGACGATGTAGGCCTCCCACGAGAGATCGAGCAGCGTCACGCCGACCAGCGCTCCGCCCATGATGCCGAGGAAATTCGCGTAGAGCGCGAGCAGCGGCGTCATCACGAAGAGCGCGAGGATCCGCGGCAGGACCAGGAACTCGACCGGGTTGAGACCGGTGGTGCGCAGCGCGTCGATCTCCTCGTTCACCTGCATGGTGCCGATCTGCGCCGCGAACGAAGCCCCCGCCCGACCCGCCATGATGATGCCGGTCATGAGCCCGCCCATCTCCACCGCCATTGCAATGGCCACGAGGTTCGCGACGAAGATCTGCGCGCCGAACGCAGTGAGCTGGATTGCGCCCACGAAGGCGAGAATCATCCCGGTCAGGAAACTGATCAGCGAGACGATGGGCAGTGCGCCAGGGCCGCAGTCGGCGAAGTTCGTGACGAAGTCGGGGCGGCGGAAGCGGGCGCGTCCGGTCACGAATCGAACGAGGGCGATGAACACTTCGCCAACGAACGCGAATACCTCTTGCAGCGCTGCCGCAAGGTCGATCGCGGCGGTGCCGATGCGACCCGTGAGCCCCAGAGGGGCGCCAGATGCCGCGCTCGCCGAGCGCGGCGGGACCGCGCGCGCGAGACGAAAGACGCGCTGCGCGCCCTCGGGCAGGCCCGAGACATCGAGCTCGGCACCCACGCGCGCGGCGAGTGCCTCGATCTGCCCGACAAAGACGATCAAGGCGCTGTCCCAGCCGCTCAAGCGTTCGGTGTCGAAGCCCAACTGCCGGATGGGTCCGGTTGCGGACATGCGCCCTTCCAGCTCGGCTGCCGGCGGCAGCCGCTCGCTCTTCGTCCAGGGGCCGGCGAGCCCCAGCACCCATGCGCCGCTGCCGGCGTCGCGCAGCGCCAGCTCGAGCTTGCCGGCGGGTATGTCCTGCCCTTCGATTGCGCCGCCGGCCGCGAGGGACGTCTCGGTCATGGATCCTCGTCTGCCTACTCGGGCAGCGCGTTCAACACGTACATCAGCACCAGCACCCCCGGCGGATCACCCAGCGGCCCGAACCATTTCTTGTAGATCTCTGCCACTTCCCCGGTGCGATAAAGGCGCGCCAGCACGCGGTTGGCGGCAAGGCGGAAGCTCGCATCGCCGCGCTTCGACATGAGCGCATAGGGCTCGTAGGAGAACTGATCCTCCGCCAATGTCCACTCCAGTGGATCCCTCGCCTTGAGCAGCTGGTCGATAAGAATGATGCGATCGGCGGCGAGAGCGTCCGCGCTGCCGCTCTCGATGGCAGCGAGCCCTTCGGCGTAATCGCTCACGGGCATGAGATCGAGCCGGAAAAATTGCTTGGCGACCGCCTCGCGCAGGGCCGCCTCCGTCGTCGTGGCGGGAATCACCGCGACCTTCTTCCCCGACAGGTCCGCGAGCCGTTTGATGCCCGACTTCTTCCTGACCATGACGCTTGCACCGTCGACGAAGATCTTGTTGGAAAAATCCACGGACTCCATGCGCGAGAGCGTCATCGTCGTCGCTCCGCACTCGAGGTCGATCTTGCCGTCGACAACGGCCTGAATGCGGTTCTGCGTGGTGACCTCGACGTACTTCAGGTCGAGCTTGCCCAGGCCGAGCTGCTGCTGCACGCCGGCGGCGATGCGCTGGCACAGCTCGATCGAGTAGCCCTCCGGGTTACCCGTGCTGGGCGCGAAGGAAAACGGCCACGCGTCGGCGCGATACCCCACGACCAGGGTTCCGCTGTTCTTGATTTTTCTGAGCGTGCCGTCCAGTGCTTGAGCCTGAGCCGAGCTCGATACGACCACGGCCCAGCATGCGACTGACGCGGCGAGCAAAGCTCGAAAGCCCATGCCGAATCGAAACATTCCCCGCGACGACCTCGATCGATCGCGCATCGCGCGACCGCAAACGGGGCGAAGTGTAGCAGAGGAACGCGGCATCGACCTCCGTCGCGGCGGCTCGCGCTCCGCAGGGGGTTTACGGGCTCGGCTTCGCTGGACCAGGGTAGATGTACCAGTCCACGCAGCCGATCTCGACCGAGTGAACCGCCAAAGGCAGCTGCACGCCTGTCCCCCGGCCAGCAGTCGATGGCTGCTCGCCCTTCCGGGACCGCGGGTGTTCCGCGGGATGCACGGCGTCGCGTCGGATTGCGTATGCGTCATTGAGATTCATGGTCACCTCCTCGTGCCGGCTGGAATGGGCCACAACAACTTGCCGCCAAGCAACATTAACCGCAAGATGCCATGGCGATAAGCCCCCGGAGCCGAACTACACTGTTGCCGATCGGATCACAATGACGTGGAAGTTCCAGATCTCAACCTGATGGCGATCTTCGCCCGCGTGGTCGAGGCGGGCAGCTTCTCGGAAGCGGCGCGACGCCTGAACACCTCCCGCTCGGCGGTGAGCAAGGCCGTCGCCAAGCTGGAGAAGGCGTTCGGCGCGCGACTCCTGAACCGCAGCACGCGTGCGCTCAGCCTGACCGAAGTGGGAGCCGCCGTGGCGGCACACTGCGGGCGCATCGTGGACGAGGCCGAACAGGCGGCGCAGGTGGCGAGCAGCCTGAGCGCCGAGCCGCGCGGGATGCTCAGGGTAAGCGCCTCGGTGGCCTTCGGCACGCTGCACGTGGCGCCCGCCCTGGCCGAGTTCCTCGCGCTCTACCCGGATCTCTCCCTCGATATGACGATCACCGACCGGCTGGTCGATCTGGCACAGGAAGGCTACGACGTGGCGGTCCGCGTCACGGGCGAGCCGCCGGGAAATCTGGTCGCGCGCCGGCTGGCGCCCGTGCGCCGCAAACTGTGCGCGACACCGGAGTACTTCCGGCGGCGCGGCACACCACGAACGCCGGAGGAGCTGGTGCGCCACAACTGTCTCAACTACACGCGCTCGGGCGAGAAGGGCCACTGGCGCTTCACCGGGCCGGGCGGCGAGATAGCCGTGCCGGTAAGCGGGCCGCTGCACATCGACGACGACGAGGCGCTCTCACAGGCCGTGCTCGGCGGTCTGGGCATCGCCCTCCTGCCCACTTTCATCGTCGGCAAGGATCTGCAGGACGGGCGGCTGCACGCCGCCCTCTCCGAGTACATTCCGGTGCAGCAGCACGTCTACGCCCTGTACCTGCCGACGCGACACCTGCCGCCGAAGGTGCGCGCCTTCATCGACTTCCTGCTGGCGCGCTTCGGCCCGGACCCTTACTGGGACGGCAGCGGGCTGCGCTAGACAGCCGGTCAGGTGGCGAACGACTCCACGCGCGCGTCGAACCTCATGCCGAGCCGGCGCTTGATCCGGACGCGCTGCGCCAGGCGACGCCCCACCGTGTGCC
>JBDHRV010000140.1:0-9197 GCA_039807745.1 Burkholderiales bacterium
CCGAGGAGACATCACCGTCCCGAATTCACGGCAACTCTACGACCTGGGAGGTTCAACTTGCCCAATAAGGTCGAACAACTTCTGAATCGCATTCAACCTGTGCGGCGCGACCTTCTTAAGGGTTTGCTCGTTACAGGTGCGCTTTGCGAACATCGCACTCCCTGCGTCCACCGTACGCTCTTCATGTCGCCTGCGACGAGCTCGAACGGCTCTCAGGCTCGCGCTTCCCGCTCCGAAGCGGCGAGCGCGCCCGCCTCGTACCAGTCCTTGCTCGCGTTCACGACCTTCACCACGAGCAGCATCACCGGCACTTCGATCAGCACGCCGACCACAGTCGCGAGCGCCGCGCCGGACTTAAAGCCGAAGATGCTGATGGCGGCGGCCACCGCGAGCTCGAAGAAGTTGCTCGCTCCGATGAGCGCGGACGGCCCCGCCACGCAGTGCGCGACGCCGAGCCGGCGATTCAGCAGGTACGCCAACCCGGAATTGAAGAGAACCTGGATCAGGATCGGGACTGCCAGCATCGCGATCACGAGCGGCTGGTCGAGAATCGCTTCGCCCTGGAAGGCGAAGAGGAGCAGGAGCGTGGCGAGGAGCGCGGTAAGCGAAAGCGGTTGTATGCGTGCGAGCGCCGCGTGGTAGGTGTCCTCACCCTTCGCGAGCAGCACCTTGCGCATCACCTGCGCAATGATGACGGGGATGAGGATGTACATCACCACCGATGTGAAAAGGGTGTCCCACGGCACGGTGATCGCCGAGATGCCGAGCAGCAAGCCGACGAGGGGCGCGAACGCGAGCACCATGATCGTGTCGTTCAGCGCCACCTGCGTCAGCGTGAAATGGGGTTCGCCTTGCGAGAGATTGCTCCAGACGAACACCATCGCCGTGCAGGGCGCCGCGGCGAGCAGAATCAGCCCCGCAATGTAGCTGTCGATCTGATCGGCAGGCAGGAAGGGAGCGAAGGCGTGGCGGATGAAGATCCATCCGAGCAGCGCCATCGAGAACGGCTTCACCGCCCAGTTCACAAAGAGCGTCACCCCGATACCGCGCCAGTGGCGTTTCACTTCGTGCAGCGCGCCGAAGTCGATCTTGATCAGCATCGGAACGATCATCACCCAGATGAGCAGCCCGACGGGGATGTTCACCTGGGCGATTTCCATCCGCCCAACCGCCTGGAAGAATCCGGGTGCGATCTGACCGAGCGCGATGCCCGCGACGATGCAAAGCCCCACCCAGAGGGTGAGCCAACGCTCGAAGAAGCCCAGCCCGCTACTGGACTCGGCCTTCGCGACCGCCTCGCACGCAACGCTCACGCCGCGGGGGCCTCGGGTTGCGTCTTGCCGATGTCGTCGAGCTTCCTCTGCAGGGAGAGCCGATCCAGTTTGTCGAAAGAGAGATTCATGAAGATGTTGATGCGGTTCTGCAGGTGGGTGTAAGCGCGAAAGAACGCGCGGCGCTTCTCTTCGTCGGTGCCTTCGACTGCTGCGGGATCCTCTACGCCCCAGTGCGCGGTCATCGGCTGCCCCGGCCACACCGGGCAGACCTCGCCGGCGGCGTTATCGCAGACGGTAAAGACAAAGTCGAGCCCCGGGGCGCCCGGTTGCGCGAACTCGTCCCAGCCTTTGCTGCGCAGGCCCGCGGTGTCGATGCGGTGCTTCCGCAGTATTTCGAGCGCGAACCGATTGACTGTCCCCTTGGGATGACTGCCCGCCGAGCAGGCGCGGTACTTTCCGCGGCCTGCGGCGTTGAGGTAGGCCTCCGCCAGGATGCTGCGCGCGGTATTGCCCGTGCAAAGGAAGAGGACGTTGTAGGGGCGGTGTTCGGTCATCGGACTCGTTTCCGGCGGTAGGGAAAGGGGCGTCAGGCGCGACGGTGTGGCGCGGGGAAGGCGACCTTCACGCTCTCCACGGCGGGCGCACAGCAGGCCGCAGCCTTCGTCTCCGACGACGACGGCACATCGTCCTTGCCGAACATCGGGATCGTGTCCAGGCTGTGGAAGGATTCCCACGCGATGCCTTGCGGATCCACCGTCCAGTGTTTGTTCGAGCGCGCGTAGCAGCAGGCGGCCTGCTGCTGCGCGACCGCGGGAAGCGCGGCGGCGTCGAGGCGCGCGCGCAGCTCACCAAGCTCTTCGTCGGTCTCCACCTGGATGCCCAGATGATCGAGACCAACGTGGCGACCGCGGGTCGATATGGCGAAGTTGACACGCGGGTCGTCCAGCATCCATCTCGCGTAGTCGGGTTTGAGCACGGTCGGCTCGGCCGCAAAAAGCGCGCGGTAGAACCGCACGCTCACTTCCAGGTCGGCGACGGCAACGTGCACGTGCAGTCGTTTCATGGGGGCGCTCGTTGGAACGGAGATCAGAGTACATTTCGAATATTATCGAAATGTGTCGGTGCGTCAACCAGACCGGAAAGGACCCATTTCCTCTTCGATGGCGAATCGCGGTTCTCTACCTGTTGCCCGGCCTGGCTGTGGCAATCATCGCCGGCCTCATGATCGGCTGGCTCCGGCCGGGATAGGGCGTCTACCGTCTGGCCTTCGGCTTCGGTGCGGGGACCGCAACGGCAGCCGTCGGCATGCAGAGCTCGGGATGTCCGCCGCAGCAGTCGTGCGTGAGGAAGTCGAGCAGCGCCGCCATCTGGTCGAAGCGCGGCGCATACAGGACGAAACGGCCCGCGGGGCGGGACGACACCAGCCCGGCGTTGGCGAGTTCCTTCAGGTGAAAGGACAGCGTCGCCGGTGGGATGCCGGTGCGCTCGCCGATGACGCCGGGGCTCATGCCTTCCGGTCCCGCCTCGACCAGCAGGCGGAAGATGGTGAGCCGCGATTCCTGTGCAAGTGCTCCGAGGGCTTTGACGGCGTCCTTCAGGTCCATCGGGCAACGCTATCAAGACGAGGACAACGGCGCAATGCCGTTTGGTCGTCGCCGAGGTAGCGCGGCGCGACAGCGTCGCGGCGGGTATCACGGTCAGCGTCCGCGGCTCGCCGGGGCATTTGCTCTGATCCTGGCCGAGGACACGGGTCGTAGAGCGGGCGGACGTCGCTTTGCCGGCCCGCGGCAGAACCTTTATCCTTGCGTGCCAAAGGGGGGGCACTTGGGCTGGAGCGGGTTCCTGGCGGTTGGGGTTGGCGGCGTGCTGGGTGCCTGGCTGCGCTGGGGGCTCGGCGTGGCGCTGAATCCGGTGTTTCCCACGCTCCCGCTCGGTACGCTCGTCGCCAACGTCGTGGGCGGATTCATCATCGGCGTGGCAGTCGAGTATTTCGCGCGCCACGCGTCCGTACCTGCCGAGGTGCGCCTGCTCGTCGTCACCGGGTTCCTGGGCGCGCTCACCACCTTTTCGACTTTCTCGGCCGAGGCGGTGACGCTCTTCGCGCACCGGCAATACGGCTGGGCGTTGACCCATGTCGGTGCTCATCTGCTGGGCTCGCTGGCGGCAACCGTCGCCGGCATCGAGATGGTCCGGTGGTTACATGCTCATGCTTAGGGGAGATCCATGAGGGGAGCTTGTCTTCGCGTCTACGTCACCGAGCGGGAAAAACACCGGGGTGAGCTGCTGTACGAATGGATTCTTGAGCAGGCGCGCGGCCTCGGCATTCGCGGCGGCTCGGCGTTCCGCGCCATCGCGGGCTACGGCCGTCACGGCGACATCAAGGAAGCAGGCTTCTTCGAACTCGCCGGCGACGTCCCGGTAATGGTCGAGTTCATCGCGACCGAGGTCCAGGCCGAGCGCCTGCTCGCGCTCTTGAAGGAGGAGAAGCTCTCGCTATTTCACGTCAAGTCGACCGCGGTATTCGGCTCGACCTGAGGCACCCGCTGCCGGATGGTTGAGGAGCTCGCGTGCGGCATCCGTCACTTCGGTCGCGGTAAGACCGGCCGGGCCGATGCCGCGCGTCACGCACAGGTCGGCGGCGGCGCCGTGGAGGTAGACGCCGCAGAGGGTCGCGGAACGCAGGTCGGCTCCTTGCGCGAGCAGACTGCCGACGAGCCCCGACAGCACGTCCCCCATGCCGGCGGCGGCCATGCCCGGGTTGCCGCTCGGGTTCACGTACCACGTCCCGTCTGGAAACGCGCATACGGTGCCCGCGCCCTTCAGCACGCAAGCCGACCGGAATCGCGTCGCGAGCTCGATGGCCGCGGCGACCCGGTCCGCCTGCACGTCCACCGTATGCCGTCCGAGCAGGCGCGCGGCCTCGGCCGGATGCGGCGTGAGCACCGTCGGCCCACCGCGGGCGGTGAGGGCGCCCTGCAGCGCTGCGTCGCATGCGACGAGGTTGAGTGCGTCCGCGTCGAGGAGCAGCGGCAGGGTGCTCGCCAGTGCGCGCTGCACGAGGTCGGCGGCGCTCGGCGAGGTGCCGAGACCCGGTCCGCAGACGAGCACGCTCGCATGGCCGGGCTGGAGCGGAAAATCCGCATTGCGCAGCATGAGCTCGGGCTGCGCGAGATCGACCCGCGGCGCGTCGGCGGCAAGGAGTCCGCAGTAGACGCGGCCGGCGCCGATCTTGAGCGCCGCGCGGCCTGCGAGCAGCGCCGCACCCACCATCCCCTCCGCGCCGCCGATGATGCCGACATCGCCGAACAGTCCCTTGTGGCTGTTGCGAGGCCGCGGCGGCAGGGTCGAGGGCAGAATCGTATCGCTCGCGAGCCACGCCGAAGGCGGCCGGATGGCGACCGTGTCGAGACCCAGCGTGCGCACGTGCACGGTGCCGCAGCAGTCGGGCCCGTCGCGGGTCAGGAGCCCGGGCTTGAGACCGATGAAGGTGACGGTGTGCGCAGCGCGGACCGCCGCACCGAGGATGCGGCCGGTATCGGATTCGAGCCCGCTCGGGATGTCCACTGCCAGCACCGGAGCGGATTGCGCGGCGGCGGACCGCGCCGCTTCGAGATACACGCCGCCGAGGTCGCGTTGCAGGCCGATGCCGAAGAGCCCGTCGATCACCAGATCCCAGCGCTTGCCTCGCGGTATGCCCGTCTGCGTGACACCGTCGGCGTCGCGCCAGGCGCCGAACGCGCGGGTCGCATCGACGGAGAGCTTGGCCGCGTCGCCGTGGAACACGAGCGTCACGTCGAACCACCAGCTCCGCAAGTGACGGGCAATGACGAACGCATCGCCGCCGTTGTTCCCCGGGCCGGCAAGCACGAGCACCGAGTACCCGGCACCGGGCACGAGCTCGCGCGCGAGCTCGGCGGCCGCGAGCCCGGCGCGCTCCATCAGCTCGGGCGGGTCGGGCAACGCCGCGGCGGCCTGCTCGATCTCGCGGATCTCGCGGGTGAGATAGATCGGCGTGAAGTCGTGAGCGGGTGTTGCGATCATGGTGGCTTCGAAGTTTATCGGGAAATGAGGGCGCTCTCCATGCGGGTATAATCCGGGTCACTTCGGGTTCGCCGCGCTACCTGCCATGACCCAGCTCCTCCAGTTGCCCGGCCGCAAGGCGCTCTCGGATTTCCGCCTCGACCAGCTGCTCTCCGGTGTGCGCGCCGCGGTGCCCGCGGTGACGGGGATCGGCGCCCGCTTCCGGCATTTCGTGCAGGCATCGCGGGCGCTGTCGACCCACGAGAAGCTCGTGCTCGCGCGCATCCTCACCTATGGACCGCACGCCGACGACAACGGGCGCGGCGGAGATCTGCTGCTCGTGGTGCCGCGTCTGGGCACGCTCTCGCCGTGGTCCTCGAAGGCGACCGACATCGCGCGGCACTGCGGGCTCGAGGCGGCCGTCAGGCGCATCGAGCGCGGCGTCGTGTACATGGTCCGGACTGCGTCGGGCACGCCGCTCGATGCGTCGGATCTGAACGCCATCGCGCCCCTCGTGCACGATCGCATGACGCAGACGGTGCTCCATCGCTTCGAGGACGCCGCGCGGCTCTTCCACGAGATCGCGCCAGCTCCGCTCGCGGGGGTCGACGTGATCGGCGGCGGCCGCGAAGCGCTCGTGCGCGCAAATCGCGAGCTGGGTCTCGCGTTGTCGGACGACGAGATCGACTATCTGCTGGACAGCTTCACCGCGGTCGGTCGCAATCCGACCGATGCCGAGCTCATGATGTTCGCGCAGGCGAACTCGGAGCACTGCCGCCACAAGATCTTCAATGGCGACTGGATCATCGACGGCGTGCCGCAGACGACCTCGCTGTTCGGCATGATCCGCGAGACGCATCGCCTGCATCCGCAGGGCACCGTCATCGCCTACGCCGACAACGCGGCGGTAATCGAAGGCGCGACGATCGAGCGCTTCTATGCGCACCCGGACGGGCGCTACGGCTACGGCGCGGAGCGTACCCACATCGTGATGAAGGTCGAGACGCACAATCATCCGACCGCGATCTCGCCGTTCCCGGGCGCCGCGACGGGTGCGGGCGGCGAGATCCGCGACGAAGGCGCGACGGGACGGGGCGCGAAGCCGAAGGCGGGGCTCACGGGATTCTCGGTGTCGAATCTGCGCATCCCGGGGTTCATTCAGCCCTGGGAGGGCAGCGAGGCGCACGCTTACGGGCGTCCGGACCGGATCTCCTCCGCACTCGAAATCATGCTCGAAGGGCCGCTCGGCGGCGCTGCGTTCAACAACGAGTTCGGGCGACCGAATCTCGCGGGGTACTTCCGCACCTTCGAGGAACAGGTGGCGGGCGAGATGCGCGGCTACCACAAGCCGATCATGCTCGCGGGCGGCCTCGGCAACCTGGCGGCGATTCACGCGCACAAGTGCGACATCCCCGCGGGCGCGCAGCTCATCCAGCTCGGCGGTCCCGGCCTGCTGATCGGCATGGGCGGCGGGGCGGCCTCGAGCATGGGCGCGGGGTCGAACCAGGAGGATCTCGACTTCGACTCGGTGCAGCGGGGCAACGCCGAAATCCAGCGCCGCGCGCAGGAGGTGATCGACCGCTGCTGGGCGCTGGGCGAGGCGAATCCGATCCTGTCGATTCACGATGTCGGCGCTGGCGGGCTCTCGAACGCGCTGCCCGAGCTCGCCCACGGCGCGGGACGCGGCGCGCACATTGATCTGCGCAAGGTGCCCTCCGAGGAGCCGGGCATGAGCCCGGTGCAGATCTGGTGCAACGAAGCGCAGGAGCGCTACGTGCTGGCGATCGCGCCGGGAAGCCTTCCCGCTTTTCATGCGCTGTGCACGCGCGAGCGCTGTCCCTATGCGGTGGTGGGCGACGCGACCGACGACGGCCGGCTGGTCGTCGCCGACCCACTGTTCGGCAATCGTCCGATCGACATGGCGCTCGACGTCCTGCTCGGCAAGCCGCCGCGGATGACGCGCGACGTGCGGCGTGCGCCGCGCGCCCTGCCTGCGTTCGATCTGACCGATCTCGACTTGAGGGACGCGGCGCACCGTGTGCTGCGGCTGCCGGGCGTCGCCGACAAGACGTTTCTGATCAGCATCGGCGATCGCACCGTGGGCGGACTGACTGCGCGCGACCAGATGGTCGGTCCGTGGCAGGTGCCGGTGGCCGATGTCGCCGTCACGCTGATGGGCTATCGCACGCATCGCGGCGAGGCGATGGCGATTGGCGAGAGAGCGCCGCTCGCCCTAGTCGATGCGCCGGCATCCGGGCGCATGGCGGTGGGGGAGGCGATCACCAACATCGCCGCGGCGGTGATTCGGGACATCTCCGACGTGAAGCTCTCGGCCAACTGGATGGCGGCGGCGGGGCACGGCGGCGAGGATGCCGCACTGTTCGATACGGTGGCGGCGGTGGCGATCGAGCTGTGCCCGCGGCTGGGCTTGAGCATCCCGGTCGGGAAGGACTCGATGTCGATGCGCACCGCATGGCGCGACGGCGATGCGGAGAAGGCCGTCACCGCGCCGCTGTCGCTGGTGGTTTCCGCGTTCGCCCCGGTGGAAGACGCGCGCTCCACGCTTACCCCCTGCCTGCGTCTGGACCAAGGTCCCACGCGCATGCTGTTCGTGGATCTGGGCTTCGGCCGCAACCGTCTGGGCGGCTCCGCCCTCGCGCAAGTCCACCGGCAGGTCGGCGACATCGTGCCGGACCTGGACGAGCCCTCCGCGTTGAGTACCTTCTTCGGCGCGATTCAGCAACTGCATCGCGGCGGCCGCATTCTCGCGTACCACGACCGCTCCGACGGCGGGCTCTTCGCGACGATCTGCGAGATGACATTCGCGGGGCATTGCGGCGCGGTGATCGATCTCACAGGGATCGCCCGTTCACGCCAGGAGGCGATCGCGGCGCTCTTCGCGGAAGAACTGGGTGCGGCGCTGCAGGTGCGCGAGCGCGACGTGCAGGAGGTGCGCGACATCTTCGCGAAGGCTGGTCTCGGCGCCGCGCTGCACGACCTTGGCACGGCGACCGCAGAGGGCGTGCTCGAGATCCGGCTCGCGGGCAAGCCGCTCCTCTCGGAGCGCCGCCGCGATCTGCAGCGGATCTGGTCGGCGACCACTTATCAAATGCAGCGGCTGCGCGATCACCCGGCCTGTGCGCAGGACGAGCACGACCGGCTTCTCGACGAGCAGGATCCCGGCATACAGGTGCGGCTTACCTTCGACCCGCATTACGACGTCGCGGCCTTCTACGTCGGCTCCGGCGCACGGCCGCGCGTTGCGATCCTGCGCGAGCAGGGCGTGAACGGGCAGGTCGAGATGGCGGCGGCATTCGATCGCGCGGGCTTTGCCGCCGTGGACGTGCACATGAGCGACATCATCGCGGGTCGCCTCACGCTCGAGGGCTGCATCGGGTTCGCGGCGTGCGGCGGCTTTTCCTACGGCGACGTGCTCGGGGCGGGGGAGGGCTGGGCGAAGTCGATCCTGTTCAACCCGCGCGCGCGCGACGAATTCGAAGCGTTCTTCGAGCGCGAAGACACGTTCGCGCTCGGCGTCTGCAACGGCTGCCAGATGATGAGCAACCTGCACGAGATCATCCCCGGCACCGCTGCGTGGCCGCATTTCGTGCGCAACCGCTCGGAGCAGTTCGAGGCACGCTTCGTGACGGTCGAGGTGCAGGACTCGCCGTCACTCTTCTTCGCCGGCATGGCCGGCAGTCGACTCCCGATCCCGGTCGCCCACGGCGAGGGCTACGCCGAGTTCGCCAGCGCGGACAGGATGTCAGAGGCGCTGGTCGCGCTGCGCTACGTCGACAACCGCGGCGAGCCGACCGAAACCTATCCCCTGAATCCGAACGGTTCGCCGCAGGGCATCACGGGTCTCACGACAGCCGACGGGCGCTTCACGATCCTGATGCCGCA
>JBDHRV010000141.1:0-9133 GCA_039807745.1 Burkholderiales bacterium
TTGAGGTTGGAGATCCGCGGGGACCGCTCGTTATCCATAATCATGGCGGCCCCAGTAGCCGGCTCGAGGCGCGCCTCTTCGCAGATGCGGCATCGAAGCACCGGCTACGACTCATTTGCGTAGACCGCCCCGGCATCGGACAGTCCAGTCCCCAGAAAGCACGCAGCTACTCCGGCTGGGCCGATGACCTGGCGACGATCGCCGACGCGTTGGGGTACCGCGAATTCGGAGTGACAGGCTGGTCGGAGGGTGGCCCATGGGCGCTTGCGGCCGCAGCTTACATCGATCCTGCTCGACTGCGCCACGTCAGCAGCATCGCGGGTGGAAGCTACGGAACATTTGGTGACAACTGGGCAAAGGATTATCTGTCCAAAGCCGACGCGCTGGGGGGCTTTCTCGCACTGCATTTTGAACCCGGCTTCCGCATGATGTATGCGACCCTTGGCCTGACCGCCGAACACTTCCGCGAGACCTACATCAAACAACTGCGGAAAGCCGTCAACGACTACGACCGGCAGATTCTGCTTCAACCGGGGTTCGAAACCGCCTTCTGCGAAGCAAGCGCCGAATGCTTCGCTCAGGGCAGCGACGGGCTGGTTCGCGACGCCGAACTCCTCTATCGGAGTTGGGCATTCGACGTGAAAAAAATCGAACGGCGCGTCCACATGTGGCAAGGACTGGATGACCGCCTTGTGCCGGATACCATCAACAAACAGGTGGCCGAGCAGATGCCTGGAGCGGTATGGCATCCAGTTCCGGGAGCCGGTCATTTTGTGGCAATCGGTTCAGCGGAGGAAGTGTTCGGAATCGCAGCCGAAGAACTATCCCGCGACGCGTAACACGGTTCGATGGGCGATGAATTGCATTGACGCCCAACCACCCGATGCAGCTGCGCCCCCGAAGTGACCGGACAGTACTGTCGTGGCAGACGCTTCTCAACCCCGTGCGCAAGCCCCGCCCGCCGTGCTGACAGTGGTCCAGTGCTGGGACGACGGCGTGACGGCCGACGTGCGGCTCACCGAGATCCTGCGCCGGCACGACGCCAGGGCAACCTTCAACCTGAACGCGGGGCTGCACGCGACTCATCGTAAGCCAGGCTGGGTCTACCAGGGCACGGATGTCGTGCGCCTCGGGTGGAATGAAATGCGCGATGTGTATTCTGGATTCGCGATCGCCAACCATAGCCTGACGCATCCGCACCTCGAGCAGATGCCGCCAGACGCGGCACGGCACGAGATCGCGGAGGGCCGCGACCGACTGCGGCAGTTCTTCGGCCAACCGGTGTACGGCTTCGCTTACCCGTTCGGCACCTATCACGAGGGCGTCATGAATGCGGTGCGCGAGGCGGGACACGTCTATGCGCGTACCGTGGGCAGCGCCGATCAGTGCTTCCCGCCTCGCGATCCGATGGCGTTTCACCCGAGCTGTCACTTCCTCGCTCCCGACTTCCGTACCCGCTACGAGAAGGCACGCGAAGGCGGCGTGTTCTACTTCTGGGGTCATGCCTACGAGATGACGACGCAGGCGATGTGGCGGGCGTTCGAGGAAACGATCGCCCGCATCAGCGCCGACCCCGCCGCGCGCTGGGGAGAGATCGCGGGACTCTTCGAGGAAGCGGCTGCGTCCGCGGCGAGTGCCTGAGCGCGCCGCTTGCTCGCATTCTCGCGACCGCCGCGCGGGGGCGCTCGGCGCGCCTGGGCTACAATCACGCAGTCACTCCACGAAGCCTCGATGGCGCGTCGCCCGCGTTACCGCTTTGAGAATGTCCGCTTGCATGAGTCGCGAATTACATCACCTTCCCGACGCCAGTCACGCCTGGCATGAGCTGCCGACCGAGAGAGTCAGCGAGTTGCTCGCGACCGATCTGCACGCAGGACTTGCCGCGGCGGAGGTCGGTAGCCGCCAGAAGAAATTCGGCCCGAACCGGCTCACGTTCAAGAAGGGGCGCAGCGAATGGATGCGCTTCCTGCTCCAGTTTCATCAGCCGCTGCTTTACGTGCTGCTGGCCGCGAGCGTCATCACGGCAGTGCTCGGCGAATGGGTCGATGCCTCGGTCATATTCGGCGTCGTCTTCCTCAACGCCATCGTCGGTTACGTGCAGGAGGCGCGGGCGGAGAAGGCGATCAGCGCGCTCGCCCAGATGGTCGTCACGGCCACCACCGTGCGGCGCGATGGCCGCAGGCAGCGCGTGCCGTCCGAGACGCTGGTACCCGGCGACGTGGTGCTGCTCGAGTCGGGCGACAAGGTGCCGGCGGATCTGCGCCTGTTCGAGGTGCGCGATCTGCAGGTCGACGAGTCCGCGCTGACCGGTGAGTCGGTGCCCGTCGCCAAGCACGGCAACGTGCTCGCGCTCGACACGATCCTCGCCGAGCGCGGCAACCTTGCCTTCGCCGGCACGCTGGTGACCTACGGGCGCGCGGAAGGTGTGGTGTGGGCAACTGGCGACCGCACCGAGATGGGGCGCATCGCCTGGCTCATCTCGGAGGCGACCGATCTTTCCACACCGCTCACGCGCAAGATCGCACACTTCAGCGGCATCATGCTGTGGACAATCCTCGCGCTGGCGGTGGCGACCTTCGCGCTCGGCCTCTGGCGCGGCGAGAGTGCGTTCGCGATGTTCATGGCGGCGGTTGCGCTTGCCGTGGGGGCGATCCCGGAGGGGCTGCCCGCGGCGGTGACGATCACGCTTGCCATCGGCGTATCACGCATGGCGCGGCGCCGTGCGATCATCCGCAAGCTGCCGGCGGTGGAGACCCTGGGCAGCACCACGGTGATCTGTTCCGACAAGACCGGCACGCTCACCGAGAACCAGATGACGGTGCAGGCGGTCTTCGCCGGCGCCTCGGTCTGCACGGTCTCCGGTGGCGGCTACGAGCCGCGCGGCGAGTTCCTCGACGCGGCGGCGCGGCGCGTCGATCCCGCTCGACGCGCCGCGCTCATGGAGTGCCTGCGCGCAGGTCTGCTGTGCAACGACGCACAGCTCGTCCACGCCAAGGATCGCTGGACGGTGCAGGGCGATCCGACGGAAGCGGCGCTCATCGTCGTTGCCGAAAAGGCGGGGCTCGCGCATGCGGCAGCGGTCGAGGCGCTGCCGCGCCTCGACGCCATCCCGTTCGAGTCGGAGCACCAGTACATGGCGACGCTCCATGACTGCGGCGAGCGTGGCCACGTCATCTACATCAAGGGCGCGGTCGAGCGCCTGCTCGACCGGTGCACGGATGCGCTTGACAATTCCGGCGCGCCCGCCGAGATCGACCGCGAATCGCTGCGGCGCACGGCAGACGAACTCGCCGCGCGCGGGCTGCGCGTGCTCGCCTTCGCCCGCCACCTGGCGCCGCGCGAGCAGCGTCGCCTCGCTCACCGCCACGTCGCGGGGGGACTCACGTTTCTCGGTCTGCAGGGGATGATCGATCCGCCACGGGCGCAGGCCATGGCAGCGGTCCGGCAGTGTCAGCAGGCCGGCATCGCGGTGAAGATGATCACGGGCGACCATCTTCTCACCGCGGAGGCCATCGCGCGCCGCATCGGCCTCGCCGGCGCGTCGGCACGCTTCGCCGTGAGCGGGCGCGATCTGGAGCGGCTCAACGACGAACAGCTCGCGGACGTCGCCGCGGAGGCGGCAGTGTTCGCGCGCGTGGCACCGGAGCAGAAGCTCAGGCTCATGCGCGCCCTGCAGTCACGCGACAACGTGGTAGCGATGACGGGTGACGGCGTCAACGATGCGCCGGCGCTCAAGCAGGCCGACATCGGGATCGCCATGGGGATCACCGGCACCGACGTGGCGAAGGGCGCCGCCGACATGATCCTCACCGACGACAACTTCGCCTCCATCGAAGCGGCGGTGGAGGAAGGACGCAATGTCTTCGACAACCTGACGAAGTTCATCGTCTGGACCCTGCCCACCAACCTCGGCGAAGGGCTTGTCATCCTCGCTGCCATCGTTGCCGGTGTCGCACTGCCGGCGCTGCCGGTGCAGATCCTCTGGATCAACATGATGACGGCACTGCTGCTCGGACTCACGCTGGTGTTCGAGCCGAAGGAGCGCAACCTCATGCAGCGTCCGCCGCGCGATCCGCAGCGCCCGATTCTCACTTTCGCGCTCTTCATGCGCACGGGATTCGTCTCGCTGATCCTGCTCGCGGGTGCCTTCGGGCTTTTCCTGTGGGAGCAGACACGCGGCGCCACGCTTGCCGAGGCGCGCACCATCGTCGTCAACACGATCGTCGTCGTCGATATCTTCTATCTTTTCAACTGCCGCTCCCTCCGGGGCTCCACGTTGTCCGTCGGCTTCTTCTCGAACCCGTGGGTGCTGTGGGGGAGCGCCGCGATGCTCGCCGCGCAGCTTGCCCTGACCTACATGCCGGTCATGAACCGCCTGTTTCACACGGCGCCGATCACCGCCGAGGCGTGGCTGCACATCCTGGGCGTGGGGCTTGCCGCCTATGCGGCCGTGGGCACGGAGAAGTGGATCCGCGCCCGCGCGGCGCAGCGCCGGTCGCAGGCTTGAAGCCTGCCTGCTTCCGGCCACCTGCGGTTCGAGGCTGTGTTACGCCTCGATGATCACCTTCAGGGCGCGAGTGCTCGCTGCGTGACCGAAGGTCTCATAAGCGTCCAGGATCTGCGCGAGCTTGAAGCGGTGCGTGATCAGGACCTTGGGGTCGATCTTTCGCGACAGAACCGTCTTGAGCAGCATCGGGGTGCTGACCGTATCGACCAGCCGTGTCGTGATCGTGATGTTGTGCGCCCAGAGGCTCTCCAGATGGAGGTCGACCTTCGTTCCGTGCACGCCGACATTGGCAATGGTGCCGCCGGGGGCGACCAGGTCCTGACAGAGCAGGAAAGTCGCGGGCACCCCCACCGCCTCGATCGCCGTATCCACTCCCAGACCACCGGTGAGCGCCTTGACCTTCTCGACCGCCTTGCCGTCCGCGCTGTTCACGGTCTGGGTCGCGCCGAAACGTCGTGAGACCCCCAGGCGATTGTCGTCGAGATCGATCATGATGACTTCCGCAGGCGAGTAGAACTGCGCGGTGAGCAGCGCAGCCAGACCGATGGGACCTGCGCCGACAATCGCGACCGTTGCGCCGGGCGCCACCTTGCCGTTGAGGACGCCGCATTCGAAGCCGGTGGGGAGGATGTCGCTCAGCATGACCAGCGCCTCTTCGTCCGCGCCCTTCGGGATCGGGTAAAGACTCGTATCGGCGTGCGGGATGCGGACGTACTCCGCCTGCGTTCCGTCGATCTCGTTGCCCAGCATCCAGCCCCCCGTGGTGCAGTGGGAGTACATGCCGCGCCGGCAGTACTCGCACTTTCCGCAGGCCGAGATGCACGAAATGAGCACCGGGTCTCCAGGCCGCAAGGCGGTGACGCCCGCGCCGACGGAGTCGATCACGCCGACGCCTTCGTGTCCGAGAATCCGCCCCGGTGCGCAAGAGGGCACGTCACCCTTCAGGATATGCAGATCCGTGCCGCAGATCGTCGTTCTGGTGATCTTCACGATCGCATCGCCGGCTGCGCGAAGCTCAGGCTTCGGACGGTCCTCGACGGCCTTGTTGCCGGGTCCGAGGTAAACAAGCGCTTTCATGGCGTTCTCCCTTGGTGTTGGCATCGACTTTCGAAGCTCCTTGGATGGGTGCATTCTCGCTCATCGCCGCCAGCGATGCCAGACGCACGGCCCACCCTCATTCCCGCCCGTTCCAGCGAACGGATTGCGGACCCGCGCGCACCGCAAGACCCAACGGCACGAGGTTGAAAGGGTGCCCGTCCCGGTGATAGGGTTTCGTCATGACACGGCGCACCGCAACCATCGTCGTTCTCGCGGCCGTTCTCGCCGCTCTCGTCTACTGGGCGCGAAGCGATCCGCAGGTCGATGCCCTCAACGATGCGATCGCGCGGCACGGCAGCGCCGCGCTGCGCGCCTATCCCTACCAGTTCCGCGTGCTGCGACTGGACGACGGCGTCGCGACCATGACCACTCCGCGATCGCCTCAAGTGCCGGTCTATCGGATGATCCGTGCGATCGATCCCAACCTGAAACCTCGGGATACCCGGGATCCCGAGTTCGTCGCCGCCGAGAAGGCTTTGGCCGGTGTCCAGACCGAAGCGCGCCAGATCGTGCTCGCCCAGCCCGGCGTCAAGTCCGTGCAATGGGAGCTTGATCGGAACTGGCTGATCGACCACGGCATCGCCGTGGATTGACGAACCCCGCGCCGCGTTTCCACCTCCCCACGTAGGCAACTGCGTTGCGCTTCGCAATCCGCGAATCCGCGTCACTGATGGGCTTCCCAACCGGGTGCAACAGCCTTATAGTTCCCTCATAACACAAACATGACGGATGGAGACATTGATGGATGGAGACACGACAACCAGCAACCTATCCTACGTTCGGACGGGCTGGAGCCGATACGATACGACTTGGATGCTGAGCCTTTTCGGCACCGCGGTCGGTGCCGGGATCCTGTTCCTGCCGATCAACGCCGGGATCGGCGGCTTTTGGCCACTGGTGGTCATGGCAGTACTGATCGGGCCGATGACCTATTTGTCGCACCGTGCACTGTCGCGCTTCGTCTGCTCCTCCGCACGTCCGGGTAGCGACATCACCGAGGTGGTTGCCGAGCATTTCGGCACCGGCGCCGGCCGGTTCATCACCCTCATGTATTTCTTCGCGATCTATCCCATTGTTCTGATCTATGGGATTGGGATCACGAACACGGTCGACAGTTTCCTCACCAACCAGATGGGAGTCGTGCCACCGCCGCGCTGGCTGCTGTCGTTTCTTCTCGTCGCCGGCATGATGGTGGTCATGATCGCCGGCGAACGGGTGATGCTGATCGTGACCCAGTGGCTGGTCTATCCTCTGGTCGGCATCCTGATTCTCGTGTCGCTGTATCTCGTTCCCGATTGGAATCTGTCGATGGTCCAGGAATGGACGCCGCTGGGAGAGGGCCTGTCGGTCATCTGGTTGACGATCCCGGTGCTGGTGTTCGCCTTCAACCACTCGCCCGCGATCTCGCAGTTCTCCTGCGCGCTGCAGCGTCATTACCGCGACGAGGCAAGCCCACGCGCCGATTCCATCCTCAGGAACACCGCGATCATGCTGTTCGGTTTCGTGATGCTGTTCGTCTTTTCCTGCGTGCTGGCGCTGAGCCCGGCGCAGTTGGCCGAGGCCAAGAGTCAGAATCTGCCGGTGCTGTCCTATCTCGCCAACGTCCATTCCACCCCGTTCATCAGCTATCTGGGTCCGGTCGTGGCCTTCGTCGCGATCGTGTCGTCGTTCTTCGGTCACTACCTCGGTGCGGCGGAGGGGCTGCACGGAATCATGCGCAGCACGGTCGTGCCCGACCGCAGCCGGATGCCGGACCGGGTGCTGAACGCACTGATCGCAGCCTTCATCTTCATTACCACGTGGATGGTGGCGATCATGAACCCGTCGATCCTGCGCATGATTGAATCGCTGAGTGGCCCGATCATCGCGGCGATCCTCTACCTGATGCCGATGTATGCCATTCACAAGGTGCCGGCGCTGGCCCGTTTTCGCGGCAACCCGACCAACGTCTTTGTCACCGTGATGGGGCTGATCGCAATCAGTGCAATCCTCTATGGGTTGACCTGACGCGGTTGCGACGCGACCTGACACCATGGGGATGGCAGATTCTCGGCCATCGGGGTGCGGCCCCTGGTGGAATGCCCATCGCGGCGTCCGCCTTGACTTCGAAACCTTGCAGAAGGGAGAAGCTATCTGATGTTCCTGTCGGTATTCGACCTCTTCAAGGTTGGTATAGGGCCCTCGTCCTCGCACACGATGGGACCAATGGTGGCCGCAGCGCGGTTCCTGGATCTGCTACGGTCCGCGCCCCTTCACGCGCACGGGCTGCGCGCTAGCCTGCATGGCAGTCTTGCCTTCACCGGCAAGGGCCACGCGACCGACCGGGCAACAATCCTCGGGCTGGCCGGTTTCACGCCCGAGGCAATGGACCGCGGGCGCGCCGATGCGGCGCTGGCCGAAAACGCCGCGACCGGGATTCTGCGGCCCGAAGGGCTCGGCGAGCTGCGCTTCGATCCGGCGCGCGACCTTGTCTTCGACTACGACCGTACACTTCCGGGACACGCCAACGGGATGATCCTGATGGCAGTCGACGCGCAAGGGGATGTGATCCTGCAGGAGATCTACTATTCCGTCGGCGGTGGCTTCGTGCTGACCGAAGCAGAGATGGCCGATCAGGCTGCCGAGCGGCGCAGCGACGCGGCGGCCGAGGTTCCCTACCCCTTTGCCAACGCCGCCGAGATGCTGGCAATGGCCGCGCAGTCGGGGAAATCCATCGCACAGATGAAGATGGACAACGAACGGACCCGCCGGTCCGACGCCCAGATCGATGCCGGTCTGAACAGGATCTGGCAGGTGATGCGCGACTGCATGGACCGGGGGCTCGGCACCGACGGTACCCTGCCCGGCGGGCTGAACGTGCACCGCCGTGCATGCGCGATCCACGCTTCGCTGGTGGCCGAGAGCCGACTCAACCTGACCGCACCACATGTTGTCAACGACTGGATTTCAGCCTATGCCATGGCCGTGAACGAGGAAAACGCTGCCGGCGGGCAGGTCGTCACCGCGCCCACCAACGGAGCAGCCGGGGTGATCCCGGCGGTGATCCGCTACTGGCTGGACCACGTGCCCGGCGCGTCAGACCTGCAGGTGCGGGATTTCCTGCTGACGGCGGCGGCGATTGGCGGACTGATCAAGCACAATGCCTCGATCTCGGGCGCAGAATGCGGCTGTCAGGCTGAGGTCGGATCGGCAAGCGCGATGGCCGCGGCAGGGCTGGCCGCGGTTCTGGGCGGCACGCCCGAACAGGTTGAAAACGCGGCCGAGATCGCGCTGGAACATCACCTTGGAATGACCTGCGACCCGGTCGCGGGGTTGGTGCAGGTGCCCTGCATCGAACGGAATGGCTTGGGCGCAATCAAGGCGGTCAGCGCCGCCAGCCTCGCGCTGCGCGGCGACGGTCACCACGTCGTGCCACTGGACGCCGCGATAGGGACGATGCGCCAGACTGGCCACGACATGCTGGCGAAATACAAGGAGACCTCGCTGGGTGGACTGGCCGTCAACGTCCCCAACTGTTGATGGCGGTTG
>JBDHRV010000142.1:0-9116 GCA_039807745.1 Burkholderiales bacterium
GTCATTGACCACCGACTGACGTAGCGGTACTGTCGGGTGTAACAAGAACAGCGTCAGCGATCCCGTTCGCCGCCGCTTCCCCCAACCGCATCTACAGGGATGCCATGCGTGCCTGGATCTACGATCGAACCTTCGCGGGACTCACCGTCGGCTGGTACCGCGAAGTGCTCAAACGCCTGCCGCGCGGAGCCCGGCTCTTGGACGTCGGCATCGGCACCGGCGGTGCGCTTGCCCGCAATGCCGCGCTCGTCAAAGCGCGAGACCTCCACATCGTGGGTGTCGACATCGACGAAGTCTACCTGCGCCGGTGCCGCAAGCTGGTGGCGCAAGCAGGATTGGTGCGGCACGTCGTACCGCTGCACGAGTCCGTCTACGATCACCGCGGCGGTCCGTACGACGCGATCTATTTCAGCGCGAGCTTCATGCTGCTGCCCGATCCGGTGGGCGCGCTGCGCCATGCCGCGCGGATGCTCTCGCCGGGCGGGCGCGTTTACTTCACGCAGACCATACACACGAAGCCGGCACCGGTGATGGAGAAGGTGAAGCCCATGCTGCACCGCCTGACCACCATCCATTTCGGCCGCGTGACGTATGAGCACGAACTGGTGGAAGTGGTCCGCAGGGCTGGGCTGCACCTGCACGAGTGGCACACCCTGGGCGGAGCGCGCGACCTGCGCTTCTGCCTTGCCATGGCTACGCGGCCGGTACGAACGGTTGGCGACGAGTTGCCAGAGACCGTCGAGACGCGGGCCGCCGTGGCGTGAGCGAGCTGCGTGGCGTCAGGAGTAGATAACGGTTTGCTCTCGCCGCCATGTCGCTCAGTGCTTGCGGACCGTCGCAAGGTCGATACCCTGACGTAGCGCCTCCAGCATGCTGCGCTCGTCGACCGTGCCCATGCCGGCTATGTCGAACGCCGTGCCGTGGTCCACCGAGGTCCGAATCACGGGCAGTCCCACGGTGATGTTCACGCCATGCTCCACACCCAGAACCTTGACCGGGCCGTGGCCTTGATCGTGGTACATCGCCACGACCACGTCGAAGTCACCGCGACCCGCGCGAAAGAACAAGGTGTCCGCGGGCAGCGGCCCTTCCACGTTAATTCCCTCTGCACGGCAGGCTTCGATGGCCGGCTCGATCTTTTCGGCTTCTTCGCCGTGTCCGAACAGACCGCCTTCCCCGGCGTGAGGATTGATGCCGCATACTCCGATATGGGGGCGCGGAATGCCGGCGCGCTCCAGCGTTTCGTGGGCGCGCTCGATGGTGCGCGCCACGAGACCGGGCTCGATGCGTGCGATGGCATCGATCAGCCCGATGTGGGTGGTGACGTGAATCACCCGCAGCTTGGGTGCCACCAGCATCATCGACACCTCGGGCGTTCCGGTCAGGTAGGCAAGCATTTCAGTGTGCCCCGGAAATTTGTGCCCCCCTGCATGCAGTGCTTCCTTGTTCAGCGGCGCGGTGCAGATCGCGTCGATCTGTTCGGTGCGGGTGAGCTCTACCGCGCGTTCGATGTAGCGGTAGGCGGCGTCGCCCGCCACGGCCGAGAGTTGCCCGAATGGCAGATCGGGCGGAATCAGGCCGAGGTCGATGCAGTCGACGGTGCCGCACTCGTAGCGCGCCTCCGCGGGCGATGCGACGGTGCGCACGGCAGGCACTTGCCCGCCGATGAGCGTGCCCGCCAGTCGCAAGCGGGCGGCATCGCCGATCACCACGGGCCGACAGCGTTCGTAAACGCTCGCGTGGCCCAGGCTCTTCACGATGACTTCGGGGCCGACGCCCGCAGCGTCGCCCATGGTGATGCCGATGACGGGACGGTAGGGGGTCATATCCAGGCTCTCCGGAGCAAAAGGTCAAAGTTCGTTCTTGAGCAGCTGCCAGGCGCGTGACAGGCAGTCGTCGCCCCCGAAGGCACCGGCTTTGGTGATCACGGGGATGCGACGCGGGCCGACGGTGTGCGACAAAGGCACGCCAGGTTCCAATTCGTCCACGAGTTCGAGGGCGTGTACGCCCCATCCGGACAGTACGGCCCGGGCAGTCTCACCGCCGGTGAGGACCAAGCCGCCTACCGTCTCCCACGCGGGTGCCAGCAGTCGGGCGAGCGACGCGGCGAGCAGTGGGCCTTGGCTCAGATCGGGTGCCGTGCCGCCGATGGTCACGACCGAGTCTTCTCCGCGAGCGAGCGGGTCGGCTATGCTCTGCTGGACTTCGTGCCAGCGCGTATCGTCCGCGCCTTTCCGCAGCAGTGCCGGATCGACCTTATGCAGCGCTGCCCGGGCGCTGCGCGCCACCTGCTCGCACTGCCGCTTGGATGTCGTCGACACGCTACCCACCACGGTAAGTACCGGACCCCGTACGCCGGCTTTCTGGCGTCGCGGCGGAGTTGCGTCGCTCGACAGCCCATGGGCGGATGGAAGGTGGCGCATCAGGCCGCCCGACCCCACCCACTGGCAGCGGCCCGCCAGCGGCGCGGTGGCCCGTGCGATGCGCGCCATGTCCTCCTCCGATTCGGCGTCGCAGACGATGGCGCGGTCCGGCACGCGCGCATGCGCGGCGCACACCGCCCGCAGCGCGTCGAGGTCTCCCCGCACCTGCCCCAGCGCGACGACCACGGCATCGAAGCCTACCGTCTGCAGCATGGCAGGCAGGGTCGACGGACCGGTCCGGCCCTCGTTGCGCCAGACCTCGGTGTCCTTCAAGGGCACGCCCTTCACCAGCACCTCCCCATTGACCACGGTGCGACCCATGGCGGGGAAGGCGGGGGCCAGGATCGGCGTGCCTGCAAGTTGTCGCGTCGCCGCCAACTCGTGCACGAATGGGCCGCGCAAGGTGGAGTCGATCTTCTTGTAGAGCAGGGGCGGCCGAACTGCGGACAAACGCTGCAACAGCGCGAGCTGAACGGCTGCCGCATCGGCCGGCGGCAGATGCCGGCTGTCCGCATCGACGGCGACCACGTCGTAACCTGTCGGGTCGGCTTGCGCATCGAGCAGCACCATAGTGCGCAAGCCCGACTGCACGCAGCCGGCAGCGCAGTCGGCCGCACCGGAAAGATCGTCGGCGACGATGAGCATTTTCATGACGCGCCACTGTCACGTTCGCTCTGGGCGCCGACCCGGCGCGCTACCGTGGCCGTCACCAGTGGCACCAGGACGGCGGTCACGACGACACAAGCAGCGACCAAGATAGTGGCGTGTATCGCGGCGGTTTCATAGATGGGATTGGCCGCTGCCACGATGGCGGGCACTGCGGCGGCATTGCCCGCGGTGCTGGCGGCCGCCACTCCGGCGACACCGTTGCCCCCGATCAATCGATCGGCGAAAAACAGCGGGATGCCGGTCACGACCACGACCGCCACGCCCATGCCCAGACCCAGGAGACCGGCTTGCCAGACCTTGGTCAGGTCGAGCCCCGCGCCCAGAGCAAAGGCGAAGAACGGAATCAGCACGGGGGTGGCGCGACTCAGGAATTCACGCATCTCCTTGTCGAGATTTCCGAGCAGCATTCCCACGATCAGCGGCAGGATGCTCCCCACCAGCGTTTGCCAAGGAAAGGCCGACAGCCCGGCGACGCCCAGCGTCAGCATCGTAAGAAAGGGACCCGACTCGAGCGACATGACGGAGTAGGCGCCGACGTCGACGGGCCGGCCATACTGCCCCATCAGCGCCATGTACAGACCACCGTTGGTGTCGTTCATCGACGCTACGATGGCGAGGGTCGAAATACCCGCGAAGAGCCCCGCGGATACCGGAGCCTCGCCCAGATAGTGCCCGAAGATGATGCCAAGAATCACCGCCATGCCGACCTTCACGCCGAGCAGTGTGCCGCCTTTCTTGAGGATGTAGGGCGTGGCTTTTAGATCGATCGATGCGCCCATGCACACATAGAACACGGCGAGTATGGTCAGGGCGCCCGAGAACAGGGCGCCGGTGAACGAACCGAAAAATTTTGGTGTGCCCGGAAAGAACGTGGCAAGTAGAGCGCCGACCAGCAGCGGGACGACCATCATCCCTCCCGGGACACGCTCTATCGACTTCTTGAGGGCAATCTGAACCATCGCTTCCTCCCTTCCTCACCGGACTCGAATGTTATATCGATCATCGTGGCTTGCGGAGGGGTTGAGCAAACCACCCACGAGTTCGCGCGGGTCTGCTGGCACTGGTTCTTCCTCATCCAGCCCGCGCCGCTGCCCGATTCAGCCCGAGGGGCGGCGCCCGCGGGTCAGAGCGCGCAGTTTCTCCAGGAGGGTGATCGGTCCGTCGAGCCGGGCGGTGAGCGGCGCGATATCCACCGCATCCAGCATGTTCTTGACGATGAGGCCGGTCTCCGTCTCGCCGTCCATGGTGAGGCGGCGGGCGAAGAACAGGGTATCGGGATCCTCTTTGCGCGCGGCCAGGAGGACATAATCCCACGCGCTGGCGGCGATGGTGACGTCTGCCGCAGCCGTGGCGGCCAGCGGCCGGAAAGCCTCGCCGTCGAAACGAAGGGTGAAGGCGATGCCTGCGTCCCCGACCACGATGCGAATCACCTTGCCTCGCAATTGCGCCAGCGCGTCCGGGTCGAGGCGTTCGGCAAGCCCGATGTTCAATGCGGTTGCCAGTACTGCCGAGGGCGGCCACTGCGGCAGCCGGCCGAGCAACCTCGCGAGCGGCGGCGGTATCCGAACGGGTGCGTCGGCTGCGTTCATCTCGCGAGGGCGGGGAAAACCCGATCGAGGCCCGGCCGGCCGTGCCAGTAGCCATCGCAGTATTGCGCCTGCGCCCCTCCAGGCAGGCGCGCGCAGGCGTCCTGCCACGTGATCCGCCCATCCAGCGATTCGCGGAACAGCGCTACCGCGTCGCTCGTTCCCTGCGCTCGCGGACTCAGCCGCACCACGTCCACACCCAGCGCCCCGAGGTCGGCCAGCGCCGGCAGCAGGTTGTAGAACGACGCCGACTGTGTCTGGATGCCGTTGAATACCAGCAGCGACTTGCCATCGAGTGTTTCCGCCGGCAGTCCCTCGGGATCGTCGAGGCACTGAAAACTGCAGTTGTCCTTGGCTACGTCGTGAGCGCGCGCCGTATAGCAGCGCGCGGAGAACGCGAGCGGCAGGCGACCGTAGCCGAAGATCTCGGTCTCGATCCCGGCCGGCCGCTGTGCCTGCATCCGGGCGAGCAGCGCGCGCGAAGTCTCCACCGGCGCCACCCAGCGGCGCGCGCCGCAATCGTGCAGCACCGCCAGGCTCGCCAGGTTGTACACGTTCACGTGCGGCCCGATCACGAAGGGTACGTCCGCCTCGGCGGCGAGGTGTACCGCCGACATGTCGTTGGCCTCGATCCGAAACGTACCGTTCGCAACCAGCTTGCGCATGGCGCGCAGATCCGATTCCGACTCGGGCAGCGCGAGACAGGACAGGACCGCTTCCTTGCCCGCAGCGGCAAGGGATTCGGCGATCGCGAGCCAGTCGGAGAAGCGCAGCTCATGGCGGCGTGAACAGATCACCTCGCCGAGGTACACGATGTCCACCGGCCAAGTCGCCGCGGCACGATAGAACTCGACGACCTGTTGTCCCGGCCAGTAGTACTGCAGCGGACCCAGCGCGAGCTTCATCATCGCCAGGACCGGTGATAGGCACCGAGGGTGACCTGCTGCCCCTCGGCGCAGCGGTTGAGCGGAGTTACCCAGTCGGCGCCGACGCGGTAGCGCGCGGGATCGCGCCGGCAGCTATCGATGGCGTCGCGGAACACGCGCGTCACTTCGGCCACGTAAGCCGGGCTGCGCTGCCGGCCTTCGATCTTGATCGCCGCCACGCCCATGCGCATCAATTCCGGCAGGATCTCGAGGGTGTTGAGGCTGGAAGGCTCCTCGATGGCGTAGTACGTTTCGCCGCCGACGCGGTAGCGGCCCTTGCACAGGGTGGGATAACCCGCTTTCTCACCGGGTTCGAAACGGTTGACCAGTATGCCGTTCAAGCGCGATTCCATGCCCGCGGCCGTCTGCTGCCAGCGCACCGCGCTCGCCGGCGAGCACGCGCCGTGCAGATTCGGGCCTTGGCCCGTGGCGTAGGACGAGAGCGCGCAACGGCCTTCCACCATCACGCACAGGCTGCCGAAGCCGAACACCTCGACTTCCGCCTCGCAGTGGCCGATCAGCGCCTCGACCTGCGCGAGCGTGAGCACTCGCGGCAACACCGCGCGCGAGACGTTGAACCGCCGCACGTAGAAATTGATCGCCTCGTAGGTCGTGGCCGATCCCTGGACCGACAGGTGCAGACGCAGCCCGGGGTGCTTGCGTGCGGCGTACTGGATGAGACCCAGGTCGGCGACGATGACGGCATCGGCATCGAGGGCGGCGGCGCGATCGATCGCCATCGTCCAGCGTTCCCACGTATCGGGCTGCGGATAGGTGTTGATGGCGAGGAACACCTTCGCGCCGCGGTCGTGCGCATAGCGAACACCGGCCTGCAAATCGCGAGTACTGAAGTTGAGGCCGGCGAAATTGCGCGCATTGGTGTCGTCGCGGAACCCGGTATAGACGCAGTTCGCGCCGTTGTCCACGGCCGCCTTCAGGGCCGGCAGGCTGCCGGCCGGACATACCAGGTCCATCGTGTAGTACCTCCCCGAATGCTAGCCGGCACTGCGCAGGATCAGGTTGAACCGCGACCAGTCCACCGGTACGCACTGCCGGAGCTTCTCGTCGGCGATGATGAACACGCGATCGCCGTGACGTGCGAGCTTGCGCAGCAAGCGCCCGGCGTCTCTCCCATCCCAACCCAAGCGCTCGTGGAAGTGGAGCGTAAGAGTCGAGGGTGTGTGCTGGAGCAGGCGGTTGAGGTGCCGAGCCGATCGCACGAAGAACCGTCGATCCACGGCGGCCTTGATCGAGAGCACGATGTCGAGCGGATTCGTCTCACGGAACGTCAGCGCTACCCGATCCTCGCGCAGGTGCCCGGCGATCGCCTTGCGCATCGCGGCTATCCGCAGTGCGACAGTGTCGAGATGCGACTCGGCGGCCGGACGGAAATGCCTTTGCACGTAATCGCGCATGGCGAGGCCCGCGATCCAGTCGACGATCGCGAGCGGTATCTTGCGCGGCGCCGTAAGCGGCAGCGTGCGCAGAAAGTGGTACAGCCGCCGCGGTCCGCCCGGCAGCACGCCGCGGAAGAGCAGGCTCGCGACGATGCTCAAGCGTTCGCGCCCGGTGTAGTCGCTGGCGGATACCGGCTGCCCGAGGTGGCGCGTCTTGTTGCGGATGCGCTCGGCGATGGCCCGATCGTGCGCCAGGCGCTCGTGCAGGCGCTGGTACGCGTCGATCATGGCATCGTAGCTCATCCGCTTCGGCACGATGTTGGTCGCGGGCTTGGTGTTGTCGCTACTTTCCCGATCGCGGCGCAGGCGGCCTTCCGCCTCGAGCCGATGGTAAAGCGGCGTCTTCGGCAGCGCGGTGAGCAGACCCACCATGGCAACCTGGATGCCCGCGTCGAGGATGAACCGGTACTGTTGGTCGAAGCTCTCCAGCGTGTCGTTGTCGAAGCCGACGATGAAACCGGCCAGCACGTCGATGCCGTGCGAATAGATGCGCCGCACCGAGGTCAGCACATCCTCGTGCGTGTTCTGGGTCTTGCGGGTGTCCCTGAGCGTCTGCGGATCGGGCGACTCGATGCCGATGAACACCCATTCGAACCGGGCTTCGCGCATGAGCTGCAGCAGCTCGGGATCCTGCGCCACGTTGATCGACACTTCGGTGCCGAACCGAAAGGCGTACCCGTGCTGCGCCTGGTAGTCGACGAGCCCACGCAGCAGGGCTTTGGCGGTTGCCCGGTTGCCGATCAGGTTGTCGTCCACGAAGAAGACGTTGCGCGCGCCGGCTGCACGCAGCGCCTCCAGCTCCCGCAGCACCTGCGCCACGGACTTGCAGCGCGGCTTGCGACCGAACATGACGATGATGTCGCAGAACTCGCAGCGATACGGGCAACCGCGCGAGAACTGCAAGGTTGCCGTGGTGTACTTGTCGAGCTGCAACAGGTCGAATCGGGGTGTGGGCGAATCGGCGAGGTCGACCGTGCCGGTCTCGTGGTACAGCGAAGCGGGTCGCCCGGTCTCGAAGTCGCGGCAGAATCGCGGCCAGATATGCTCGGCTTCTCCGGCAACCACCGTGTCCGCGATGGTCTCGTACCGCTCGGGACAGAGCGAAGCGAAGCTGCCGCCGGCCACGACGAAACGGCCCTGACCGCGATAGAACGCGAGCAGCTGCCGCTGCCGCTCGAATTGCACCCCCATGCCGCAGACGCCGATGAGGTCCGCTTGCGGATCGAGGGGTACCGGCTCGATGTTCTCGTCGACGATCGTCACCTGCCAGTGCGGCGGGCACAATGCCGCCAGGGTGGCGAGACCGAGCGGAGGATTGATGGCCCGCTTGCCGGGCAGAACCCGGTCGACGGCCCACTTGAAGCTCCAAAAACTTTCGGGGAATCGTGGGTTTATCAGCAGGAGTCGCACGGCACCTTCGCGGGAGGGCGGCAGAAAAGGGGGCATGATGAGAGCGGGCGCATCCGTATTCCTTGATCCGCATCAAATCGGACGGTCAACCTGGCAGAGTTCGACGCCGCCTTCGCTCAGCCGCAGGAAGAGATTGATCGCCCCGCCATGCCGCACTTGCCGCAAGATGTCGCCGGCCTATAGTCCGATTGACCACGCGGGGCGAGAGGGGTAGCGTAGGTCGCCGTCGACCCGGCCAGTAGCGCCGGGCTGCGCTCAACCGCTGCAGCAGCATGGGGGATCCATGCCGTTAGGTGCCAGCGTCCTCGATCTGCTGCCGATCCCTCCGGGCGCGCAGTCGGCCATCCCCTCGGGATTGCGCAGCTTCCTCGAGCGCTTTGCGGCGGTCGACCTCACGTCTTCGACCACCGCCGGCGCCACCTTTCACTACGGCACGCTGCTGCCCACGGTAGCGGACACCGGCATCGAGGATGCGCTCCGCGGCTGGTCGATCGAGGGCGCCGGCTGCGACCGCGGTGTGCGCTTCCAGCTTGCGGCCACCCGCGGCGCGACGGTCAACAACATCGAACCGCAGCCCGCGCAGTTCCAGATCGACCTCTTTCTGGAGCAGGTCAGCATCGTCGTCCCGGCGTTGAAGGCGGCGCA
>JBDHRV010000143.1:0-9080 GCA_039807745.1 Burkholderiales bacterium
CCGAGGCGATCAGCTCGATGTGGTCCTCCTGACGCCTCGATTCCGCCTCCAGCGCACGCCACAGATCGGGATCGAAGCCTTCGATGGTGTGCTTGGCGGTGAACATGGGGGTCTCCTTCCTGCGCGGGATTGGCCGCTTGAATTCTAGCACCCGCCAACCCAGACTAGCTCCCGGAGACGAGGGAGCGCCCGATCGATTTTTCGCTTGTCGCAGCTCGACAGGCCCTGAAGAATTGAGGCAAATGCCGATCAACTATGGCCGGCGGCGCCCCCTGGGGCCGCGCTGACCCACATCCGCCGACTCGACATCTGCCCTTGAGCTTCGCCAACCACATCATCTTCTTCGGCGCCGCGCTGCTGCTCATCAGCATCGTCGCGAGCGCATTCTCCGCCCGCGTCGGCGCACCGCTGCTGCTCGTGTTCCTCCTGATCGGCATGCTGGCGGGCGAGGACGGGCCGGGCAACATCACGTTCGACGACTTCCGCCTCGCAAACCTGCTCGGCAGCCTCGCGCTGGCGATCATCCTGTTCGACGGCGGGCTGCGCACGCGCGCGGAACTCTTCCGCGTCGGGCTGCGTCCCGCGCTCTCGCTCGCCACCGTCGGCGTGCTCGTCACGGGCGCGCTCCTCGGCTTGTTCGCGGCGTGGGTGCTGCGCATCGACTGGATGCAGGGGCTGTTGATCGGCGCCGTCGTCGCGTCGACCGATGCGGCAGCGGTGTTCTCCCTGCTGCATGCTCATGGAATCTCCCTCAAGCAGCGCGTCAGCGCCACCCTCGAGATCGAATCCGGCAGCAACGATCCGATGGCCGTGTTCCTGACCGTCGCCCTGGTCGAACTGCTGGCATCCGGACGCCCGCTCGACTGGACGCTGCTGGAGACTTTCGCGCTGCAGATGGGCCTTGGCGCCGTCGGGGGCTGGGCGGGTGGGCGGGCGCTCGCGTGGCTGCTCGCCCGGCTGGGTCTGCCGCCGGCGCTCTACCCCCTGCTCGCGGCGGGCGGCGGCGTGTTCATCTTCGGCGCGGTGGCGCTCGCGGAGGGAAGCGGATTTCTTGCGATCTACCTCGCGGGGGTCGTGGTCGGCAACCGGAAGGTGCCGGGCGAGGAGAACATCCTGCGGGTGCACGACGGCCTCGCGTGGCTGTCCCAGATCGGCATGTTCCTCATGCTGGGACTTCTGGCGACGCCAGTAGAGCTGGTGCCGACGGCGGCGCCCGGCCTCCTGATCGCGCTCTTCCTGATTTTCGTCGCCCGGCCGCTCGCGGTTTTCCTCTCGCTCATCCCGTTTCACTTCCCGTGGCAGGAACAGCTGTTCATTTCCTGGGTCGGCCTGCGCGGCGCGGTGCCGATCATTCTCGCAACGTTCCCACTGCTCGCCGGTGTGCCGCAGGCGACCCTCCTCTTCCACGTGGCATTCGTCGTGGTGCTGGTCTCGCTGATGGTGCAGGGCTGGACCATCGGTGTCGCCGCGAAGTGGCTCGGGCTCGAGGTGCCGCCGACTCCGGAGCCGACACAGAAGATGGATCTGCACAGCGCCGGTCGCTTGAACCTCGAGCTGCTCGGCTACAGTCTGCAACCCGACTCCCCGGCGCTCGGCGTTCACCTCTCGGAACTGCAGTTGCCGGAGGAGACCCAGGTCGCCGGCATCGTGCGCGGCGGGCGGCTCATCGGCGCACTGCCCACGGAACCCCTGCAGGCGGGTGACTACGTCTACGTGCTGTCGCAGCCCGCGGCCGAGCCGCTGCTTGGCCGGCTCTTCGCGGGTGCGCAGGCACCTGCCAGGCTCGAGGAGCACGAGTTCTTCGGCGAGTTCGTCTTGAACGGCGATGCGCGACTCGCGGATCTGGCTGCCGTCTACGGCGTGGACCTGCCGGAGGGGACGGAGGCGATGACCGCCGCCGAGTTGTTGGCACGGCGCTTCTCGAAACGCCCGGTGGTCGGAGACAAGGCACGGCTCGGACGGCTGGAGCTGGTCGCGATGGCGATCGACCAGGGTCGCGTGACGAAGGTCGGCCTCAATCTCCACCATTGATTCCCCGCATCGCGGGGACGTGCGAGCCTCGATGCTATTCGCCGGCCACGGTCATGCGATCGACGAGAATCGATCCGCATTGGCGCGCGCCGCGGATCACGACGTCGGTGCCGATGGCGACGATGCCGCGAAACATCTCCTTCAGGTTGCCGGCCACGGTAATCTCCTGCACCGGGTAGGCAATGGTGCCGTGCTCGACCCAGAACCCGGCCGCGCCGCGCGAGTAGTCACCGGTCACGTTGTTCACGCCATGACCGAGGAGATCGGTGACGAGCAGCCCGGTGCCGAGCTTCGCGAGCAGGGCCGGGAAGTCCTCGCCCGTGCTGTCGAGGATCAGGTTGTGGTTGCCGCCCGCGTTGCCGGTGGAGCGTAGTCCGAGCTTGCGAGCGCTGTAGCTGCCGAGAAAATAGCCACCGACGACGCCGTTGCTTACGACTTCGCGGTCGTGGGTCGCCACGCCCTCGTCGTCGAACGCCGCGCTGCGCAGCCCTTTCTTGAGGAACGGCCGCTCGCGCAGTTGCACGATCGGCGCGAAGACCTCCTGGCCGACGCTGTCCAGGAGAAACGAGGACTTGCGGTAGAGGCTGCCGCCGCTGACCGCGCCGACGAAATGACCGATGAGCGAGGCGGCGATCGGCGCCTCGAACAGCACCGGCACCTGGGTGGTAGGGACGCGGCGCGCACCCAGGCGTGCCGCGCACCGCTGCCCGGCCTTCTGCCCGACCGCGACCGGGTCTTCGAGGTCGCGCGCATCGCGTGCGACCGCGTACCAGTCGTCGCGCTGCATGCCCTGCCCGCCGTCGCCGATCACCGCGCAGTAAATCGAGTGCTGTGAGCTGGGATAGCCGCCGACGAAGCCTTGCGAGTTGGCATAGGCGAACTGGTACTGATGGGTGGCCGCGCTCGCGCCTTCCGAATTCGTGAGGCGCGCATCCACACCCAGGGCCGCGGCCTCGCACGAACGCGCGAGCTCGATGGCGTCCTCCACCGACAGCCGCCAGGGATGGTGCAGATCGAGGTCGGGCATCTCGGTCGCGAGGAGATCGCGGTCGGCCAGCCCGGCGCAGTCGTCGGAGGCGGTATAGCGGGCAATCGCGAGCGCGGCCTCGACGGTGCGCGCCAGCGCGTCGCGCGAGAAGTCGGTGCTGCTCGCATGACCGCGCTTTTGACCGAGGTAGACGGTCACGCCGAACCCCTTGTCCCGGTTGTATTCGATCGTCTCCACCTCGCCGCGGCGCACCGTGACGGTCTGCCCGAGGCCCTCCGTCACCTCCGTCTCGGCACTGGATGCCCCGAGTCGGCTGGCGTGTCCGAGAACCTCGGCCGCGATCCCGCGCAGCGCATCCTGGGTGAAGGAAAAGCCGCCCGCGGCGGGTCGGTCGGGCACGTCGGGTGTGGTCACGGGGTACGATTCGCCGAAGAGTGGATCCGTTATGATACCAGTCGACTTTCGACGATCCGAGGCCATGGCAGACGACGCCATCAGCAAGACCCAACGCAAGCGGGCGATGCACGCGCTGCAGGATCTGGGGGAGGCGCTGGTGGCGCTCAACGACGAGCGGCTCGCCGCGCTCGATCTGCCCGAACCGCTGCGCGACGCGGTCGACGAGGCAAGGCGGCTCAAGGGATTCGAAGCAAGACGGCGCCAGGTGCAGTACATCGGGCGCCTCATGCGCGAGGTCGACCCGGCGCCGATCCGCGCCCGTATCGAAACCTGGACGGGCACCTCGCGAGCGCATGCGGCGTGGCTGCACGATGTCGAACGCTGGCGGGAACGGCTGCTCGCCGATGCCGACGCGCTGACCGAACTGGCCGGCGCCTGCCCGAACGCCGACCTGCAACAGCTGCGCACGCTGGTGCGCAACGCCCGCGCGGAATCCGCGGCGGGCAAACCCCCGCGCCATTACCGCGCGCTCTTTCGCGCGCTGAAGGAACTGCTGCCGGAACCCGGTTTCGACGCGCAAGATCGCGGCTGAGGGCGGCTGCCGGTCTTCTTGGCTATACTCCCCGACTCCCCATCGAGATCAACCATGCCCACGGACGACACGCTCCTGCTTGGCCTCGTTTCCATCAGCGATCGCGCCGCGCGCGGCGAGTACCCGGACGCGGGACTGCCGGCCCTCGAAGACTGGTTCGCCAGGGCGCTCACGACGCCTTTTCGGGTCGAGAAGCGCCTCGTCCCGGACGAGCAACCGGTGATCGAAGCAACGCTGAAGGAGTTGGTGGACGACGTGGGCTGTGCTCTCGTGCTCACCACTGGCGGCACCGGACCGGCCGCGCGCGACGTGACGCCCGAGGCAACACTTGCGGTAGCGGACAAGGTGATGCCGGGATTCGGCGAGCAAATGCGGCAGGTGAGCCTCAGGTTCGTGCCGACCGCGATCCTCTCGCGGCAAGTGGGCGTCATCCGCAAGCGCACACTGATCCTCAATCTGCCGGGACAGCCGAAAGCCATCAAGGAGACGCTGGAAGGCGTAAAGGGCACGAACGGCGAGCACCTGGTGCCGGGCATTTTCGCGGCCGTGCCGTACTGTCTCGATCTCATCGGCGGTCCCTACGTCGAGACCCGCGATGAAGTGATCAAGGTCTTCCGTCCGAAGTCGGCGCTGCGGCCGCCGAAGGCGTGAGACTGGTCTCCCTCTTCCCTCTTCCCCCTTCCCTCTTCCCGACAATGCCACCCCTCCTCCCCCACATCGAGCTCGAGACCGCTCCGAATCCCACCGCGAGCATCATCTGGATGCATGGCCTCGGCGCGGATGGCAACGACTTCGTCCCCATCGTCGAGGAGATGGAACTGCCGGCGCGGCCGATCCGCTTCATCTTCCCGCACGCACCGGTGCGACCGGTGACCATCAACGGCGGCTTCCAGATGCGCGCGTGGTACGACGTCGTGAGCGACGATTTCTCGCGGCGCGAGGACGAGGCAGGCGTGCGCGAGTCGCAGGAGATGATCGAGGCTCTGATCCGGCGCGAAAACGAGCGCGGCATTCCTTGTGGCGACATCGTGCTCGCCGGGTTCTCGCAGGGCGGCGCGATGGCGCTGCACACGGGACTGCGCTACCCCGAGCGTCTGGCGGGCATCCTGGCGCTCTCCACCTACGTGCCGATCTCGACGATGCTGGAAGCGGAGATATCGCAGGCGAACCGCGACGTGCCGATCTTCATGGCGCACGGCACCGCGGATCCCGTCATCCCGCTCTGGCTCGCGGGCTCGTCGCGGCAGCTGCTGGAGCGGCTCGGCTACGACGTGCAGTGGCACGAGTACGAGATGGAGCACTCCGTCATGTGGGAGGAGGTCGCCGACATCTCCCGCTGGCTGCAGCGGGTCCTGAACGGGTCGTCCTGACGCCGAGCGACTTCAGGCGGGTGCGTTGTTGGTCAGCGCGATCTCGCGGCCGCGCCGAACATCGACGGTGAAGAGCAGCACGAGCCCGACGACGAAGAAGCTGCCCGTCATGATCATCGCGAGGCGATGGTCGCCGTGTGACAGCCACGACACGAGGCCGTAGGTCACCGGGCCGACGATGGCAGAGAACTTCACGGCGAGCCCCCACAACCCGTAGAACTCCCCGACATGCTTTTCCGGCGACAGGTAACCCACCAGCGCCCGCCCCGCCGACTGGCTCGCGCCGAGACAGATTCCCACGAGGTTGGCGGCGATCCAGAACACGGTCGGTCCTTGCGCCGCCCATACCAGCAGGATGGTGCCGATCCACAGCACGAGCGTCACCGCGAGCGTCGCCTTATGACCGATGCGATCCTGCACCTGACCGAACAGCAGCGCGCCCGCCGAAGCGGTCACGTTCGTCACCAGCAGCAGTGTCAGCGTCTCCTTGGTCGTGAAGCCCATCGCCTGCTCGGCGTAGATCGCGGCGAGGCTGACCACTGCCTGGATACCCGCCTGGTAGAACACGATGCAGACCAGAAACCGCCACAGGTCCTGAAAGCGGCGCGCGCGGTGGAGCGTCTCGCCGAGACGGCCAAAGGTGTCCCGAAACAAGTGTCCCGGCCCCGCCTGGGGCACGGCCCGCTCCGTCAGCAGAAAAAACGTCGGCAGACTTGCCACGGCAAACAAGGCAGCGGTGATCAGCATCGTGACCGGCACCGCGGCCTCCGTCGCCATGCCTTGGTCGCCTGCCCATTTCAGATACGCGAGGCACAGACCCAGACTCAAGAGGCCACCGACATAGCCCAGCGCCCAGCCCCAGCCGGATACCTTGCCCATGGATTCGCCGTTCGCGATCTCGGGCAGGAACGCGGCGATGAGATTCTCGCCGGTGCCGAAGCAGTAGTTCGAGATCACGATCAGCACGATCGCGAGCGCGAGGTCCGCGCGACCGACCCACGCCAATGCCGCGGTGGCGAGCACACAGCCGGCGGTCGTCACCGCCAGGAGGCGCTTCTTCGCCGCATGAACGTCGGCGTATGCCCCGATCAGCGGACCCGTGAACATCACCAGCGCATACGACACGGCGAGACTCAGGGTCCACGCGAGCGTGCCCCACGCGGCACCCTCCGCGACCACCGAGACGAAGTACGCGCCGAAGATCGCGGTGAGGACGACGGTGGTGTAGCCGGAGTTCGCGAAGTCGAACATCGCCCACGCCCACACCTCGATGGGCCGCACGCCGGGGGCGAGGGCGGACTGGACTTTCGGCACGCGCGGTCGGGAGCGGACGGGGCGAGTCAGATCACGCCTTCGGAGCGCAGCGCCGCGAGGGCTTCGGCATCGTAGCCCAGCGCGGACAGCACCTCGGACGTGTGCGCGCCGAGCTCCGGGCCGAGCCACTGCGTGGTCCCCGGAGTCTCGGAGAGCTTGGGCACGATCCCGGGCACCAGGAGCTCCTGACCGTCGCCAAGTCGCAGCCGCTCGATCAGCCCGCGCGCCTGGCAATGCGGGTCGGCGACGATGTCGGCGATGTCGTAGATCTTGGCGCTCGGCACCTCGGCCGCGCCCAGCACGCGCAGGATCTCGTCGAGATCGCAGCGCGCCGTCCAGTCGCCGATCGCGCGCTCGATCTCCTCGGTGCGCGCCACGCGGCCATCGTTGTGGGCAAGCTGCGGATCGTCCGCCAGATCGGAGCGCCCGATGGCGCGCATCATCCGCCTGAAGATGCTGTCCGCATTGGCTCCGATCACCACGTACTTGCCGTCGCGCGTGAGATAGGTGTTCGACGGCACGATGCCGGGCAGCGAGCTGCCGGTGCGTTCGCGCACCATCTGGAACATCCCGTATTCCGGCAACAGGCTCTCCATGAGGTTGAACACCGCTTCGTAGAGGGCCACGTCGACCACCTGCCCCTTGCCCGTGCGGTCCCGATGACGCAGCGCCGCCAGCGCGCCAATCACCCCGTGCAGCGCCGCGATCGAATCCCCGATGCTCACGCCCACGCGCACCGGCGGTCGATCCGGATAGCCGGTCAGATGGCGCAGTCCGCCCATGGATTCGCCGATCGCACCGAAGCCGGGCTGGTCGCGATAGGGTCCAGTCTGGCCGAAGCCGGAGATGCGCACCATGACCAGTCGCGGGTTCGCCTCGGACAGGCGCTCCCACCCCAGACCCCACTTTTCCATCGTGCCGGGACGGAAGTTCTCGATCAGCACATCCGCGGTCGCCGCGAGATCGCGCACGATCCCCTGCCCGGCCTCCGTCTTCAGGTTGACCGTCACGGACTTCTTGTTGCGCGCCTGAAGAAACCACCAGAGGGAGGTGCCCTGGTAAAGCTTCCGCCAGCGCCGCAGAGGATCACCCCCCTCGGGCGGCTCGATCTTGATGACCTCGGCGCCGAACTCCGCGAGCAGCCGCGCGGCGAACGGGCCAGCGATGAGGGTTCCCATCTCGATGACGCGCAGGCCATGCAGCGGTGCGGGATTCATAGGCATTCGTGGATCGCTGATACGGCCAGGCACTGGCTGGCGAGCAGGCGGGCGAAGCGGAAGAGGTTCACGTAGCCCTCGAGGTAGTCCAGGGTGGCGGTTCGCTGCGGCGCCCGGATGGGCCGACCGGCCGGATTATATGGGGTAATCCGCCGTGCGCGGCTTTCGTCGTCGAACTCGGGCGCGGCGGCCCTCGTCTCGCGCCTTCCGGCTGCGGTAAGCTACGCCCGGGTTTGCATACGGCATCGAACTTCTCCGGATGGTCCGAACTATCAACAACCGCACGTCGTGGCCGCGGAGCCGCTGCGCATGATCACCGGCGAGATCAGGAACCAGATCGATCGCATCTGGGACGCGTTCTGGTCCGGCGGCATCTCGAACCCGCTCGAGGTAATCGAGCAGATCACCTACCTGCTCTTCATCCGCCGGCTCGACGATCTGCACACGCTGGAGGAGAACAGGGCGGCGCGGTTCGGCAAGCCGATGGCGCGACAGGTCTTCCCGAACGGAAACGACCCGAAGGGCCGGCCCTACGACGGCCTGCGCTGGTCGCGGCTCAAGCACCTCGCCGCCGGCGAGATGTACACGGTGGTCGCCGAGCACGTGTTCCCGTTCCTGCGCACGCTGGGCGGCGACGACTCCACCTACGCGCACCACATGAAGGATGCGCGCTTCACCATCCCCACGCCGGCGCTGCTGGCCAAGGTGGTGGACCTGCTCGACGCGGTGCGGATGGAAGACCGCGACACCAAGGGCGACGTCTACGAGTACATGCTCGGCAAGATCGCGAGCGCCGGGCAGAACGGCCAGTTCCGCACGCCGCGCCACATCATCCGGCTGATGGTGGAGCTGACCGCGCCGCGGCCCGGCGACGTGATCTGCGACCCGGCCTGCGGCACGGCGGGCTTCCTGGTCGCGGCGGGCGAGTACCTGCGCGAGCGCCACCCGAACATCCTGCACGACGCGAAGCTGCGCGAGCACTTCCACCACGCCGCTTTCCACGGCTTCGACTTCGACAACACCATGCTGCGCATCGGCAGCATGAACATGCTGCTGCACGGCGTGGAGAACCCCGACATCCGCTACCGCGACTCGCTGGCTCAGGACCACGCCGGCGAGGAGGAGAAGTACACACTGGTGCTGGCCAATCCGCCCTTCGCCGGCAGCCTGGA
>JBDHRV010000144.1:0-8962 GCA_039807745.1 Burkholderiales bacterium
GATCTCGCGACGTCGTGAAGCGGATACATAAGGCCGGACCGCGATGGCTGCGCCCCGCGTTGGCCGCGTCCCCCGGTACATCCCGGCTGCAGCCGCCCCCTACTCCTCCAGATTGATTCACATCAATTTCGCGCGACGGCCGCTCGCTGTAGCATAGCGACGAAGGCGCCACCCGGGCACCCCCGTCCGGCCGCGCTGTCGATGCGGGATCTCCCAATTGCTCAGAGCCATTCAGCGCGCCGGTCAGTGGTTCTTCCTGAGGGTCGAATCGGTCTTCAACCTCGCCTTCGGTGACCGTCTGAACCCCCTGTACTACCTCGGTCCGATCAGCTACTTCATGTTCTGGATCGTGGTCGTGACGGGCCTCATCGAGTACATCTTCTTCCGGACCAGCGTCACCGGCGCCTACGCGTCGGTGGAATACCTCACCGCGCAGTGGTGGTTCGGCGGCATCATGCGCAGCCTGCACCGCTACGCGTCCGACGTCATGGTGCTGACCATGGTGCTGCATCTGCTGCGCCACTTCACCTTCGACCACTATCGGTCGTTCCGCTGGTTCTCGTGGATCACGGGCCTGGTCGTGCTGTGGCTGGTCTACGCTTCGGGGATCAACGGCTACATGCTGCCCTGGGACAAGTACGCGCAGTTCGTGGTGGTGGCGACGATGGAGTGGCTCGACTGGCTGCCAGTCTTCAATGGCACGCTGATCCGCAACTTCATCTTCCCCGAGAACGTCAACGACCGGCTGTTCTCGCTGCTCTCGTTCCTGCACATCGGCCTTCCGCTCGGCGTGCTGGTGCTGCTCTGGGTGCACACGCACCGGGTGCCGCACGCGCGGACCAGCCCGCCCCGGCCCATCGCGATCACCCTGGTAGTGGCGCTCGTCGTGCTCTCGCTCGTGAAACCCGCCGTGAGCCAGGGCCCGGCGGACCTCTCGAAAGCGGTCACGTCGGTCGACATGGACTGGTTCTACCTGCCGGTCTATCCGCTGCTGTATCGCTGGTCGCCGGGCGAGCTCTGGGCGTTCGTCGGCGGCCTGACGCTGCTCTTCGCGCTGCTGCCGTGGCTGCCGCCCAAGCGCCGGCGCGGTCCGAAGGAGGGCTACCATGTGATGGTCCATCCCGACCATCGCATCATTACTGCGCGCGAGAGCGAAACCCTGCTCGACGCCGGGCTGCGCGAGGGGATCTCGCTCCCCTACGAATGCCGCAACGGCGGCTGCGGCGTGTGCAAGGCGACCATCACCTACGGGACCGTCGACTATGGCGCATACCAGGAGAGCGTGCTCACCGCCGAAGAGAAGCAGGCGGGCAAGGCGCTGCTCTGCTGCGCCACGGCGCTCTCCGATGTCGAGTTGGAATACGAGCCGACCGTGGCGCCCGGCGGTATCGCGGCGAAAACGTACACCGCGACGGTGGTCGAGATGAAGCGCCTGTCCTACGACGTGATGCAGGTCTTCCTGCGGCTGCCGCAGGGCGAGAAGCTCGACTTCTACGCGGGTCAGTACATCAACGTTCTCCTCGACGATGGAGCGAAGCGCAGCTTCTCGTTCGCCACGGCTCCGCACGTGCACGACCTAATCGAGCTGCAGGTCCGCCTGGTGCAGGGCGGCCGCTTCACGACCCACGTATTCGAAGAGATGAAGCTGGGCGATCAGGTCCGCTTCGAAGGACCACTGGGGACCTTCTTCCTGCGCGAGGACAGCAAGAAGCCGATCATCTTCGTCGCCGGGGCCACCGGCTTCGCGCCGGTGAAGAGCATGGTCGAGCACGCGTTCCACACCAAGCTCAAGCGCAAGATGATTCTGTACTGGGGGGTGAAGAGCCTGCGCGACCTCTACTTGGGCGACCTCGCGGCGCAGTGGGCGAAGGAGCATCCGAGCTTCACTTTCGTGCCGGTGCTGTCGGAGCCCGCGCCCGAGGACCACTGGACCGGCCGCACCGGGCTCGTGCACGAGGCGATCCTGCATGACTTCCCCGACCTCTCCGAGCACCAGGTCTATGCCTGCGGATCGGTGGCCATGGTGGAGGCGGCCCACCCGGCGTTCGTGGCGCGCGGCATGTCGGAGCACGACTGCTTCTCCGATGCCTTCAAGCTCGCGCCGCAGATCAAGTCCGGCGTCGGCGACCTCGTGAAGCTCGGCGGAGGGCGCTGATGAACGCGACGCGCATCGCCGCACAGCTCGTGCTGTACGTGCCGCTCATGGTGCTGATCGGCTACTTTTCGACTTCGCCGCGCTACCAGATCACCGAGCCGGACGAGGCACTCGTGCGCGTGAGCTTCAGCCACGCGGCGCAGCGCTTGCAGGCGTGCCGCCAGCGCACCGACGAAGAGCTCGCCAAGCTGCCGCCCAACATGCGCCTGCGCGAGGACTGCCCGCGCGAGCGCGCCCCGACGCACTTCCAGCTCGAGATCGACGGCAAGGTGATGGTGGATCAGGTGATCGCGCCGTCCGGCGTGAACCGCGACGGTCCGGCGACGCTGTATTCACGCTTGTCCGTGCCGGCCGGCCGTCACAGCGTCGTCGCGCGGCTGAACGACTCGTCAGGCGCGGGCTTCAGCCACAGCGCCGAGGCCACCGTCGACCTCAAACCCGGCGACGCGGTCGTGATCGACTTTCAGGCGTCGAAGGGCGGCTTCATCTTCAGCACGTGAGCGCATCGCCGATTCCGCTTGCCGCCGTCCCGCGCTCCCTCGCCGCCCGCTTACTCGACCGGATCGAGGCAACGTTCGACCGCTGGTTCGGACCGCGCCTGAACCCTTGGCGCCACCTGGGCGCGCTCGGTTACTTCCTCTTCTGGATCGTCGCCGCGAGCGGCATCTACGTCTACGCGCTTTTCGACACGAGCGCGTCCGGCGCCTACCGCTCGGTCGAGTACATGACCCGCGAGCAATGGTACGCGGGCGGACTGATGCGCAGCCTCCACCGCTACGCCTCCGACGCCTTCGTCGTGGTGATGCTGCTGCACCTCGCGAAGGAGTGGGCCCGTGGCCACGCCCGCGGGTTTCGCTGGTTTTCCTGGGTAACGGGCGTCCTGCTCATCTGGCTCGTCTACGCTTCCGGCATCGGCGGGTACTGGCTGGTCTGGGACGAGCTCGCCCAGTTCTCGCTGATCGCGACGACGGAGTGGCTCGACTGGCTGCCGATCTTCGGCGATCCGCTCACGCGCAATTTCCTCACGCCCGAGAGCGTGGGCGACCGCTTCTTCTCGCTGCTGATCTTCCTGCACATCGGCATCCCGCTGGTGCTGCTCCTCGCCATGTGGGTTCACATCCAGCGCATCAGCCGGGCAGGGACCAACCCGCCGCGGCTGCTCGCGTTGGGCACGCTCGCCACGCTCGTCGTGCTCTCTCTCGCTTACCCCGCGACGAGCCACCCGCCGGCCGATCTCTCCCGCGTCCCGGCGGTGCTCGATCTCGACTGGTTCTACCTGTTCTTCCACCCCCTCCAGTACGCCACCTCGGCAGGAGTGCTCTGGGCGCTCGTGGGCGGTGCGACGCTGCTCCTGCTCGCGTTGCCCTGGCTCCCGAAGCGGACGCGCATGCCGGTCGCCGAGGTCGACCTCGCGAACTGCAACGGCTGCGGCCGCTGCTTCGACGACTGCCCGTACGCGGCGGTGATCATGGAGCCGCGCCCGGGCGGACGCCCGCAACAGAAGATGCCGGTCGTGCTCACGGACCTTTGTGCCGGCTGCGGCATCTGCGCCGGCACCTGCCCGTCGTCCACGCCCTTCCGCAGCGTGGCGGAGCTCGCGACCGGCATCGACCTGCCGCAGTTGCCGATCACACGCCTGCGCGCGCAGCTCGAGCAGCGTCTGGCTGCGCTGGCCGGCCAGTCGAAGGTGATGGTATTCGGCTGCGACTGCGCGATCGACGTACGCGCCCTCGCGTCCCCGGACACGGCCGTGATGAGCCTCGTGTGCACGGCGCAACTGCCGCCGTCGTTCATCGAGTACGCGCTGCGCGGCGGCGCGGACGGTGTGTTCGTCACCGGCTGCCAGCCGGGCAGTTGCGAATACCGCCTCGGCGGTCGCTGGGTCGAGGCCCGCCTCGCCGGTGAGCGCGAGCCGCACCTGCGCGTCAACGTGCCCCGCGAGCGCCTGCGCGTCGTGTGGGCAGGCCCGGTCGAGCAGGAAGCGCTGGCGCAGGCGCTCGCGAATTTTCGTGCGTCGCTCGCCGCGCTGGACGCAGGACGGCGGCCGCGCGCGCTCCCCCGTGTGGCCCATGGCTGAGCCGCGCAACTGGATCGGCGTGGTCGGCGCATTCGCCGTTGTCGCGCTTTGCATCGGCTACTTCTCGGCATCGCCGCGCTACCTGCATCTGCCACCCGATCAGGCGATGATCCGGTTGAGCATAAGCCAGCCGGGGCAGCCGATCGGCGAGTGCCGGCCGCTGTCGGACGCGGAGCTCGGCGCGCGCGCGCCGAACATGCGCAAACTCGAGGAATGTCCACGTGAACGCGCGCCGCTTGCGATCCGTCTCGCAATCGACGGGGCGGTGGTCTTTCAGGACACGATCGCGCCCTCGGGACTGCGGCGCGACGGTTCGTCCGCCGTGTATCTGCGTCTTCCTGTCGCGGCCGGCGCGCACCGGATCGAGGTCGCCGTCAACGACGATGCGGCGGTGTCCGGTCACGCCTTCACCCGCGAGACGACCGTCTCGCTCGCACCCGGACAGATGCTGACGATCGATTTCGATCGCAACCGCGGCGGGGTGCTGTTCCTGTGAAGACTGCCGCGACCTCGTCCGCACGAGCGTGGGTTGCGGCATCGGCGCCCGCCGCCGCGCATCGATACGTCCTGTCGATTCCGGAAGGCGCGCGGCGTCGGCTGGCGGTCGGGTGGCTCGCGCTCGGGCTCGTCTCGCTCATCGCGTCAGGCATCTTCTCGGTCCTGCTGGTGCTCTCGCGCGCGCCATACGTGAAGGACGTTTTTCCGCTGGTCGATTTCTTCCACGTCGCGCTGGTCGTGCACGTGGACCTTTCGGTGCTGGTCTGGTTTCTCGCCTTTGCCGGGGTGTTCTGGAGCCTGAACAGCACGCCACGGTTCGTCGCCGCAGGCTGGGCCGCGCTCACGCTCGCCGTGATCGGCACCGCGCTGATGACCCTCGCGCCCTTCGTCGGCCGTGGCGGACCCGTGATGAGCAACTACATCCCGGTGCTGGAGGATCCCGTCTTCCTCTGGGGCCTTTGCATCTTCGCCGTCGGGTTCGTGGTGCTCGTCGTGCGCAGCATGGCGGCGGTGCCGCTCGTGGGCATGAACCTGACCGGCGAGGGCGCGCTGCGCTTCGGTCTCAACAGCTCGCTGGTATCGGCCGCGGTCGCGATCCTGGCCTTCGCCTGGTCGTGGTGGGCGATGCCCGCCGGCGTGGAATCGCGCACCTACTACGAGCTGCTCTTCTGGGGCGGCGGCCACGTCATCCAGTTCACCTACACGCTGCTCATGTTCGTCGCGTGGCTGTGGCTCGCGACCGCGCTCGACCTTAGGCTGCCGCTGTCGCCGCGGGTGAGCGTGCTGCTCTTCGGCATCGGGCTCATGTCCGTGTTCCTGACCCCGGTGGTGTACCTCGGCCACGACGTGGGGTCGGTGCAGCACCACAACTTCCTCACCTGGATCATGCGTGTCGGCGGCGGGCTCGCCATCGCGCCGTTCGCTCTCGCGGTCGTGATCGGCCTTGCGCGCGGTTCGCGGCCCGGGCCGAGCGAACAACCGCTGCACGGCTCGCTGATCGCGTCGCTCGTCGTGTTCGGCGTCGGCGGCATCATCGGCTTCATGATCCACGGCAGCAACGTCAAGATCCCGGCCCACTACCACGGCTGCATCGTCGGCGTGACGCTCGCGTTCATGGGGCTCACCTACCACCTGCTGCCGCGGCTCGGCTTCGCGAAGCCGGTGGGCCGGCTCGCGACGTGGCAGCCTTACGTGTACGGCGGCGGGCAACTCCTGCACATACTCGGATTGGTGTGGTCCGGCGGCTACGGCGTGCAGCGCAAGGTCGCGGGCAGCGCCCAGGCGCTGCGCAGCACCGAAGAGATCGTCGCCATGGGCATCATGGGGTTCGGCGGACTGATCGCAGCGGTGGGCGGGCTCATCTTCCTCGTCGTGGTGGCGCGTGCGATCCTGGCCGCGCGCCGGGGCGGGCGGGCGTGATGCGCGGTCATCCCCTGCTCGTGGCGTGCGCAGCGCTCGTGCTGCTCGCCGCCTGCAGCCGCGAGCCGTTCATGAACACGGACGTGAGCGGCGCTGCCTACGGCAACGACTTCCGCCTCGCCGATCACCATGGCAAGCCGCGCACGCTCGCCGACTTCAAGGGCCAGGTGGTGCTGCTCTTCTTCGGCTACACCCACTGCCCGGACGTGTGCCCGACGACGCTCGCGGAGGCGGCAGAAGTGATGAAGGAACTGGGCCCGCGGGCCGATCGCGTGCAGGTGCTGTTCGTCACGGTCGATCCCGCGCGCGATACGCCGGCGCTGCTCGCCCGCTACGTCCCCTCGTTCCATCCGACCTTTCTCGGACTGCACGGCGACGAGCAGCAGATCGCGCAGACCGCGCGCGACTTCAAGGTGTTCTCGCAGAAGGCGCCCGGCGCGTCGGCGGAAAGCTATCTCGTCGACCATTCGGCCGGGACCTTCATCTTCGATCCGCGGGGCCGGCTGCGCCTCTACCACGGCTACGGCAAGGGCGCGGCGTCCCTCGTGCACGACATCCGGCTGCTGCTCGACGGCGCGTGACCGGGGTGATCACCCCGGTCCAGCGCCCAGCCGGTCGATGATCTGAAAGGTGATCAGCGCGAGCAGCAGGATGATGCCGAAGAACACCAGCTGCCGGTTCTTGAAGCGCTCGCCGCGGGCGCGCTCGATGCGATCGAGCAAGCGGTCGGAGACGAAGTAGAGTCCGACGGCGATCAGCGTGAAGTAGACCGCCTGCATCATGGCGCGCGGTCTCCCGCCGCATCACCGCGCGCAGGCGGCTTGACGCCGCGCCGTATGCTCATGGCCTGCCCGACCTCGGCCAGCGCCGCGCGCGGCAGCACCCGCTCGGCGAGCGCGATGACGTCGTTCTCTTCGATCGCGATGTGGTTGCGGTAGATGGTGCAGAAGGCGCCGACCAGCACGGCATCGAGCCGGTCGATGGCACCGCGTGCCAGCGTCGCGAGCACTGGTTCGAGCGCGCCCCAGAGCCGCTCCATCTCGCGATGGTCGGCGACCATGGACGCCACCAGGATCGCCGCGCGCTGCGCGTCTTCGCCGGTCGCGGTCGCGAGCAGTCGCGGAAAGAGGTCGCGCTCCTCGTCCGCGTGATGGTTGAGTCCGGCCAGCCTGAAGTAGCGCAGCACCGCCGCCGCGGCCTCGCGCGCGGGTTCGTCACAGCCGTGCGTTTGCAGGTGTGCCACCAGACGCTCCAGGGTTGCGCACTGATGCGCGATGCGATCGTGGCAGGCACGCAGCATCTCGATCGGTTCTTCGAAACCGGGTAACGACGGGATGAGGGACGAGGACATGGATCTCACAGGTCGAGAAAACCGCGCGGGTCACGCGTCAGCGCCACGGACACCACGTAGCCGAACGTGCCGAGCGCCGCGACGTAAGCCGCGCCGCGCACCGCCAGCGTCCGGCCGCGCTTGAGCGCGACCGTGCCGAGCACGATGTAGACCACGAGCCCGACCACCTTCGCCGTGAGCCATGCCGTGGTTCCCGGATACTGTCCGATCTGGATCGCCATGGCTATCGCGCTCGCGAGCAGCAGCGTATCGATCACGTGGGGCACGATGCGCACCCATCGCCCCTTGTCGCGCAGCGTGCCCCGAATCATCCAGACGCCGCGCATGGTGAAAAGCACGATGGTAGCGACCACGCAGCTCACGTGCACGTGCTTTAGCAGCACGTAGCTCATGGGAACCAGAACCAGCCGTGACTGCCCGCCACCGCACCGGCGACGGCGAGCAGGCTGATGGTGAGCAGGACCCAGTGCATGCGCTGGATCAGCGCGAACGTGCCGACCGGATCGCGCTGCGCGCGCGCAAGGAAAAGGCGATGCAGCACGAGGGGCTCGAGCACGAAGAGCATCATCGTGAAGATCACCCACACGATCACCATCGCGTGCATCCACCAGTAGGCAGGCTGCGCGAAGCGGTCCCAGGCATCCATGTAATGCACCATGTAGAACCCCGAGGCGCCGGCAATGAGCGTGGTGCCCCGTGCCTGCCAGGCGAAACGGCGCTCGACGCGCTCGAAGAATTCGACCCGTTCGCCCGGCGCCTTCATGTTCCTCACCGCCGGCAGCAGCACCGTCGTCACCATCGCGACGCCGCCGATCCAGAACACGACCGCGAGCACGTGCAGCACGCGAGCGAGCGCGAAGTCGTCCATGCCGTCCTGGTCAGCCCGGCTGCCGATCGATGCGCGGCGACACGTACATCGGCAGATAGCGCCACGCCCAGGACACGAAGCACGCGAGCCAGAGCAGGCCGGAGAAGACCGACAGCGCATGTCCGACAGCGGCCGGCACGCCAGGCAGGTCGGCCGCAACGCGCAGCGCTGCGGCGCCGAGCATGCCGAGGAAGCAGAGCCAGGTCAGCCGGTCGGCCGTCAGCATGCGCCCCGAGTGGCCGAGCGACACGCGCGACACCATGCCGATCACCATGGCCGAGAAATAGCCGATCGTCATCGCGTGCAGCGGCGCGCGACCGAGCACCAGGTCGCCGGTGGCGAGCAGGACGAGGCTCTGGATGGCGTAGAGGGCGAGCGCGATGCTCAATGTGATGAGCGATAGATGCAGCACCGCGAGCAGGTGCACCGCAAACCCTCGCAGCAGGCCCCAGCGCAGCGCAAGGATGCCTACCGCGATGCACATCGGCAGATCGAAGAGCCAGGTCCACTCGGGATACCCGAGGACGACGAGCAGGCCATGGCCGACGCAGCACGCGAGCAGCAGCGGGTGCGACCAGGCCGGGCGGGCGATGG
>JBDHRV010000145.1:0-8877 GCA_039807745.1 Burkholderiales bacterium
CACTCGTGCTCGAGCGCGACGATACGGTAGATGCCCGACAGAAAATCCTGCATGTCCTCGCGCGGAATCCCTTCGCGCGGTAGCCACCACCTTCACGTATTCCTGGGCGGCGGAAAGCACCAGTCGCGAGAGGCCCTCGAGCTGCCGGCACAGGTCGCCGTCGCCGTCCTCCGGCAGCGTGGTCAGCCGGAACGCGGCGTCCTCGAGACAGTCCGCCGCTTCGTCCGCGGCCTCTACCAGCCGCGAGACGAACGCGCCGGAGTTGCCGCGGCGAAGCGCGGCGCGCGCCGACTGCACGAGTTCGTCGGCCTGCGATTCCCACGCCTTCGCCCGCGCCGCATTGCGTCGGAAATGCACCGGCCAGTCCGGCAGCCGCGCGCGCAGCAGCGTGTCGCGCACGCCTGCCGCCACCTCCCAGACGAGCGAGGCGTGCTCGGCGGCCATATCCAGCAGCCGCTCTTCGGCGCCGCGAAAAAACCGCGACAGCTCGGCCGCGACCTCGTCCTCGATCAGCGACAGCTGCATGCCCTGGCGCAGTCCCGCGGTCGTCGTGCCGAAGACGAACTGCACGAGCTGCCGCGCGTGGTCGCGCGACAGCAGGTCCTGGAGCTGCATGCCAGCGCGACACTCGCCCTTGGCCGCCAGGGCGAGCGCACGGTAGACGAGCTCCTCGCCGCCGCACTTGAGAAACCCCATGTGGCCGATCTCCTCGTCGGCCGCCCACTTCAGGATCTCCTGTACCTCGTTCTTGCCGAGCAGGCCGCGCAGACGCTTGCGCGCCTTGTTCCAGTCGATGAGGAAGACCAGCCGCGAGCCCAGGAACGCGAGGAACGCCTCGAGGTCGCCCTGATCCCGCGCTTCGTAGCGCGCGACGCACAGGTGATAGAGACCGTCCTCCATCGCGCTGTCCTTGCGCGAGAGGATGTCGTCCCACTTCACCTTCCAGTCGTCGAACAGCGATTCGAGAAAGGTCAGGCGCTGCAGATGCACGTCGGAGTAGAGGGTGGTGACGCCGAGCCCGGCGATGCGCACCACGATGACATGGGCGTCGGTGGTGCCGATGTCGTTCTGGATCACCACCAGGCTGCCGGAGCGCGTCGCAGTAGTGCCAAGACCCGGGTGGTCGAACTTGAGCGGCGCGGTGCGGTTGACGCCGCGCATGAAGGCCGCAACCAGCGGGCGATCGCCCGGTTCCAGTCCGTAGGTCATCGCCCCGTCGACGGTCTCCGTGGCGAGCGCCGCCTGCAGCACGTTGAGCTCCTTGTGCAGGTCGATGACGAGCAGATGCAGCGTATCGCCGCGGTCGCGGTCGACACGCGTCATGTCGTCGATGCACGCGCCTTCGATCAGGTCGTCCTCGGGGATCGGCATCGCGGCGAGCGCCTGGAACCGCGCCAGGAAGTTCTTGGCGACATCGCCGTCGGCCACCGCCTCGAGCGGCACGACCATCTCGCGCACGGCGTCCAGCGCCCGGTGCACGATCTCTTCCGAGTGCGGAATGAGGTAAAGCGCTTCGGGGCTGCGTCGGCTGCCGGCTACGACGGCGTCGAGCTCCGACTGGTCGACGCCGCTGGCGAGACGTTCCTCACGCAGATCCGAGAACGGCCGATCGGGACGGTCCGCCCGCGACCGCGCCGTTTGCAGGAGGGAGAAGAGGTACTTGGCCCGGCTGTTCGCTGCGAGCGCCTCGTTCACGAGGGTCGGCAGCAGCAACGCCTCTTCGCCGAGGGCGCCGACGATCTTGAGCTTCTCTGTCATGGGGGATACCCGAGGAGAAGCCGAAGCATAGGCGATCCATGTGACAGCTTCGTTGCCGAAGCGCGGATCGTCGTGTCCGTTCAGGGCACGACGCCACCTCTCAGGTGTTCACGACCGTCGCGCGAGCGGTGTTCAGCGCCACTCGGCTTCCAGCCCGAGCTGAAGCCGATCCGAGTCGTCGTCCTCTTCTTCGTCGTCGTCGTCGAAATCTTCCTCGTCCGGATCGCTCGGCAGGTCGAACTCGGCCGCGGCGACGTAGCACGCCGGCGCATACCGGCGCGGATCGACTGGCAGCGTGTTTGCATGCATGATGTTCCCCTCCTTTGCGGTTGCTCTTGTCAGTACCGGCGCAGTGTATCCAATCCGCGTTGCCAAAATGTGATCGCCCGCGTGTGCCTCGTTTTCTAGTCGTGCCCCGCGGCGCGTTCGGTCGCAGCGCGATGCCCAGCGTCATGAAGCTGTAACGGGCTTGGACACCGGTGCGGCGGGCTGCAATAATCTCTCGACGCAAAAGACGTTCTGGCGACAATGAATCGAGCGACCAAGATCTGCATGACCCGGCACGGCGAAACCGATTGGAATATCGCCCAGATCCTGCAGGGGTGGATCGACGTACCGCTCAACGAGACCGGCCGCCGCCAGGCCTGCGAGCTCGCGGAAAGCCTGGCGGACTGCGGTTTTTCGGGGATCGTTTCGAGCCCGCTACGCCGGGCGGCGGAGACGGCGGAGATCATTGCCGATGCGTGGCGGCTGCCGCCGCCTGCGCTGCACGAGGGGCTCAAGGAAAGGTACTTCGGACTGATACAGGGCAAGCCCAAGAGCGAGCTCTCCATCTCGCACCCGGGGTTGCACCAGGAGATCACGCGCCGCAATCCCGCCTGCCACTTCGAGGAAGGCGAGTCGCTCGATCACTTCGCCGACCGCGTGCTCGAGGCCGTGCTCGAAATCGGACATCGTCATGCGTCGGGCCGCATCCTCGCCATCACACACGGGTGGGTGATGGACGTCGTCACGCGCCACGTCATGCATCTGCCGCGCACCGCGGTGCTCGGGCACAAGCGCAAGAACGGCGAGTCGCTGTGGCTCGAAATCGGCGCGGGATCGCAGATATCGGCGAGCGATTCAGGGTAGCGGTGCGAGCTCGGTGCGCACTTCCGTCGTCACTTGCGTCATGAGCTTGTGCACCGGGCATTTCCCCGCCACGCCGAGCAACTCCTGTCGCTGCGGCTCGGTGAGCACTCCAGTGAGCGCGAGCGTGGTGGCGAGTCGATAGACGCCGTCGCGCTCGTTGGCATCGTCGCGCTCGATGGTGACTTCGATGTCCTCGACCGGCATCCGCTTGCGGTTCGCGTACCAGAGCACCGTCAACGCCTTGCAGGCGGCGAGCGCCGCATCGTAGAGATCGTGCGGTGTCGGACCCGAATCCTCGCCGCCATTGGCCGGGCCTTCGTCGACGGCGAAGGTGTGCTGGCGCACCTGGACGACGTGACGCATCTTGCCCGTGCGGTCACGGGTGACAGAGATATGCATTGAATTCTCCTTGCGGGAAGGCTACGGTTGTCGTGCATCCTGGGGATGGTCCTGATCCCCGCGCAACTTACCCCGCGACGCGGGACTTGAAAAGCAGCTCGCGCAACGCGAGATAGCAGTGCGTCCTGACCGGAACCCCGTTCAGGCAGAGTGGTCAATGGTGCGCAGGTTTTCGCCGCATCGCGGTGCTCTTCCGTTCCGGAGGCTTTGATGAAACGCATCGTTCTCTTCGTCCTGACCAACGTCGCCGTCCTGGCGGTCATCACGGTCGTGCTCAAGCTTCTCGGACTCGATCAGGCGATGAGTCAGGAGGGCCTGGCACTCGGACCGCTGCTCGCCTTCTCGGCGGTCGTTGGCTTCGCCGGGTCCATCATCTCGCTCCTCATGTCGAAGCAGATGGCGAAGTGGTCGACCGGCGCGCACCTCATCGACGGGTCGGAAGGTCAAACCGAACGGTGGCTCGTGGACTCGGTGCGCCGGCTCGCCACGAAGGCCGGGATCGGCATGCCGGAGGTCGCGGTCTACGACGGGGAGCCGAATGCGTTCGCCACGGGCGCGTTCAGGAACTCCGCGCTGGTTGCCGTCTCGACCGGCCTGCTCAACTCGATGAACAGCGAGGAAGTGGAGGCCGTGCTGGCGCACGAGGTCGCGCACGTCGCGAACGGTGACATGGTGACGATGGCACTGCTGCAGGGTGTCGTGAATACGTTCGTGGTTTTTCTCTCGCGCATCGTCGGCACCATCGTCGATCGCACGGTGTTCCGCACCGAGCGCGGCATCGGTCCTGGCTACTTCATCACCGTGATCGTGTGCCAGATCGTGTTCGGACTGCTCGCGTCGATCATCGTCGCCTGGTTCTCGCGGCAGCGCGAGTTCCGCGCCGATCGCGGTTCGGCCGAGTACAACGGCACGAAGCCGATGATCAACGCGCTCGCCCGGCTTGGCCGGGTAGAGCCGGGTCCGCTGCCCGAGACAATCCGGGCGATGGGCATCAGCGACCGTCCGGGCTGGATGGCCATGTTCTCCACACATCCGCCGATCGAGCAACGCATCGCGGCGTTGCAGGCGCTGGGCAAGTAAGCAGACGGCAAGGTCGTTTCGGATTCTCGAAATGAAAACGGCGCAGCCAAAACGCTGCGCCGTGGACGCGACTGCGGTGTGTGGCGATTACCGCCGCCGGCCGCCGCCGTTGGGCCGGTCGCGCGCTTCGTGCACCTTGAGCGGCTGCCCGCAGAACTCCTTGCCGTTGAGACCGGCAATGGCGGCGAGCGAGTGGTTCTTGCCCGGCATCTCCACGAACGCGAAGCCACGGCACTTGCCGGTGAAGAGCTCGCGCTTTACTTCGACCGACTTGACCTGCCCGAACGCCTTGAACAGCTCGGCGAGCTCGACGTCCGATACGGCTTCGGCGAGGTTGCCAACAAAAATGTTCATATCAGTCTCCTGTTCGATTTACCGAATATGAGGGCGTCTCGCGATCCGAGCAAGACCGCGTCAACCCGCACCATAGGGCGTGCGATTGAACAGCGCGGGAACCGGACGGGTGCGCTCACCACGGCCACGCGCCTGCGGAGCACGGCGGATCTCTTCGCGCGGCGCGACGTTGCCGTTCGGCTCCTCGGCGGGCCGGTGGCTCTGCACGCGGTTGCCGATGTCGTCCGCGACCGGACCGTGACGTGACGGGTTGCCGCCACGCGGCGATGGTCCGCGATCGCCGAACCCGCGCGCACGGGATTCGCCGCGCCACTCGCCGCGGCTGCCGGGACGTGCACCACTGGTGCCGGGACGCCCACCACCAGTGCCGGGGCGCCGCCCACCACCGTTGTTGGACCGTGCGCCACCGCTGCTGGAACGTGTACTACGCGGCGCGCTGCGCGGCCCCAGCTCGTTCCAGACCGTGGGCTCGAATCCTTCCACCATCTTCCGCTCGACAGGGCGCTTCAGCACCCGCTCGATCGCGGCGAGCAGACTCCGCTCTTCGTGCGACACCAGCGCCACGGCATCGCCAGTGCTGCCGGCGCGCCCGGTGCGGCCGATGCGATGCACATAATCCTCCGGCACGTGCGGTAGCTCGTAGTTGACCACGTGCGGGAGTTCCTCGATGTCCAGGCCGCGCGCTGCGATATCAGTCGCGACCAGCACGCGCAGCTTGCCGCGCTTGAACTCGTCCAGGGTACGCGTGCGCTGGGGCTGACTGCGGTTGCCGTGGATCGAATCCGCCGCGACGCCGCTGCGGCCGAGCTGAACGGCAAGCCGATCCGCCCCGTGCTTGGTCTTGGTGAAGACCAGCACCTGCTGCCAATCGCCGCCCTTGATGAGGTGCACCAGCAGCTCTCGCTTGCGATCCGCATCGACCGGGTGCACGACCTGGGTGACGAGATCGGCGGCGGAATTCTGCTTCTCACTTTCGACCATGACTGGATCGACGAGGAACGAGTCCGCGAGCTGGCGGATCTCCGCCGAGAACGTCGCGGAGAAAAAGAGATTCTGCCGCTTTGCCGGCAGCAGCGCGAGGATACGCCGGATGTCGTGGATGAAGCCCATGTCGAGCATGCGATCCGCCTCGTCCAGCACCAGCACCTCGATCTGAGCAAGATTCACGGAGCGCTGCTGGACATGGTCAAGCAGGCGCCCGGGAGTGGCGACCAGAATGTCCACGCCTTGGCGCAGCGCGCGCACCTGGTTGCCCATGCCCACGCCACCGCAAACCATCGCGGAACGCAGACGCAGATGCCTGCCGTAGGTGCGCACACTCTGCTCCACCTGCGCGGCAAGCTCACGCGTGGGGGTCAGGATGAGGGCGCGCACCGGGTGCCGCGCGGGCGAGACACTGACGTTGGAATGCTGGGCCAGGCGCTGCAACAGGGGCAGCGTGAAACCGGCGGTCTTGCCGGTGCCGGTCTGGGCGCCGGCGAGGATGTCACGGCCTTCCAGCACCACGGGTATGCACTTCGACTGGATGGGCGTGGGTTCGGTATAACCTTGGTCCGCGACAGCGCGGAGCAGCTCGGCCGACAGGCCGAGACTATCGAAAGACATAGTAATGAGATTCTCCTGAGATCGGCCTGCGGAAGGGATTGCCCTTCAGAACCGGTTCAGGCAGATGAAACTGCTTGGATGAGGAATTCGAGGGAGCTCGAGATCAACCACGAAAAGGCTGTGACGCGGACCGGATTGCGCGACACGATTTACCTTGCGGCGCATCATACAGGCAACCGGCGGCGAAGTCCCGCGATATTTTTCCGGCACCGCGCCTGCGCACCCCTACTCGAGCCCCGCTTCCAACCGCACGCATCGCCAGGGTCGCCTTGGCGTTTGATGACGCTGCTGTTAGATTACGGCGCCCGACGCCGTGCAGGCCGTCGCGCTCAACCCACCCAAAGGAGAAACCATCATGCGCCGACTCATCGCCCCCCTCCTGCTCGTCATTGCCGTGGCCGTTTCCGGCTGCGCCTCCACCGGTTCGACCATGGACGCAGCCAAGAGCGCGTTCGCGTCGGACAGCCTGGTCGGCTCGCTCGGCAAGCTTGGCATGAGCCCCTCCCAGGCTACCGGCAGCCTGGGCTCCCTGACCTCGCTGGCGAGCAATCGTCTGTCGCCGGCGGACTTCGCCAAGTTCTCGGGCTACCTGCCCAATGCCGACAAGTACCTGAAGGCGGCCGAAGGGGCAGGGCTGCTCAAGTCGCCGGTGAAGGACGTCGCGGGCCTCAACAACAATTTCGCGGCGCTGGGAGTCGAGCCCAACGTGGCACGCGGCTTCCTCGGCGAGATGAGCAAGTACTTCACGGCGAAGGGCGGCGACTCGGCGCGCAGCCTGTTCACCACCGTGATCAGCAAGTAGCCGGCAACACAGAACCCGCCGCGCACGGTCCGCCCCGCGCCTCGCCGTCGTGCGGGCGGCGGGATGGTTTGCGCCGATGAAACGCATCGTCCTCACCACGTTCGGTTCGTACGGAGACCTCCACCCGTATATCGCGGTCGCCCGGGGCCTCATCGCACGCGGGCACGAGGCCGTCATCGCGACGACCGAGCTGTACCGGAACAAGGTGGAGCAGGCAGGGGTCGGCTTTCACGCAACCCGGCCCAACCTCGCGGACCTCGGCGACCAGGCAGAGGTGGTGCGCCGCGTCTACGATCCCCGGCGCGGCGCCGAGTACATGACGCGGCAGCTCATCATGCCGCACCTGCCGCGCACCTTCGACGATCTGGTGGGGGGCGCGCGCGGGGCGGACGTGCTCGTGTCGCACGCCATCACCTACGCCGCGCCCCTGGTCGCGCGCAAGCTCGGCTTGCCCTGGCTGTCGACGATCCTGTCGCCGATGGTGTTCCTGTCCACCTACGATCCGCCGACGCTGCCGCCGGCACCGTGGCTGAAGCACCTGCACCACGTGAGTCCCGCGCTCTACCGAGTCGCGTTCCGGGCGATGCGATCCACGGTTCGCAGTTGGTCGGAGCCGGTGCGCGCGCTCGCGCGCGAGCGCGGCCTGCCCGAGCCCGACGGCGACCCGCTGTTCGAGGGTCAGTTCTCACCGCACGGCACGCTCGCCATGTTCTCCTCCGTGCTCGCGAAACCGCAGCCGGACTGGCCGCCGCGCACACACGTCACCGGCTTTCCGTTTCACGATGCGGATGAAGTCAACTCGCACCCGGCGCGTGCGCTCGATGATTTTCTCGCTGCGGGCGATGCGCCGATCGTGTTCACGCTCGGTTCGTCCGCGGTGTTCGACGCGCGCGACTTCTATCGACAGGCACTGGAGATCGCCCGGCAACTCGGACGGCGCGCGGTGCTCTTGACCGGGAGGCTAGCCGGGGACCAGGGCCTCGACACCCTGCCTCGCGACTTTTTCGCGATCGATTACGCTCCGCACTCGGCGGTCTTTCCGCGCGCTGCGGCGGTGGTGCACCAGGGCGGCATCGGCACCCTCGCGCAAGCCCTGCGCGCGGGCCGGCCGATGCTCGTGATCCCGTTCAGCCACGACCAGCCCGACAACGCAGAGCGGGCGGAGCGTCTCGGCGTGGCGCTTCGTATCCCGCGCGCGAAGTTCTCGGTGGATCGGGGCGTCGCGGCCTTGCGCGAACTGCTCGAAGACCCGCGTTTCGCGCAGGCTGCGCAAAGAGTCGCGCAACGCATCGCGGGCGAGGATGGGGTCGGCGCGGCGTGCGATCGGATCGAGGCGATGCTGTAGCGCCGCCGCGTCGCCCTGGTGGGGGGCGTCGTCAATATCGACATCGCGCTCCACCAGGATTTCCTCCGCGCCAACCACGCAATAATCCGTCCGCCGCAGCACCGTGCCAACGTCATCCGCGAAACCCGCGCGCACGCCGAGTACTGGGTAAGCGGTATTCCCATGACCGCGGTCACCGCCTCGGCCCACGGGCTCGCGTCACACATGTTCGTCCGCCTCTCTACACACCGATCGCCGCCGCCGTGTAACGCCGACCGGCGCGCAGGTGCGAAGCCGTGGCCAACCTTGCAATGCATCGATGGTAACATCACGCCTCTCGACGGTGAGCCGCTCCCCAGGCATGGACTCGCAGATCGCGCTTCGTGCACCGCCGCCGCACAGCTACACATCATACTGACATCCA
>JBDHRV010000146.1:0-8820 GCA_039807745.1 Burkholderiales bacterium
CCCTCTCGGAGGGACCGCGCCCAGCGCGAGGGTGCCCAAACTGAGCGCTCCGCACGGCCGCCCGAAGGAGCGCGAAGTCCCTCTCGGAGGGACCGCGCCCAGCGCGAGGGTGCCCAAACTGAGCGCTCCGCACGGCCGCCCGAAGGAGCGCGAAGCCCCTCTCGGAGGGACCGCGCAGAGCGCGAGGGAGCCTCGATGAACTGGGGCAGTGTCGAAGCGTTTTTCGCGATGGGAGGATACGGCTTCTATGTGTGGGGGACATATATCGTGACGGCCCTGCTGCTTGCCGTGGAAGTGCTGTGGCTCAGGGGCCGACGACGAACGATCGCGCGGCAGCTTGGTCTGACGCGACACGTTTCGGCACGCAACGCCCATGAAACCCAGGCATAAGCGATTCGCCCTGATCGCAGCCGGAGTCGGTGCGCTCGCCATCGCCACCGCCCTCGTCCTCAACGCGTTTCGCTCGAATCTCGTCTTCTTCTTCACGCCGACCCAGGTCGCGGCGAAGGAGGCGCCGGTCGGTCGCACTTTCCGTATCGGCGGCATGGTCGAGACCGGCAGCCTGCAGCGCGGACCCGACGGCCTCACGGTCCACTTCCGCGTCACCGATACGGCGCAGACGATTCCCGTCGTCTACAAGGGCATCCTCCCCGACCTGTTCAAGGAAGGTAAGGGTGTGGTCGCGCAGGGTAGACTCGGCGCCGACGGCGAGTTCACGGCGAGCGAAGTGCTCGCCAAGCACGACGAAAACTATATGCCGCCGGAGGCCGCGCACGCCGTCGAACAGGCGCACAAGGCGCAGAAGACGGTCGTCACCCAATAGAGCGAGGCGTCGACATGGTCCCCGAAATCGGTCAGTTCGCTTTGATCCTCGCGCTCTTGCTCGCTATCGCGCAGGGCACCCTGCCGATCGCCGGAACGGTCCGCGGCATCGACTCCTGGATGGCCGCGGCGCGCCCGCTCGCGCAGGGGCAGTTCGTCTTCGTCGCCATCGCATTCAGCTGCCTCGCGTGGTCGTTCGTGCACAACGACTTCTCCGTGCTCAACGTCGCGACCAACTCGAATTCGAAGCTGCCGCTGCCCTACCGCATCGCGGCGACCTGGGGCTCGCACGAGGGATCGCTCCTCCTGTGGACGCTGATGCTGACGCTGTGGACGGTGGCGGTCACCGCCTTCAGCCGCCATCTTCCGCTCGAGATGGTCGCGCGCGTGCTCGGCGTGATGGGGTTCGTGAGCGTCGGCTTCCTGCTCTTCATGCTGCTCACGTCGAACCCGTTCGAGCGCCTGCTTCCGGCCGCGGCCGAAGGGCGCGATCTCAATCCGCTGCTGCAGGATCCGGGGATGGTGATTCATCCACCGATGCTGTACATGGGCTACGTCGGCTTCTCGGTTGCCTTCGCCTTCGCCATCGCGGCACTGCTGTCGGGCCGCCTCGACGCGACCTGGGCGCGCTGGTCGCGTCCCTGGACCACCGTCGCGTGGATGTTCCTCACGCTCGGCATCATGCTCGGCAGCTGGTGGGCGTATTACGAGCTGGGCTGGGGCGGCTGGTGGTTCTGGGACCCCGTCGAGAACGCCTCCTTCATGCCCTGGCTGGTTGGCACGGCGCTCATCCACTCGCTGGCGGTCACGGAAAAACGCGGCAGCTTCAAGAGCTGGACCGTCCTGCTCGCCATCGCAGCCTTTTCGCTCTCGCTGCTGGGCACGTTCCTCGTCCGCTCGGGCGTGCTGACATCGGTGCACGCATTCGCCACCGATCCGAAGCGCGGCGTCTTCATCCTCGCGTTCCTCTCGATCGTGATCGGCGGCTCGCTCGTGCTCTACGCCTGGCGCGCGCCGAAGGTGGGACTCGGCGGCGGCTTCGCGCTCGTCTCGCGCGAATCGATGCTGCTCGCCAACAATGTGCTGCTGCTGGTCGCCGCCGGCACCGTCCTGCTCGGCACCCTCTATCCGCTGCTGATCGACGCACTGGGGCTCGGCAAGCTCTCGGTGGGCCCGCCCTACTTCAACGCGGTGTTCGTCCCGCTCATGGTGCCCGCGGTATTCCTGATGGGAGTCGGGCCCATCGCGCGGTGGAAGCAGGCGCGGTTGCCCGAGCTCGCGGCGCGCTTGCGCTGGGCCTGTGGCACAGGGGTCGCAGCCGCCGTGATCCTGCCGTTCGTGCTGGGGACCTGGACACCGCTCATCGCGCTCGGATTCCTGCTGGCGTTCTGGGTAATCGCCGCCGTGTTCGTCTCGGTCGCGTTCGGAACGCACGGTGCGCCCGGCGGGCAAAGTATCTGGCGCCGCATGTCCAGGCACTCGCGCAGCACGTGGGGGATGCACCTGGCGCATCTCGGCGTGGCGGTGTTCATTCTCGGCGTGACCATCGTCGGCGGATTTCAGACCGAGACCGACGTGAAGATGGCACCGGGCACCACCACCACGGTCGCCGGCTACACCTTCCGCTTCGACGGCGTCGAGGAGCACCCGGGACCCAACTACCGCGCAGCGCGCGGCACGGTGACGGTGCTCAAGGGCGAGCGCGTGGTCGAGGTGATGCACCCCGAGAAGCGTGTCTACAACGCATCCGGCATGGCCATGACCGAGGCCGCGATCGACACCGGTCTCACGCGCGATCTGTACGTCTCGCTGGGTGAACCGGTCGGTGCGACGGACTGGATCGTGCGCGTCTACTACAAGCCCTTCGTCGACTGGATCTGGGGCGGCTGTGTCCTGATGGCGCTCGGCGGGCTGCTCGCCGTCACCGACCGACGCTATCGCTTCGCCGCGAAGAAGTCGACCCAGAGCGCGCTGCCGCCGGCGCCGAAACCCCCCAAAGGCGATCTCGCCGCAGGACCCGCGCGCCCGTGACCCGCTTCGTCATTCCGCTCGTGGTGTTCGCGGTCCTGGTCGGCTTCCTCTTCGTCGGCCTGCGACTGAAGCCGAGCGAGGTGCCCTCCCCGCTCATCGACAAACCTGCCCCCGCCTTCCAGCTCACCCAGTTGCACAAGCCGGGCGAGCGCTTCGGCGTCACCGACATGAAGGGGAAGGTATGGCTGCTCAACGTGTGGGCTTCGTGGTGCGTGTCCTGCCGCGAGGAGCACCCGTTGCTGATGGAGCTCGCGAAGGAGAGCGGCGTGCCCATCGTGGGCCTCAACTACAAGGATCAGCGGGAGAACGCGGTGCAGTGGCTCGCGCGCTTCGGCAACCCTTATGCGCTCAGCGTCGTCGATGCGGAGGGGCGGACCGGCATCGACTTCGGCGTGTACGGTGTGCCGGAGACCTTCCTCATCGACCGCGATGGCGTCATCCGCTACAAGCAGATCGGCCCCCTCACCCGCGAGGCGTGGCAGCAGCACATTCTCCCGCTCGTGAAGAAGCTCTCCGCGTGATGCGGCACGTGCTCCTGGCCTTGCTGCTGGCGCTCGCGTGGGCGTCCGTGCCCGCCCGCGAGGCGCCGCCCGCGGCGGCAGACCCGGCGCTCGAGGCGCGCCTGCACAAGCTCTCCACCGAGTTGCGCTGTCTCGTCTGTCAGAACGAGACGCTCGCGGACTCGCGCGCCGATCTCGCCAACGACCTGCGGCGCGAGATCCGCGACATGATGAAGGCCGGCAAGAGCGATCGCGAGATCACCGAATTCCTGGTCGCCCGCTACGGCGATTTCGTGCTCTACCGCCCGCCGGTCAAGTCGACCACACTGCTGCTGTGGGGCGGGCCGTTCGCACTGCTCGCACTGGGCATCGTGATCTGGTTCGTGCTGCTGAGGCGCCGCGCGCGTCGCGTCGAGGCGGCGCCGCTCACTGCCGAGGAGCAGCGTCTTGCCGCCGCGCTGCTCGATTCCGACCCGGCGCGGAAGACACCTTGACTGCTTTCGTCGCTGTCTGCGCCGGGCTCGTCCTGCTTGCGCTGGTCTTCGCGCTGCCGCCCTTTCTGCGGCATCCACGAGGCACAACCGCGAACGATCGCCGTGACGCCAACCTGGCGATCTACCGCGAGCAGGTCGGCGAGCTCGACCGGGATCTGGCGGCCGGCACGCTCTCGCCCGAGCAGTGGCAAAAGGATCGCGACGAGCTCTCGCGGCGCATGCTCGAAGACGTCCGGCCAGAGGGCGAAGAGCAGACGGCCTCCGCGAGCGGTCTCTCCCGCGTGGTCCCCGCGCTGGTGCTGGCGGCGCTCTTCCCGATCGCGGCCGTGCTCATCTACACGCAGGTCGGCGCACCCGGTGCGCTCGATCCGGCGGCGCGCAGCGCCGCCGCACCCCCTGCCGCGCAGCAGTTCACCAAAGAGCAGGTGGACGAGATGCTGGCGCAGCTCGCCGCGCGGCTCGAAGCCGAACCGGACAACCTGGAGGGCTGGGTGCTGCTCGGTCGCTCGTACTCGGCGCTCGGCCGGTTCCCCGAAGCCACCGCCGCGTTGCGACGCGCCGTCGCGCTGAAGGGCGATGACCCGGACCTCCTCGCGGACTATGCCGACGCCCTCGCGATGTCGACCGGCCAGAGTCTGGAGGGCGAGCCGCTGCAGGCGATCGAGAAGGCCTTGGCCATCGACCCCGATCACCGGAAGGCGCTCGCGCTCGCGGGCACCGCGGCCTACGAGCGCGGCGACTTCGCGGGCGCGGTCAAGCGCTGGGAGCGGTTGCTCAAGACCGTGCCCCCGGACTCGGAAGGCGCGCGCTCGATTGAGGCCAGCATCGACGAGGCACGCACCCGGGGCGGCCTGCCGGCGCCATCCGCCTCCAAGCCCGCGCCGGATGCCAAGGCGGCCCGCATCGCCGGTCTGGTCACGCTCGCGCCCGAGCTCGCCGCGCAGGCCGCGCCGGACGACACGCTCTTCGTCTATGCGCGCGCGGCCGAAGGTCCGCCCATGCCGCTCGCCGTCCAGAAGCTCAAGGTCAGCGACCTGCCGGCGAAATTCGCCCTCGACGATTCGATGTCGATGGCGCCGGGCATGGCGATCTCCCGCTTTGCCCAGGTCATCGTGCAGGGGCGGATTTCGAAGAGCGGAGACGCCGCGCCCCGCAGCGGCGACCTCGAGGGCTCCGTCGGCCCGGTCAAGGTCGGCGGCACAGACCTCAAGCTCGTGATCGACAGAGTGCGGCCGTGATGCACCGCGAGGCCGGCCGCAGAAAGTGGGGGCCCATCGCCGGCCTGCTCGCCGTGGGTGCGCTCGTCGGCGCAGCAAGTCTGGTGATGGCCACGGAAGCCGTTCGCCAGGCGAGTACGTACGAGTTCTGCTCCGGCGCCTGTCATTCGATGCAATGGGCGACCGAGAGCAACCAGCACAGCGTGCACTACAGCAACTCGCTCGGGCTGCGCGCAGCCTGCGCCGACTGCCACATTCCCCACCACACCGGGCACTCCGGTCCGTTCGAGTACCTCGAGCTGGTGGCGTTCAAGGCGAAGGGGGGAATCGGCGACCTGATCGCGGAAATGCGTGGAGGAATCCCAACCCGAGAGAAGTGGGAGCGGGAACAGCCACGGCTCTCACAGGCGGTCGTGCAGTGGTTCGAGGACAGCCGCTCGATCACGTGCCAGGGCTGTCACGACCTCAAGGCGTTCGGTGGCGACTACAGCCAGATGACGAAGATGGTCCACGCCGACCTGCTGCACGCCACGACCGTGAATTGCGTCAGGTGCCACAAGCACGTCGGACACGTTTACTCGACGTCCGCCGAGGATCAGGCGAAGACCCAGAGCCGACCCTGAGCGCGATCGGGTGCGCAGCCGCGATCAGAGCTTGAAGCGATGCGCCGTGTGCAGGTCGGGCGAGTACGACGCTTCCTGACCCGTGCGCCGAAAGTAGTCCGGCGCGGCGAAGGCCGTGACCACGCCGTCGGTGCCGATCGGCAGCCACACCGTTCGCGCCGCACGCGCAGCGTGCTCGACCTCGATGCGGCCGGCGCCACCAGCGCCGGCATCGCGCACGAAATCGGCGATCGCCCGGCTCGTCTCGTCGTCCTCACTGACGAACGCGTCCCAGGTCGGGGGCAGCCGCGCCGTGTCGTAGCTCACGTGCAGCACGTTCCCGCTGGCGCGATGGTGCGTGCGCAGGCGGCATTCGCAGCCGAAGCGCGCCTCGATCGCCCGGGAAAGCGCCGGCAGGTCGATTGCCGGCACGCCGACCCCTCCCCGGGCATTCGGCTCAGCGGATCTTGCCCTGATACTTCGCCTTCTTGCCGAGCTGCTCTTCGATGCGCAGCAGCTGGTTGTACTTGGCGATGCGATCGGTGCGCGACAGGCTGCCCGTCTTGATCTGACCGGCGCCGGTGCCGACGGCGAGATCGGCGATGAAGGAGTCTTCGGTCTCTCCGGAGCGGTGCGAGGAGATGACGCCGTAACCCGCCTTCTGCGCCATCTTGATGCAGTCGAGCGTCTCGGTCACGGTGCCGATCTGGTTGACCTTGATGAGGATCGCATTCGCCGCCCCCATGTCGATGCCCTGCTTGAGGCGCTCGGTGTTGGTCACAAAGAAATCGTCGCCGACGATCTGCAGCTTCTTGCCCATCGCCTTCGTGAACTTGACGTAGCCGTCCCAGTCGTTCTGGTCGAGGCCGTCCTCGATGGAGACGATGGGGTACTTCTTGCACCAGTCGGCGTACTTCGCAACCATGTCGTCCGCGGTGTAGAGCTTGTCGGGGTCGGACTTCCAGAACTTGTAGCCCTTGCGCTGCCCTTCGTCGAACAACTCCGAGGAAGCGCAGTCGAGCGCGATCGCAAGCTGCGACCCCGGCTTGTAGCCGGCGCTCGTGATCGCCTCCATCACCACTTCGAGGGCCTCGTCGTTGGTGAGGTCGGGCGCGAAGCCGCCTTCGTCGCCGACCGAGGTCGCCTTCTTCGCCTTCTTGAGGATCCCCTTCAGCGTGTGGAACACCTCGGTGATCCAGCGCAGCCCCTCGGAGTAGGACGGTGCGCCCACCGGCATCACCATGAACTCCTGGAAGTCGATCATGTTGTCGGCGTGCTTGCCGCCGTTGATGATGTTGGCCATCGGCGTCGGCAGCACGAAATTCTTGTTCTTGTGCAGCTTGCCGATGTACTTCCACACCGGCATGCCGGAGACGTAGGCGCCCGCCACGCAGATGCCCATCGACGCGCCGAGGATGGCGTTGGCGCCGAGACTGTTCTTGTTCGGTGTGCCATCGAGGTCGATCATCGCCTCGTCCAGGCCGCGCTGGTCGAGCGGATCCTTGCCCTTGAGTCGCTTGACGATCCTGGTGTTGACGTTGGCGACGGCCTGGGTGACGCCCTTGCCCACCCACTTCTTCTTGTCGCCGTCGCGCAGTTCGCAGGCCTCGTATTCGCCGGTGGAGGCGCCGCTCGGCACCGCGGCGCGGGCGACGAAACCATCGTCGAGGACGACGTCCACTTCCACGGTCGGGTTGCCGCGCGAGTCCAGGATCTGACGGCCGATGACCTTCGTGATTTTTGCCATGACTGCTCCCTTGGTTGGAGGTGTTGGAGAACGGGATTGCAGGCGCAACCCGTGATTGCGGGCGTCGTTTTCCGTGTTCTTGGTCAGAACGAGTGGTGGAATTCTGGATTCCACTTCATGGGCGCGAGTATTTCGGGTTTGCTCGTTCCGGTCAACCGTCGCTTGCACGCCGTCGCCTCGGTGTTCGCAGCCGGCACTATCCACCCGCTCAGCGAACTTCCGACTTTAGGACACTAGCGGATGAACTCGCGGTTGACCTCGCGGAAAAGGTCCGTGCCGGCGCGCCGGAGCCACTCGAACGCCACCATCTCGCGCGACACCACCTCCGCCCCGCTGCGTGCCATGCGGGCGAGGGCCAGATCGCGGTCGAGCGGGCGACGCGAGCCGACCGCCTCCGCGACCACGAACACCTTCTTTCCCGCCGCGCAAAGATCGAGCACCGTCTGCAAGACGCAGACATGCGCTTCGGTTCCGGTCACCACCCACTGCTGCCGCCCGAACAGCGGGAGTTGCTGCAGGACGGCATCGGTGACGCAGGAGAAGAAGACCTTTTCGACGAACGCGTCGGCCGGGAGCGCCTCACGCAGTGCCGGGACGCTTCGACCCAGGCCCTGCGGGTATTGCTCCGAAGCGACCACCGGGACCTGCATGCGCCGGGCGAGGCGGATCAGCCAGAGGCATTGCTCCAGCACGCGAGCACCGTCATGGATAACAGGCAGCAGCCGCTCCTGCACATCGACGATCAGCAGCACCGATCGCCCGGCTTCCATCAGCATGTTCGGCTCTCCGCAATGTAGGTCGAAACACTCGCCGTCCCAACGAAGTGTGAATATTGCACAGATTTGCTGTGCAACGGTGCGCAGAATTCCCGGTTACTCGAGCATAGATTGGTCTCCAACACACCAACGATTCCCAGAAGGCCTGCGATAGCGGTGTGGGATATCAGGGCCAAGTTGCCAACGGATGGAGGCTCGACATGAACATCGGACGATTCACCACACATTTCCACCTGGCGATAGCGGCCGGGGCGCTCACAGCCCTCTCCGCGGCCGCGCCAGCGCAGGCGGTCGACCAGGACGCGTGGCTGCAGCAGCAGCTTGCCGTCAGCGACGGGGGGTCATACTCGGCGTTCGTTCCCGGGGAGAAGAGCGCGGGCGGGTACGAGACCAACGCCCAAAGCGCATGGCTCGAGCAACAACTCGCCATCAGCGACGGCTCCGCGCCCGTCAGTGAGGGCGACGCAAGACGCGTCTATGCCGCTCCGAGTCCGAACGACGCAGTATCGAACAGGCAGTTTGCGTTCGTCGAGCACGGGCTGCATCAGAGCGACGGCTGCAACGAGTAGCACGGTATGGAGCGCCCCGCGCAAACCCGCGCGGGGCGTATCAGCCAGCGGAATCTCCGTTC
>JBDHRV010000147.1:0-8700 GCA_039807745.1 Burkholderiales bacterium
ACCAGCACCGGCGCGTCCTTGAGGAAGGCGCGCGCGATGGCGATGCGCTGGCGCTGTCCGCCCGAGAGCTTGACGCCGCGCTCGCCCGCCTGGGTCTGCAGGCCCTGTGGCAGTTGCGCGATGAATTCCCACGCGTGCGCGGCGTCCGCCGCGGCGATGATCTCGGCATCGGACGCGCCGGCCTTGGCGCCATATGCGATGTTGGCCGCTATCGTGTCGTCGAAGAGCACGATGTCCTGCGACACGAACCCGATGTTGGCGCGCAGGCTGGCGAGGGTGAGAGCGGTGAGATCGTGGCCGTCGAGCAGGATGCGACCGGCGGTGAGCTCGTAGAAGCGCGGCAGCATGGCAACCAGAGTCGTCTTGCCGGCCCCCGAGGGACCGACCAGCGCCACCGTCTCGCCGGGCTCGATCGCGAGCGAGACCTCGTCCAACGCACGCGCCCCGGCGCCGTCGTAGGAAAAGCTCGCGCCCTCGCAGCGGATCGACCCGCGGGCACGTTCGAGCGTGACGGTGCCGGTGTCGGATTCCGTCGGCTCGTCGAGGAACTCGAAGACGGTGGCGGCCGCGGCGAGGCTGCGCTGCATGCTTTCGTTGACGGTGGTGAGGCGCTTCAGCGGCGCGATCAGCAGCATCGCCGCCACCAGGAACGACACGAAACCGCCCACCGTCGTCTGGTCCGCGGCCGACTGCAGCACCGCCAGGTAGACGATGACCGCCACCCCGATCGACACGACGACCTGCACCAGCGGCCAGTTCGCCGCCGCCGCCGTCTCGCGCTTCATGTTGAAACGGCGCACCTTCGCCGCCTGCTCGTCGAAGCGCGCCCCCTCGTAGGTCTGGCCGCCGAATATCTTCACCACCTTGATCCCGGCCGTGGTCTCGTTCAGCACCTGGTTGAGATCCCCCATCGCTTCCTGCGCGCCCTGGCTCATCGCGCGCAGGCGCCGACTCACCGTGCCCACCACGAACATGATGGGCGGAGCGATGAGGAAAGTGAGCAGCGTGAGTTTCCAGTTGAGGTACAGCAGGTAGCCCATGAGCGCCACGATGGACAGACCGTCCTTGACGATCACCGTGGCGACACTGCTGGTGCCGAGGGCGACCTGCATCGCGTCGAACGTGAAGCGCGACACGACGACGCCGCTCGCGTTGCTCTCGAAGTAGGACGTGGGCAGCGTCAGCAGCTTGCGGAACATCTGCGCCCGCAGGTCGAAGACCACCTTGTTGCCGAGCCAGTTCGAGCCGTACACGGACACAAAGGTACCGAGCCCCTGGATCAGCATCAGCGCCACGATCAGCACCGGCGCAAGCTGCATCCAGAACGGATCGCGCCGGACGAACGTGCCGTCGAGCAGGGGCTTCATCAAGGCCGCGAGTGCCGGCTGCGTGACGGCTGCCACCATCATGCCCAGCATCGCGAAGAGAAAGCGCCGCCAGTACGGCAGCATGTAGGAAAGCAGACGGCGCAGAAGCACCCGGCTCTCGCCGTCGGCGGCCGGGCTCTTGCGGGGAGAAGCGACGGAGGTGGCGGGCGGCACGGTCGTTGGCACGGCCGCGAGGCGCGGCATGCGCCGCAACCCTCGCAGGCGCGGCGCGAGCGGGATTATGCGGCAGGGTCGCCCGCCGGTCAAAAAAGCAGCCGGGCTAGCGAAAGGCGTACCGCGCCGACGCGAAAAACGTGACGCCGACTTGCGGGTAGGCGATATAGGTCGACCCTACCACCAGACCGTAGTTGAAGTACTTCTCGTCGAACAGGTTGTTCACCCCCGCGGCGAGAGTCCAGCCGTCGATGTCGTACTCCGCCTTGATGTTCACCAGTGTGTACGAGGGAATCTTCTGAGCGAAGGTATTGGTGGCGTCGCCGTCGAAGAACTGATCGCCGACGTAGCTCACGCTCGCCTGCAGCCGCGCGGGAGGCAGGAAGCGCCAGAGCAACTGCGCGTTCGCCTTGTTCTTCGCTACCAGCGGGACGGTCTTTCCAGTGAGCCCGACGCCGCCCGCCTCGCCATCGCGAAACTCCGCGATCGCGTACGTGTAGTTGGCGGACAGATCGAAGGTATCGGTCGGCGACCAGCGACCCTGGACTTCGACCCCATAGCGCTCTGTCGGCGGCAGGTTGACGTTGGAGAAAGTGACCGGATTGAAGTAGATCTCGTTCTTCAGATCCATGCCGTAGAACGTGGTGCGAAATGCATATTTCGGGTCGGCGTACTCGATTCCGATCTCGCCGCCGAGCGATGTCTGAATCGCGAGATTGTTCACCACCGGGTCGAAGTTCGGGCCGCCGAACTGGTTGAAGAGCTCGTCCACGTTCGGGACGCGGAAGCTGCGCCCGTACTTGCCGAAGGCCGCGAGACCTTCGCCAATTCCCTGGCGCAGCGCGAACTCCCAGGCCACCGGGTTGTTGCTCGCGGAGCCGCTCGCATAGGGCGCGAAGCTCGCGCGGTCCTGCGCGTAACGCGAAGTGGTTTGCACGCGCCCGCCATACGAGAACAGCGTCGTCGGAGTGAGCTGCGAAGTCTGCTGCGCATAGAGCGCGAAATCGGTCTGGTCGGCCTCGAGCCGCGCGGGGCCGATGTCCCGGTTCTGGTTGTAATACCACCATGCGGCATCCACACCGGCCACCAGCGTGTGGTCGAAGCCGAAGAGCGCATAGGGAAGCCGTCCGCGCGGCGACACCGTCCAGACGTCGACGTCGGTCTGCGTGTTGAACGTGTTCCCGAAGAACAGGATCGAGGCGTTGGCGTCGCGCTTGCGGTAAGTGGCATCGAGTGCGAGTTCGCCGTCGCCGATCTGCTCCCGTCCGCTCAGGATCGTGCCCCAGCCGCGCAGCGTCGACGAGTCGTTCGGCGTCGATGCTGCGCGCGGGTTGCGCGCGATCTGCTCGGCGGTGAGCGCGCCCGGCAGATCGAGGTTCTGCTCGGCGCCGAACGCCTTCAGGCTGAGCGAGCTCGTCGCGTCGAACCAGCGCAGCTCCGCCGTGGCGTTACCCTGGGACACGCGATTGTTCTCGCGATAGTTGTCCGATCCATAGTAGCTCGCGTAGGCGTTGGCGGCGACGTTCGCGCTGCCCCCGCCTGCGCCACCTTCCACGCGCACCGTGCTGTAGCTGCCGCCGAGCACGGCGGCCTGACCGCTCACCGCGCCGGACTTGGGCGCCTTCGTGACGATGTTGATGACGCCGCCGGTGGCACCGCCGCCGTAGAGCACGGCGCCGCTGCCGCGCAGGATCTCGATGCGCTCGATGGAGTCGAGCGGAACCGTGGACCACCGCGCGCTCGTGAGCTCGTTCTCCGAGAGGCGCTGGCCGTCGAGCAGCACCAACGTGTTCTGGTCGCCGGTGATGCCGAAGCCGCGCATGTCCACCTGCTGGTCGGGGCTGCCGGAGGCGTCGCGGATCTGGATGCCCGCGCGCAGCGACAGCAATTGCGGCAGGGTCTGCGACGTGTTGCGGGCGATGTCCTGTGCCGTGATGACGCTGACACCGATGGGCAGGTCGCGGTTCTCTGCGGGGAAGCGCGTTGCAGTCACGACCACCTCGTCGGTGATCGTGCTGGCAGTGGACTGGGCTAGAGTCGCGGAAGGCGCGGCGAGGACAGCCGCGCCCACGAGAGCGCAATACTTCATGTTGTGGAATCTCCCTGGTTTTTGAGGCGTGCCCTCCGCACGCGGAAGATGGAGGTGCCGGGAGAGGGAAAGTCGAGCGGGGAGCCGGGAAGGCACGCCGAATCCGCCCTCCGCGGAACGTCCACTGCGTCGTTCAGGCCGGTATCCGGGCTCGTGAGGGTGACTGGACGTACCGTCTCCGGCGCGCCGCCTTCCCGTGGGGAGATCCCACAGTGGCGTTGCTGGCGCGCCCGCGCTCACCTACCGTTGCGGGGGCAGCACAGGAATTGACAGCCGGTCGCGTGCCGTCGCACCTGTTTCCCGTTCAACCGCTGCCGATCGAGCTGGAAGCAGCACCTGAACGCCGTGAGTATAGCCCAAAGACCCATTCCGGACGGATTCGCGTGGGCACGCAACCTGCAAGAATGGCGAGCCCCGCACGGTTTCGGCTGGATTCCGCGGCGCGCCTCGGTGCCACCTCGGAAACAGGATTTAGTGCCAGCCGTTAGCGATTGACGTTGCGGAATTTGTGTCACTATAGTTCGACTATGGATACTGAACTTGGCACTTTCGAGAGAAAGCTGATGCAGCTGGTCGAAACCTGTCACCGGCTGCGATCCGACAATCAGCGGCTGCGAGACGAATTGAGCGAGAGCCGGAACGAGATCCGCGAGTTCCAGGAGCGCATCGAGGGCGCGCGGACGCGGCTCGAGAAGCTGGTCGAACAGATTCCGGACGAGATGCCATGACGTCCACGCCCAAGACCCTCGATGTCAGCATCATGGGGCGCGAGTACCGGGTGGCGTGCCCGGTCGGCCAGGAGAAGGAACTGCTGGAAGCGGTCGTCTACCTCGACCGCAAGATGCGCGAGATCCGCGACCAGGGCAAGGTAGTCGGTGTCGAGCGCATCGCGGTGATGGCCGGGCTCAACATCGCGCATGAGTTGCTCGTGAACCGCAGTGGCGGAGCATTTGACATCGCGGGTCTCAAGCGTAGAATCGAAATCATGCAGGCGGCCATCGATGGCGCGCTCTACGATCAGGAGGAGTAAGCCTGATCGCGCTGCTAGTCCATGTCTCCTGCGGTGCCGTCCGGACCATACACTCTTTGAACCAATATTGTTTATTTGGTTGCGGACTCAAGTAACGCTGTTGTGCGACTCCGGATCGGACTTGCCTGATGCGTTCGGAAAGCGACCACTCTTGAACCCTAGGTTCAAGATGCCGGTCCGGCGGCATCCGCGGGGGGCACCCCTCTCGAGCATGCGGGCGTGATGGCGAGACCCGAAAGAAAAAAGCGGCGACAGCCGCTTTTTTGTTGCTCTGAATCCCGCATCTCTGGTGACGAAAAGCTCACGTCGGGGCGCGCTCTTCGATGCGGTAGCGTGCGATGTCGAAGTCGTCTGCGCCTTCGACGAAGCCGACCGGGCTGAGCGAGTAGATGACTCCGCGCACCACCATCTCCATCGGCAGACGGGACGAGAACGCGCCCGCCTCCATCACGAGGTCGACCTCACCCGAGCACTTGAGATTGAGACCGAGAACGGCTGCGTTCGGGAAGTGGTCTGATGGGTTGGTCGAGATCGGCGTTCCCGCAGCCACCAGGTGGACCGGGATCGCAGCTTTGGCAAAGGACTCGATGCCGACGTGACACTGCCGGTGTTCGTCGCGCGACAGTCGCCGGACCACGCCCACGCCCCACACCGGCGCTGCCTCGGGCTTGATCGCGACGAGCGCTCCGACGCGGACCCAGTCACCCTTCACGTGCGAGATGACCGCGCCGTAGCCGCCACGGCTCACGTTCTCGGTGATCCAGCTTTCGGTCACGTCGTCGACGAAGGGTCCACCGACATAGCCCTGCAGTGCGTCGAGCAGACCCTGGAACGCGGGCACAACGTTCACGCGCGACATCGCGGCATGGCGTTCCGATTCCCGCTGCGGCGGATGCGACGACCAGTACAGGGTGAGGTGCTGCCCGACCTCGCGCACCATGCGCGGTTCGTATCCGCCAAACGACGTGCCGTCGGTGGCGCCCTGCTGCGCGAGATCCTTGCTGATGCGTTCGAGATGTGGCAGTCCGCCGTGGCTCGTGAGGTAGCGCACCGACGTCCCTTCGTCCTCGGGCCGCACGCGTCGCGGTGGATGATCGCCCGCCAGGTCGAAGCTGTGCGTGGTTTCGGTGCCGCGGCTGCCTTCGATCGGCACGAACTCGGCGCATCGCGAGACGAGGTGCGCGGCGATGTCGATCTGCAGGGGCATGAGACTGCCGGGCGACGAGACGGCGAGCAACAGCATCTTGACGAGCTCGCGCTCGACCGTCGAGCGGCCGGCTTGACCCGGATGCAGCGTGACTTCCTTGCGTGCGAAGCCGCGTGCGTGGGAAACCTGATAGATGCGCGCCGCCTCCTGCCACAGTCGGCCTTCGACGCGGCCATGACGCAGCAGCACCCACTTCATTTCCTTGCGCAGTGCGCGCACGGCGTGGCAGCCCATGACCGGGGCGCGCAACTGAAGCGAGCCGACACCGCTTACGCCGGCGTCGTATTCCATCATGCAGAGCTGATAGGCGACCGCCAGCTGATGCCACAGGCGATGCGCAGCGCTCCAGATGCGCTGCGCGCGCACCGCCGGCAGGCGTCCGCTGCGCGTGTAGTCGCGGGCGACGCGGCGTTCCAGCAGGGTCGCCGTCTCCTCGAATACGCCGATCGCCTCGAAGCGCTTCTCGAGTCGAACCTCCGGCAACGACGTCAGGCTTTCGATCCATTCGACGATCTGCTCGAGCGACCGGAGGGCGTCGTCCCCGGGCAGTTCGGAGACGAGCTTCCGCGCCTCGCGGGGGTCGGCGGGCCGGTGATCGGCGCGTTTGGCAATTCTGAGCATGCTGTACCTCGTTCTTCGAGTGGTGTCCCAAACGGGCAATCCGTCCGGGATGACGGGGCACCGAATCGGCAGTTATCGTGCCACTGGCGAGCGAAAGGCGCCGATGCCGATAGAATGTCGGCTGGCACGCCACGGGAGATTGCGTAATGCACTACTGGCTGATGAAGTCCGAACCGGACGTCTACGGGATTGATCATCTCGCCGCCGCACCGGATGCCACCACTGCCTGGTGGGGGGTGCGCAACTACCAGGCGCGCAACTTCATGCGCGACCGCATGCAGGTGGGCGATCAGGCCTTCTTTTACCACTCGAGCTGCGCCGAACCCGGCATCGCGGGCATCGTCGAAGTGGCGAGCCGCGCCTACCCCGACGACACGCAGTTCGACCCCGCGAGCGACTACCATGATCCGAAAGCAACGCGCGAGAATCCGCGCTGGTTTCACGTCGACGTGAAGCTCGTGCGCAAGACGCGGCTGGTGCCGCTCGCGGAGCTGCGCCGCCATCCGCAGCTCGCGGGCATGCGCATCCTGCAGCGCGGGAACCGGTTGTCGATCACCCCGGTCACCGCTGCGGAGTGGCGGTTCATCCTCGGCCTGATCGACCGTGACGACCGCTAGCGGCGGCGGCACGCATGGCTAGCTTCTGGCCCTGGTACCTCGCGCTCGGCGCCTTCGCGGGGTTGCTCGCCGGGCTGCTCGGCATCGGCGGCGGACTGGTGCAGGTGCCGCTGCTCGTTTTCCTGTTCGGCTTGCAGCAGTTTGCGCCCGAGCACGTGCTGCATCTCGCGCTCGGAACCGCGATGGCGAGCATCCTCTTCACCGCCGCCTCGAGCACGTGGGCCCACCACGGCCACGGCGCCGTCAACTGGGGCATCGTCCGGCGCATGGTGCCCGGCATCGCCTTCGGCGTGGCGCTCGCTGCGATCATCGCCGGCCAGCTGCAGACGCGCTATCTCGCGATCTTCTTTACCGCCTTCGTCTACTTCGCGGCGACCCAGCTCATCCTGAATCTGCGTCCGAAGGCCTCGCGCACGCTGCCGGGCGCCGGCGGCATGTTCACGGCCGGTGCACTGATCGGCGGCATCTCGAGCCTGGTGGCAGCCGGCGGTGCGCTGCTGTCGGTGCCCTGGATGGCTTGGTGCAATGTGCGGCTGCACGAGGCGATCGGCACCGCCGCCGCCATCGGTTTTCCGATCGCCATCGCAGGCACCGTCGGTTACGTCGCCAACGGCTGGGGCGAAGCGCGCCTGCCCGAGTGGAGCCTGGGCTACGTCTATCTCCCGGCGCTCTTCTGGCTCGTGACGGCGAGCATGGCGATGGCGCCGCTCGGTGCGAAGCTCGCGCACCGGACCTCGACGCGCAACCTCAGGACGCTGTTCGCGCTGCTGCTCTACGTGCTCGCCACGCGCATGCTGGTGACGCTGGTTTAATCCTTCGTCTTGAGCCGGGCTTTCAAATCGGCGAAGGGTTGGTGTGTCGCCGGCGTCACTTCACTGCGCCCCGGCGCGTCCGGCGCCCGGCCGTGCTCGGTCAGGAAGCGCTGGTGCTCGTTCTCGTGGCAGTAGGTGCACAGAAGCTCCCAGTTGCTGCCGTCGGGCGGGTTGTTGTCGTGGTTGTGGTCGCGGTGATGGACTTCCAGCAGTTGCAGGTTGGCGTGGGTGAACTCCCGGCCGCAGCGCCCGCAAATCCAGGGATAGATCCTGAGCGCCCGCTCGCGGTAGCCCTGGGCGCGCTCATCGCGCGCGCGCCGCGCTTCGGCGACGACACGGTCGAGTCGGGCGTGATCGGGTCCGGTCTTGAGCTTGGACATTGGGTTCCTCCACCTCGTGAATACTGTAACGCTAAACCCGCGCTCGGCCGATAGAACTAGGCCGTCCCGTTCTGACTCGGTTTCTCGACTTTGCGCTATAGTTCTGCGATGACGAGGGGGTAAGCGGCGAGGGATTGCGAGCACCGCCGAGGCTCGACCAGAGACGAACGAACATGCCGGCGCAGGTCTTCATCAGCTATGCGCATGCCGACAACCCGGCTTTCGATACGGACACGAAGGGCTGGGTGACCAACTTCGTCGACCACCTGCAGAAGGCCGTCGGCATGCGGCCCGGCGGCGGCCAGGTGGAGTTCTGGATGGATCCCCGGCTGGAACCCCAGCGCGCCGTGGACGCCACCTTGCGAGCCCGTATCGTGGCGAGCCAATGCATCGTCGCGTTCCT
>JBDHRV010000148.1:0-8696 GCA_039807745.1 Burkholderiales bacterium
TGAGCGCGCCGCCCGCATCGGCCGCAGCGTCGAGCAGCCCGGGAGATCGCGACAGCGTGATGCTTCAGGGTTCGACGTTGACGTAAACGTCCAGGCCGGTTACGACGCCCCAATTCGCGACGTGGGCCTGCACCTTTTCGACGTTCTCGGCGAAGTCGTATCCCTTGTCGGTGACGAGATCGACCGTCACTTCCCAGAGGTACTCGCGAAACGCGCCGCGCCCGCGCAGAAGGCGATGCTGGAATGCCGCCGTGATGCGCGTGAGCTGCAGGGCAGACACGTCGCTGAATACCACCTCGGTCATCTGTTTCTCGAACGCTTCTTCATCCGCACCTGGCAGGAGCGAGATGGTGAACATGCCGGTCATCTTCATCGCTGGGTCCTCCGGTTGTCGCACGTCGATATCGTGTAGCCCTGCCGACAGCCGGACAACTATCGCTCCGCGAGCCCCGCCCGCGCAATAGTGAGCCGTGCCTAGGCAGTTCGTCGGATGGCGCATGACGCGGCGCGGTGCGAAAGTCCGCTCTCAAGATTCGGCCAGGCAACCCGACCGCCGACAGGGACATTCCGTCCATCACGCGGCCGCGGAGTCGCCTGATTTTCCTGGCATCGGGCGGAGCTTGGACTAGAATCAAGAGGCGGACGATCGGCCCCCGCGGCGGCGGGGAAAAGGACGGAGAAAAAAGCGATGCTCTATCTCGATTCGCCAGTGATCATTCGAGGCCTCACCCTTTTTCGCGACTATAACGAGAAGAGCCGCATTTTCTTCATGCCGAACTCGCCGCGGCTGTCTGTCGAAGCCGGGCAACCCATGTTTCAGCTTTTGATCCACCGCGACGTGGGCACCACGGCGTCGGGTCCGCGCGGCGGCGGTTTCCTCGTCATGACCACCGATCTCGGCGTGCCCGCCGGCGAGCTCGAGCAGGTCCGCAACGAGGCCTCGCGCCGCTTCGGCGTCCAGGTGAACCTCGCGCCGCTGCCGGTCAAGTCGGGAACCGTGCGGGTCACCATGCTCGACAGCGGGTCGATCGGCACCGAAGGCGCGCAGCGCGATGTCCGCTTCGTGGAGAACGTCTTCGCCAGCACCGCTCCCAGCGGGTATGGCGATCAGCGCGCGGCATTCACCGCGGAGCTGAGCAAGCAGGGTGCGGTGATGCTGAAGGCCGCGCTGCAGGGGGAGGGCGCGACGCCGGTCATGGTCGTCTACGACCTGCAGTATGTCGGGCTGCTTCCGGCCTACAACGTCAAGATCACGATCGACTTCCGGCAGTCCTACGAACACCTGCGCACGCGCATGCAGATGAACACGCTCTGGTTCAAGACCGACATCGACCAGGAGATGGAAACGCTGCGCAAGTCGGGCGCGATCAAGATCGAGGAAGTGGTCTACGAGACCGAATCCAAGGAGGATGCGGCGGCGCGCATGACGCGGCTCAACACGCTGGTCAAGGAGCTCGCGCAGTGGACGTTTTTCAAGCCGGCGCTGAATCCGGGGGCGGTACTGGCGGCTGATCGCGGCACCCTCACCGCGTTCGATTCCACGACCGATCTCACCAAGATCACCGCGGGCTTGACGAGCACCTCGCGCGCGGCGCTCACGGGGGTCGGGGCGAGCGAGGACGCCGGTGCTCCGCGCCGTCCCGGTGCCGCGATCGCCACCGGTGCGCTCGAGTCCGGCACGACGACTCAACCGCAGACGCCCGCGACACCCGCCCAGCCTGCCACGCCCGAACCGCCGACGGCGGTGGAGGCATGGAATCGCGCCGGCCGCCCGCAGGGCGCCTTCCTGCTGCGCAACCTGACACAGGACGAGCGCCAGACCATCGAGTACGAGCTGCGCCAGGTGTCGGCGGTGGAGCGGTCGATCGCGCCGCAGGGGCAGATCCGGATGCTGCCGGGGGCCACCGATCTCAAGGGGCGGATCCTCGAAGTCGATCTCGACGCAGAGTTCTTCAAGACCATCGAGGGCACCATCACCACCACCGCGGATCTCGCCGCGATGGGCGTTGCTTCGGCCAATGTGAAGGTGCGCTACGGCGTGAAGGAAAGCGGCCAGCGCTGGAAGGACGAGGACGAAGCGGTGCTGCGCGCGCCGGGCGACACGAAGGCCTACCGTTTCTTCGTCGACCATCTCGGCACGCGCGAGATCGAGTACCAGGTCATCCTCACGAACCGTCCCGATTCGGCCATCGGACACGGCGCCACCACCGAAGAGTCGGCGTGGATTCCGACCACCACGCGCAACCTCAACATCAACCCGCTTTCCTTCAGCTCCGTCCTGCGCGTGAACGTGGAGGCGGCGATGGTGGACTGGACCACGGTGCGCCAGATTCAGGCCCATATCCGTTACGACGATCCGGGCTCGGGCATCGCGGCCGCGGATACCAAGGTCCTCACCCAGCAGGCGCCTGCGGCGCTGGTGCCGATCCGACCCAAGGATCCGCGCGTGCGGCAGGTGACCGTGGAGGCCACGTTCTTCTACGCCGACGGCGATACCGAGACGATCACGCTGCGCCACGACGGCGGCGAGCCGTTCGTGATCAATCAGCCGCCCGATTCGACGACCATCGTCGACGTGACCCTCGCCGACGCGCTCGAACGCTACAAGCGGATCAGCGTGCAGCTCGGACGGCCCGGCGCGACCACCCCCGAAGTCAAGGAGACCGTCACCGTCGGACCGGAAGGCGGCACCGGCAAGTGGTCGTTCCGCCGTGCGGATCCCAAGGACGTGAAGTTCGCGTATCGCGTGACTTCCTTCCTCAAGGATGGCGCGGTGCGCGAAGGTCAATGGGTGACGACGGACGATCCGTTGCTCATTGTCGGCGATCGGGCGGCTGGTGTCCTGACGGTCAGGGTGATGATTCTGGGTGCGCTCGCCGATGGCGGTTTCCGGATGGCGAAGGTCGATCTCGATTACCCGGATGCACCCAGCTGGGCCGACCGCAATGCGGAACACGTGTTTCAGGCGGGCACACCGGAATTCACGTGGCGCGTGCCGATGAGCGACCCCGACAAGACCTCGTACACGTACAAGGTGACGTGGTTCAAGACCGACGGCCAGCGGGTCACGAGCGGACCGCTGACGGTGCGCGACGAGATCCTCCTCCTCGATCCACTTGCTCCTTGAGGTAGCGTCATGCCACACGCCGATCTGCCGACTTATCGCGACGGCTTCTTCGAGAAGTTCCTCGCCGACCTGCCGGGTGCGCCTGCCCTGGCGACACTGGAACAGCAACAGCCGGCGGGCCAGCCGCTAGTGCTGCTGGGCGACTACATCGAATATTCGGGTGCCCCGATCACGCCGCTACCGAATGCGTCGCTCGCACCGCAGTTCGCGATTCGCACCGGAGCCGACGGCGCCACCCAGACCTACGTGCTGCTGTGGGCCGTCGAGCGCATCGATGTCGCCACCGATGCGCCGGGGACGATGGCGCGCATTCTCGCCGACTTCCGCTCGCCGACCGCCACCGAGACCGAGGATCTGACCTCGGAGCTTGCGCGCGCCTGGTCGCAGGCGCTGGCTGCGGACCCGGCGCGGCAGGCGCTCGCGCGCAACCTGAGCGAGATCACGCAGGTGCCATCCGGTCTGCCCGCCACGAGCCTCGACGACCTGCAAGCATTTCTGCGGCATTTCGGCACCTACAAAGCCGACGGCACCTATTACGCGAAGGGCGCCGTGACCGAAGGTCAGTTTCCGGCCGGGGTGAACGCGGCGTACTTCGCTTCCGATACCGGCAACCTCGCCGAGGTGAAGCTGCAGCGGGACAACTTTTACTGCTACGCGCTCGCGTCCGAACGGTTGTGGAACCCGCAAGCCGCGGCTTCGCGCTTTCGGCAGCTCGTCTATCGCATCGAGGATCAGGGCACGGATGCGAGCGAGCGCTGGCGGCTGGCGCTGGTGCATACCGCGGGAGCCAACCTCGGCGACGGCGTGGGCTCCAAGTTCATCTTCTTTCATGCGGACGTGGGCCTGGGTGTGGCGATCCCGCAGGCCGCGCGCAGCGCGGTCGCCGCGACCACCGCCTCCTTGCTCGCAGACTTGCCGGGGTATCTCGCGAATCTTCAGGACAGCCTCCAGAATCCGAACATCCCCCTCGTTGGCAAGGTGGACGCGCCGTATGCCCTGCTGATCGGATCAGTGCGCGAAGGATTTCCGAGAACGGCGCTACCCGAAGGTGTGGTCGAGGACGGAGAAGGTGCGATCCGTACGTTCCGGTGTCCCCCGGCTCAGCTCCAGGCGCTTCTCCAACGCGACGACATCGAGAACCTGGTCGCTGCGACCCAGCTCGATCTCGACATGCAGCACGCGATGAACGAGCTCAAGCTCGGCAGTCGCACGTTTCCCGCGGGCATCACGGCGGCGACCACGGGTCGCGGTGTGGTCGTCGGAATCGTCGACTCCGGAATCGACGGCAGTCATCCGGCGTTTCTCGGGCGTCAGGACGACGCGACCAGGAGCCGCATCCATTCGGTTTGGCGGATGGGCGAGTCCGGCGGACAGTCCCCCTTCCAGCGCAGCAGCGCCGACAATAGGGACAAGTATCGCTCGATGAATTTCGGGCGCGAGTACATTGGCCATGACGAAGTGATCACCGTGAGCGACGCGGCTTCCGGGCACGGCACCCACGTGGCGGGCATCGCGGCGGGACGAGCGTTCAGCGGCAACACTTGGCCCGGGGGCATCTCGCCGGCGGCAACGATCGTCGTGGCGGCCGTGGGCGGGCGGGGCGGCTATGTCAACGACGTCGTGGCAGGCGTCAAGTATTGCTTCCAGAAAGCGACCGAGCTCGGCCTGCCTTGTGTCGTCAACATCAGCTCGAGCACGCAGCAGCAGCCGCACGATGGCACCGATCCGCTGTCGATCGCGCTGACGCAGCTCGTGAGTCGGGACACCATTCTCGCCGGCGGCGTCGGCGTGGCAGTCGCACCCCGCTATCGCGAAGGTCGCATCATCTGCGCGTCGGCGGGCAATCTGCGCAACGACGACACCCACTGGCAGGCGAGCATTCCGGCAGGCGGCCAGGTCCAGGTGCTGTTTCAGCCGGCGCTGAGTCCCGGTAACGACGACGGGGTCACATTCTGGGCCTACAACGAAGACAGCACGACGGTGCGGCTGCGCATCTCCACGCGGCATTCGGCCAACGCCGTCCTTGCCACCGCCGAGGTACCGCTGATGACGGGCAACGGTCCCGTCACCACGAGCCTTGCGGGAGGGCTCCGGATCAACATCCACAACGGTCCCCAGGCGCCTAGCAACCGCCACTTCAATCCGGAGATCTACTGGGTGCTGCCCGCCACGGGGACGGCGCCGGCGGCTGCGCCGTGGATCATCCGACTGCGTAACACGGGGCGGTCCACATGCGTGATTCATGGCTTCACGATCTACCGCGACGCGCTGGGCTCCTTCGTTTTCGCCACGGCGCAGACACAGCCCTTGATCGGAGTGACCTACACCAACGATCAAACGCGCCAGTTCAATTCGCACAAGCTCGGATCGCCGGGTAACGCCCCGGGGTGCATCTGTGTGGCGGCCTTTACCAGCGAACCCGGGTTGCCCGCCGTACCTGGAAATACGGTGGGCGATATTGCACGGTTCTCGTCACCCGGACCCCTGCGAGCCGTGGGGGCGGGACGACGCGGAATCGACGTGGCATTGCCCGGCAATCGGATTCTTTCCGCGCAGGCCGGAACCGGCGGGCTGATCGCCCATCCCGGGACGAGCATGGCCACACCGGTGATGACGGGGCTGGTCGCGGCGATGCTGCAGATGGACCGCAATCTCGACACCGGCAGACTGCGCACCAAGCTGGAGACGGCGGCCACGCGCCGGCCCGGCGACAGCGCCGACGACTGGGGTCTCGGACGCGTCGACGCATCGGTGCTGCTTCGACCATGACCGCAGGATGATGAGGGGCGATCATGCTCGATGCCGGCCGCACCCCTCAGCGCATCGCAGGGCTCACGCTCTTCTTCGATCACGCCGATGCGCAGCGGCGCTACGTGCTGGCGGAGACGCCGCGGCTGGTGGCGAATCCGGATCCGCGCTTGTCGCTGGTCCTGTTTCGCGGCGAGCAATCGGGCGGGCTGCTGCAGCTCGAATCGACGCTCGCCCCCACGGCGGCGCAACTGGCTGCAGTTGAACGCGCGCTGACCGACAGCGGGCGCACGCCGACGCTGGCGCGCCCCGATTGGCGCAGCGGCGTGGTGCGCGTGGCCGGTTGGCTGCAAGCGCAGGAGCTCGCGCCGAAGATGCTCGTGGCGGGTGCGCCGTCTCTCGTCGGCGATCCGGTGTCCGTCATCGCCGCGCGACTCGACGCTGCCGGCGCGGCGCTCGCCGACGCGGCGCTCAAGGGCAATGCGCTGCCGACGGTGGTCATCTTCGAGCTGGAGACGCTTGGGCTTTCGGGGCCGTTGGGCGTTACCGCCGAGGCCGATCTGCACGCGATCCACGATCGGCTCACTGCGGAAGGAGCCCTCACCACGCCATACGGCCGCGCGCGCATCGCGATGACCTGGGAGTCGGCGGCGCGCGAAAATCTGATCCGGGTGCGCGTGCTCGACGAGACGGGCGAGGTCGAAAGTCAGCGCGCGGAAGCCATGCGTCGCATCGGCGAAGATCTGCTCGCGCGCATGTTCAGTCCGTTCCCGCCGCCGGAGCGCCCGCGCCAGCTCGACGATGGAACCGTGGCGCCGCTCGAGCTTTCCTTCCGCCTCACGGTGCGGCGCGAAGAGCTGGCGACGAGCTCGCGCTGGGACTTCCGCGAACGCCGCGCCGTGACGATCAGGCACTATGCTAGCGCGAGCCTGATCGATCTGTTGGGCGATCGCGATCCGGCCGATCACATCACGTTCGCGGACCTGGGCGAGATTCAGCGCGAGGTCGTGATCCGCGCCGAGCCCGAGCTGACGCGGCTTGGTCTTGCCGCGCTCGAAGTCGATCTGCGGCATTCCGGCGCCGCGTCCGTCCACCGGACGGTGGTGCTGACCGATGCCATGCCGGAGCTGCGGCTGCGCACGGAAGCGGGGGATGGTCCGCTGCAGTATCGCGTACGGGCGCGTTTCGATCCCGCGCTCACGCGTGCGCCCGATCGCGAGGCCGATTGGCAGGACGCCGAGGGCGGCCTGATCGCGGTATCCGCGCGCCGGCTGTTTCCACCACGGATGTTCACGGTGATCGCCGGTCGGGTCGAGCTCGACTGGCTCGATCACGTGGCGGTGCGCGTCGAGGCACCGGACGAGCTGCCGCGCACCCTGCTGCTCTCCGCGGACGCACCGAGTGCCGATGCTTTTCTGCCGGCGGCGGGAGGCCGCGCGGTGACGGTCACGGCCGAGTGGCGCGGCCGGCGCGACGAGCCCTCGATCACGGACGCACCACGCGAGGTCGCAGAGGATCTGCTCGTGCTCGACAGTCCGTTCGCCGAGTCCATCGACGTGCTGGTGGTGCCGCTGCCGTTGTCCGGCGTCGTCACGACCGTCGTCGAACTGCGTACGCAGCACGATTCGTTCGTCCACAGCAAGACGGAATCGTGGGACGCTCCCGATCGCGCCCCGCGCCGCATCGGGTTGCGGCGGCTCGCCGGCAGTGCGCGCGAGTTCTCGTATCGTGTGCAGTTCATTCGCGAGGACGGCGCCATCGACGAGAAGCCCTGGGCGAGCAGCGACCGCTCGACCCTCGTCATCGGCGCCCAGGGCGCGGCCGAAGTGCGCACGGCCGAAGTGGTGCTGCTGGGAGGCGGACCTGCGGGCCGCGGCAGCATCGCGGTGGAGCTCGTCCTGGAAGCCGGCGAGCATCGCACCCGTGACGTGCTGGAAGGCGCGCGCGACAGCGCGACGCTCGCCTTGGTGATGCCCGAAGGCGCGCCGGCGCCCGTGCTGATCGCACGCGAGTTCCTGATGTCGGGCGAAGTGCGCGAAACCCGCTGGACCAATCCGGAGGCGCTGGTCGTTCTGCCTCTCGTTCCCGTCGCAACGACGTAGTCCCGTTTCTGGAGAGACGCCATGCTCTACGACGATCCCATCCTCTACTTCAAAGGGCTGACGATCTTCAAGGATTTCAGCGACGGGCGCACGTTCTACTTCCTGCCCCCGGAGGCCCCGCGCGTGGCGCGCACCGCCGAGGGCGGCGAAACGGGCGACTATGCGCTGCGACTCGTCCTGTACCGGCCGGATCCCAACGCACCGCCGCCCGCCGGCATGGAAGACGGGGGCGGGTTCCTCAACCTCGACACCGACCTGCACGTCACCGAGGGCCTGCTGAACGACGTGCGCGAAGAGATCCGCCGCCGGTTCGGCGCCGACGCGAATCTGGTGCCGGTCCCGTTCACGGATGGCTCGGTGGAGCTGGTGCTGCTGGGGGTGAATCGCGACGAGCCGGGGCAGCCGTTCGTGCGCGAGGTCGCCGGCACGACGGTGCCCGCGCTCTTTGGCACGCAGCGGGCCGCGTTCAGCACGGTGCTCGATCGCCACGGGGCGGCGGTCATGAAGGCCGTGCTGGAGGAGGGCGGGGTCACGATGGCGCTCGCCATCTATCACCTGACCTACGCCGGCATCGGGCCGGCCTACAACCTCAAGATCACGATCGACTACCAGCGCGTGTTCGACCACCTCGACCTGAGACTGAAGGCGGGTGTCGCCGCGGCCAACAAGAGTTCGTCGTTCGTCGCGAAAGCGGGCTTCCATCTGCTGATGCAGGAGCT
>JBDHRV010000149.1:0-8517 GCA_039807745.1 Burkholderiales bacterium
TCGAGGTGCGGGCTCATAGGCAGATCGAGGCGGACGCCGGAAGGCAGACGCTTCAGAAACCACCTGTTGTAGATGTAGACGATCTCGCGACTTCCGGCGAGCTTACCGAAGGCGCGATCCACGATCTCGGCGAATTCGGGGTCGTCCTTGCGGAAGGCGAGCGCGTACGCAGCATAGGTCAGAAAGTCGCCCACCACCCGGTACTTGGCGCCGGTCCGCGTCTCGGCGAGCATGCCATACAGCAGAATTTCGTCGTTCGCCCAGGCGTCGGCCTTCCCGGATTCCAGAATCTGAAACGATTCGCGATGGTCGGCGCCGGTCACGAAGTTGAGGTTCAGCTTCTGCCGCTCGTTGAGCGAGCGCATGGCCGTGTCCTGCACCGTACCGAGCGTGACGACGATGGTCCGGCCCTTGAGGTCGCGCAGGAAGCGCAACCGACTGTCGCGCCGCACCAGCAGCTTGGTGCCGGTCACGAACGTGGTGGGCGAGAAGGCGACGCGCTTGCGCCGCTCGATGGTGTTGGTCGAGGAACCGCATTCGAGGTCGATCTCGCCTGCGATCAAGAGGTCGAAGCGGTTTTCCGGCGTGACCGGCCGGTAATCGGTCCGCACCTCCTTGCCGAGCTCCGTGCTCACTTCGTCGACGATCGCATCGCAGAGGTCGAGGGCGTAACCGACCGGTTTGCCCTTCGGATCCAGGAACGCGAACGGAATGGAGTTCTGGCGATAGCCGATGCGGATCGCGCCGGTGTCCTGAATGCGCTTGAGCGTACCCGTGTACTGGAACACGGTGCGCAGGGCGTCACCTTCCTGCGCCAGCGCCGGCAGCGCCACACCCAGGGCGAGCAGACTGGCCGCGCCGGCCCGGTAGAAAGTGTCCAGCAGGGATCTCCATGCGCTCCGGAAGTTTCGCGTTCTCATGGGCCTTCGCAGATATTGCTTTCAGGTCGCGGGGTGCACTTCGGGTTCCAGCATGTCCTCCACGTCGGCGCCCGTCTCCTCGCCGAGCTGGCCTTCCCACTTTGCGACCACCGCCGTGGCGATGCCGTTGCCGATGACGTTGGTCACGGTTCGGCCCATGTCGAGGATCTGGTCGATACCCATGATGAGGAGCAACCCTGCCTCCGGCAGGTTGAACATCGGAAGCGTGGCCGCTACCACCACCAGGGACGCGCGCGGCACCCCGGCGATGCCCTTGCTCGTGAGCATCATGACGAGCAGCAGCGTGACCTGCTGGCCGAAGGACATCTCGATGCCATACGCCTGGGCGATGAAAAGCGCGGCAAAGGCCTGGTACATCATGGAGCCGTCGAGGTTGAAGGAATAGCCCAGCGGCAGCACGAAGCCGGTGATGCTGTCCTTCACGCCGAACTTCTCGAGCTGCTCCATCGTCTTGGGATATGCCGCTTCGCTGCTGGCAGTGGAAAACGCGAGCATCATCGGTTCGCGCAGCAGCTTGAGCAGACTGAAGACCCGGCCGCGGAGAATCAGGAATCCCGCCGCGATCAACACCGACCAGAGCACCAGCAGTCCGAAATAGAACCCGCCGATGAACTTGCCGTAGGTCACCAGCACGCCGAGCCCCTGCACGGTCACGACGGCGGCGATCGCGGCGAAGACGGCGAACGGCGCGAACCGCATCACGAAGTCGGTGATCTTCAGGACGACGTGCACGGTTTCCTGGATCACGGTCACCAGAGTGGCCGTGGATTCCCTTTTCAGCGCGGAGACTGCAAAGCCGAAGAACACCGAGAACACCAGGATCTGCAGGATCTCGTTGTGCGCCATCGCCTCGAAGATGCTCTTCGGGAAGACGTGCGTGATGAAGTCCCTGAAGTTGAGGGCGGAGGTCTTCAGGTTGGTCGTCGCGTCCGCATCCGGGAGCGGCAGGTGCATCGACTCGCCCGGACGCAGGATGTTTACGACGATCATGCCCAGGATGAGCGAGACCAGCGACGCCGTGATGAACCAGCCGAGCGCCTTCACGCCGATGCGGCCGACCGCCTTCGAGTCGCCGGTCCCCGCGATGCCAGCCACCAGGGTCGAGAAGACGAGGGGCGCGATGATCATCTTGATCATCCGCAAGAAGATCTCGGTGACGATCGAGAAGTAGCCGGCGATCTCCTTGGCGGTCTTGGCGTCCGGTGCCAGCTGATGGCAGAAATAGCCGGCGACGATGCCCAGGATCAGGGCGATCATGATCCAGCTCGTGAGAGAGATCCTGCGCATCATGACCCTTCCTCCGTCGGTGCGATTGCGTTGGCCGCCAGAGGCTGCTGCCTCATTGTTGGCTTCATTCTTGTGTTGCAGCGCGATTCGAATCGAATTGCTCGCACGAGCCGAGCGCAGAGTCTACTCCGGCAGGGGATCGGGACTCCAGAGTCGTCTTGCCACCAGCAGCAGTGCCAGATGCACGACGACGAGGAGCGCAACGCAACCGCGCCAGCCGAAGCGCTGCCAGACGAGCGCGGGGGCGATGGCGCCCACGCTGCCGCCGAAGTAGTAGGCGGAAGTATAGAGACCGACCGCGGCAGACTTCGCATGGGTCGCGACGCTGGGAACGAAGCCCGTGGCCAGCGCCTGCAGCATGAAGATGCCGCCGCAACTCACCGCGAGCCCGGCGATGATCACCAGCGCGCCGCCCGCCAGCGTCAGGACGATGCCGAGTATCGCGAAGGCCATGGCCGCAGTGGCCACCGTGCTGCGGCCGTGGGCCGAGACCCAGCGACCCGTGAAAGGCGTCAGCACCACCCCGACGAGATAGGCTGCGAACATCGTCCCGATCGCGGCGGGCGAGAGCGAGTAAGGCGGCGCAGCGAGATGCAGGGCCGCGTAGGTGAACGTCGCGACGAGCGAGAAGAGCAGTCCGAATCCGATGGCGAATGCAGCAAAGAGGCGCGGGTTGCGCAGGTGCGAAGCGGCAGCGCGCAGCGCTTCGCGCGGCCGGGACGGGGGGTGCGGAAGCCCCGCCAGGCGCATGCCCGGTATCACCAGCGGCAGCAGGGCCAGCGTAACCCCGCCGATCACGTAGAACGCCGCGCGCCAACCCAGATATTCCGCCACGATCCCCGCGAGGAAGCGCCCGGAGAAACCGCCCAGCACAGTGCCGGCGATGTACTGGCCGGCCGCCCGAGCGGCGTGTCGGGGGTCGGGATCATCCCCCAGGGAACCGGCCGCTGCTGCCACGATGCCCGGCACGAAAAGGCCGCAGACGAGACGCCAGAACAGCATTTCGCCCAGAGAGTGCGCGGTGCCGCTCAGGATGGTGGCGAGGCCGAGCCCCGCCATCGCGATCGCCATCACCCGCGCGCGCCCGACCATATCGGTGACGATGCCGGCGAAGGGCGCGAGCAGCGCGACCGACAGCGGCCCTGCCGCGACGGTCACCGTCGCGCCGCCGGAGGCGACGCCGAACGCCTGTTCGAGCTGCGGCAGCAGTGCTTGCGGCGGGTACAGGTTCAGAAAGGCGGCGAAGCCCGCGGTGACGACCGCCGCGCGGCGCTGGTCGAAGGGCATGGCGGGCGCCCCGTCGCGTTACACGGCTAGCCGTAGCGGACCGCGAGCCAGACGGTCGGCCGTGCCGGATCCGTCCACTCCACCCGATGACGGCAGCGCGGCGGAATGTGTACGTGGTCGCCGGGCGCGAGGGTGCGGGGCGTCGGCTCGTCCTCGAAACGAAGCCGTGCGGCGCCGGCGAGCACGACTACCCACTCGCCCTCCGGTTGGTCGTACCAGAATCCCGCGGGGCTCGCTTGGCCGAACGAGACGATGCGCTCGATGCGAAGACCAGGGCGGGCGAGGATTTCGCCGAACGCCTCTTGATCCGAGCGCGCCGGGAGCTCGGCGAAGAGATTGGTCGATACGCTCACGGTGACTCGAGTGCCCGGCGCGCCGGAGGCGTTCCCGCCACGAAAGTGACCATGACCATAGTCATGCATGGTAGCACGTTCACGGGATATTGCCGGCGCTCGCCAGGGCAAGAAGCACCCATGACATACGCAAACATGAGTTGGCCCAAGCAAGCGGTAAGCACGACACTAGTCCATCAGATCTAGTCGCTACGGAGTATACGAAAGGCATATCTGTAAGAGATATGTAAGTCGCGCCTGCCGAGAATGGGTCGCGAAATCACGACGCCCGGCGCGATGCGCGACGAGTGACGGAGGCAGCCGCGGACCACTGCGGTAGCGTCTGGTTGCGGGGCAATCCGATCGAGCGCGTGGCTTCGAAACAGATGTCTTCCATTCAAAACGATTGCAAGGGGATCCATCATGAAAGCTTCTCTACTTCGCAGGTCCGTAACCGCCGGTGCGCTGGCCTCGCTCTCCGCGATCTTCGCTCAAGGGGCGCTGGCTGGCTCGGGTGTGGTGGTGCTCAAGAATGACAATCCGAAGGCGTCGCAGGCTGCGTTGACCGCCGCTGATTTTGCCTCGGCGAAGCCGATGCAGATGATTGCGTCGGCTGCGGGGGCACGCGCGCTTGCGGCGGCACCGGTGGCCGGGGAAAAAGCCTCGAGCGACGGCTCGCCGCCGCTCGTGAAGGTGACCCCCGATGGCGCCGCGCGTCTCTACTCGGAGGCGCTTGCGCTACAAGCTGCGGCCGGTGATCCCGCGCCGGTCGACAGAGGAACGTCGGGCGCGGACTACACGCTGTCGGCGATGGTGCCGGACACCCAGGCCAATGCGCTCACGTATCCGCACGTAACGCACGGCAAGCTTTATTTCTCGACTCCCAACGGGACGTCCTATTGCTCGGCAGCGGTGATCCAGTACCGCATCATCGCCACCGCGGGCCATTGCGTGAGCAATGGGAACGGGCAGTTCTACTCCAATTTCCGGTTCGTTCCGGCGACGTGGAATGGCTCCGCGCCTCTGCAGACCTGGAACTGGCGTTACCTCGCCACCACCGCCACGTGGCACTTCGGGGGCGGCGGGGTACCGAACGCCGCGGACTATGCCATGATCGAGCTGGAAGACCGCTTCATTAGCGGCTCGGTCAAGCGCATCGGGCAGGTGACGGGGTGGCTCGGCTGGCAAACGGGCAGCTGTCGGGATAACCACACGCACAAGAACGGGTATCCCGCAAACGTGTTCGGGGGCCAGCGTCTTTCACTGGGATCCTCGAATACGCATCGCAACGTCGCACCGTTCAACTGCGAGTACGGAACATCCCAAACCTTCGGCGTGAGCGGTGGACCCTGGGTGCAGAACTTCGGCTCCGTCGGTGGTATTCCGCCCCAGGGGAATTCCGGCCGTAATCGTGTAGTCGCGGTGTCGTCCTACACCTACCTGCCAACGTCGATCGGTTTGCTCGGCGCCTCCGAGCTGGATGGCCGCTGGGTCGCGGTGCGCAACACGGTGTGCGCCCATCGCGCCGGCAACTGCTAGCGAGCTCGTAGCGCGATAGAGCCACCGCGCGCCCTCCGCATCCGCTTCCGATCGTGAGCCGTATCGGGCTTACGGACGGGGTTGATGCCGCAGGGCGCGCGCTTTTTTGCGCCTGCATCGCGTTCCGCCCTTGTCGATTCGACGATTCTGTTCTATAGGGGAGATGTCGATCTTCGGGGCACCGACCATGCAACCCACCACGAAACTGAAGTCTCGATCCGGCTTGCTGCTGGGTAGTGCGCTCGTCGCTGCCGCTGCCTACGGGGCAACCCGGTTCGGTGACCCCGAGACCGAGCCACCGGCGGTCGCGACACTCGCCGCGGCCCGCTGCGTGCAGCCGCAATCCGTCGGCACGGACAAGAAAGTGTTCTTCCGGCTGGCCGCGGCGACGACCGAGGTGCGGCCGTTTCAGACGGCCTCCGATGCGGGGGCGGATGCGCCTGCCGACGACGATCCCCCGCTCTTTACCGGCCTGGGCACGCTGCGCTATCCGATCAGCACGACGAACCCGCTTGCGCAGCAGTACTTCGATCAGGGTATCCGGCTCGCCCTGGCGTTCAACCACGCGGAGGCCCGGCGGGCATTCCGCAAGGCGCAGCGGCTCGACCCGGCCTGTGCCATGTGCTTTTGGGGGGAGGCCCTGGTGCTCGGCCCCAACATCAATGCGCCGATGGAGCCGACCGCGGCGGCGCCTGCGTTTGCCGCGAGCCGACGCGCGGTTGCGCTCAAGTCCGGCGCGACGGCGGTCGAGCAGGGATTGATCGAGGCGCTGGCGGTGCGTTACTCGGAGGCTGCCGACGCGGATCGCGCGGCCCTCGACGCGGCCTACGCGAACGGCATGCAGAAGCTCGCGACGCGCCATCCGAAGGACACGCTGGTGGCCGTTCTATACGCCGAGTCGCTCATGGATCTCACGCCATGGGACTACTGGGAGGCGGGCGGCAGTCGACCCAAGGGGCGTACCAGCGAGATCCTGGCAACGCTCGAGCGCGTGCTGAAGGCGAATCCCGACCATCCCGGCGCGATCCACTACTACATTCACATGGTCGAGGCGTCCAGCCGGCCGCAGCGCGCGACGCCGTACGCGCGGCGGCTCGGGACGGCGATGCCGGGAGCGGGGCACCTCGTGCACATGCCCTTCCACATCTATTACCGGATCGGTCTCTACAAGGATGCGCTCGCCGCGAACAAGGCCGCCGTGGCCGCGGACGAGAACTATATTGCCCAGGCGCGGCCGCAGGGCATCTATCCACAGGCGTATTACCCGCACAACGTGCATTCGCTGATGGTATCGGCGCAGATGGCCGGGGATGGGCGCGCGGTGCTCGAATCCGCGGACAAGCTCGATCGCATCGTCTCGCCGGAGGCCGCCCGGACCATCGCGTGGGTGCAGCCGATCAAGGCCGCTCCGTACTTCGCGCACGCGCAGTTCAGCGATCCGGCCACGGTGCTGGCGCTGCCCGATCCCGGGGACAGCCTGCCCTACGTGAAGGCCATGTGGCACTACGCGCGCGGCACCGCGTACGCGGCGCAGGGCGACTCGAGCGGCGCGGCGAGGGAAAGCGAGGCTATCCTCGCGCTCGAGCAGAACGCGGATTTCACCCCCCTCGAAGCGGGCGGTGTCCCAGCCAGACAGGTGCTCCGAGTGGCCCGCCACGTCGTGGACGCGCGCACCGCGCAGTCGCGCGGAGATCTTGCCCAGGCGGTCGCAGAGCTCCAGCTCGCGGTGGCGCTCGAAGATGAGCTCGCGTACATGGAGCCGCCATTCTGGTACTACCCGCTGCGCCAATCCCTGGGCGCAGTCAAGCTGCTCGCGGGCGATGCCCCTGGCGCCGAGACCGCCTTCCGTTCGATCCTGGTCGGTACGCCGCAGAATGGCTGGGCACTCTACGGTCTGGCGGAGGTCTATCGACAGCGCGGGGATGCGCGCTCCGCGCGCGCCGTCGAGAAGCGGTTGCGGCAGGCGTGGCTCGGCGATCCATCGCGGCTCGATCTCGCGCGGCTCTGATCCCCCGATTGACGCGGATTGACGACAGGTTGCGCCGGACCCCAAGGCCGGGGTAAGGTTGACCTCATAACAGGGAAAGACGGACCATGGGGAGTGGGCAGGTGGGTCCCCGGGAGCGCTGGCGGCGGTCGATCCACGTCGCGACGTTCGGTTCCGGTGACTTCGACTCACCCCGGCCCCCGCGACGGGCCACGCACTCCTCGCAACTTATCCGCAGGGTCGCTCCGAGTACGCGATGCGCGCGTCCGGAGACCATTCGATTGCGACTTTCGAGCGGCGCGGCCGCGCCGGGAGCCTACACCTCAAAGATGCGGCGATGACGATACGAACGATTGAACTCTTGCGGTTTGCGAACCCGCGGTTGGTGGCGTTTCGCGCGACCGCGCCCCACACCCGGCGCACGGCGGGGTTCACGCTCCTCGAGCTGCTGGTCGTGATGGTGATCATCGGTCTGCTGGTGGGCTATGTGGCGCCCCGCTATTTCCAGCAGGTCGGCAAGTCGGAGGTGAAGATGGCCCAGGCGCAGATCGAGAGCCTGCAGCAGGCGCTGGATCTCTATCGTCTGGACACCGGCCAGTACCCTTCGACGGAGCAGGGCCTGAAGGCGCTGGTGGAGCGCCCGGCAAACGAAGCGAAGTGGGGCGGACCTTATCTCAAGAAGGGCGTGCCGATGGACCCCTGGGGCCGCCCGTACCAGTATCGCTATCCGGGCGAGAAGAGCGAGCTCGACCTGGTCTCGCTCGGCAAGGATGGCCATCTCGGGGGTTCGGGAGAGGCCGCGGATATCACCAATCGATAGGACCGCTCCTGCCGCCTAGACGATGCGCTTCGAGCTGAAGGCACTGAAGGGTCGCCAGGGACTGGAGGCGCTCGAGCTGGACGCCCGGGACGCGGACGACGCGATCCGGCAGGCGACCGCGCAGGGCTACACGGTACTGTCGGCGCGCCGCAGCTTTTCGCTCGCGACGCTGCTGCCGCGGTCTTCTTCCGCGTTGTCGCTGGCACTGTTCAGCCAGGAACTCGTCGCGCTGCTCGAGGCCGGACTCAATCTCGTGGAAGCGCTCGAGACTCTGGCCGAGAAGGAGGAACGGGCCGAGGCCAAGAAGGTTATCCGCGGGCTGCT
>JBDHRV010000150.1:0-8419 GCA_039807745.1 Burkholderiales bacterium
CCGCGTCGAACGTGCGGAGCTCGGGTACTGGCGTACCGCAATCGGCGAAGAAGTGGACTTCGTGATCGAGACAGGTGACCGATTGCTGCCGATCGAGGTCAAGGCCGGCGCTCGTCCGCGACTGGCTGAGGCCGCGCACCTGCGCGCGTTCCGGGCGGAATATGGGAAGAAGGCCCGCGCCGGGCTGCTGCTGCACGACGGTGATACGCTCGAATGGCTGGCGCCCGACATATTGGCTGCCCCCTGGTGGAGGGTTATCTGATGCTGACCAAGCTGACTGCGCGCAACTTCAAGCTCTTCGACGACGTCGAGATCGAGCTTGGCGAGCGTGTCGTGTTCGTCGGCCCGAACAATTCGGGCAAGACCTCGGCGCTCCAGGCATTGGCCTTGTGGAGTATCGGTGTGCGTCGCTGGCTCGAGAAGCGCGGTGACGGCAACGTGCCGAAGGAGCGAGCGGGCGTAACGATCAACCGGCGCGACCTCATCGCAGTACCGATTCCTGCCGCGAACCTGCTGTGGCGCGATCTGCACGTTCGAGAAGGGTACCGCGAGGAAGGTCGGGCAAAGACCAAGAACGTTCTCATAGAAATCGAGGTAAAAGGCATCGACGAAGGCACGCCCTGGATGACCTCGATCGAATTCGACTACGCCAACGAGGAGTCCTTCTATTGCCGATCCCGACCTGGACACGACGGGCATCGAGGGGTGGTTCCCGCGGCAGCGGGTCAGGTCAAGCTCGCCTACCTGCCACCGATGTCGGGGCTCGCCGCCAACGAGACGCGCCTCGACGAGGGTGCCCTCGACGTCCGCATCGGGGAGGGCCGCACCGCCGAAGTCCTGCGGAACCTGTGCTGGCGTGCTCTCCAACGCGATGAATCGCAATGGCGCCAGATCGGCGAAAGGATGACAAGGCTGTTCGGGGTGACGCTCAGGGATCCGCGCTACATCAAGGAGCGTGGCGAGATCGTGATGTCATACTCGCTCGGCTCCACCGAACTCGACCTTTCTGCGAGCGGACGGGGTCAGCAACAGACGCTGCTCCTGCTCGCCCACATGGCTGCGAATCCGGGTGCGGTGCTCCTTCTGGACGAACCGGACGCCCACCTCGAGATTCTTCGCCAACGCCAGATCTACCAAGTGCTAACCGAGACTGCCGCGGAGACGGGGAGCCAGATCCTGGCGGCGAGCCACTCCGAGGTGATCCTGAACGAGGCGGCCGACCGCGACACGGTTATCGCCTTCGTCGGCAAGCCGCACCGCATCGATGATCGCGGGAGCCAAGTACTCAAGGCACTGAAGGAGATCGGCTTCGAGCACTACCTCCAGGCTGAGGAGAAAGGCTGGGTACTGTACCTCGAAGGCGCAACCGATCTCGCCATCTTGCGAGAACTGGCGCGACGCCTGAGTCACCCGTCCGAGGCCTTCCTCGACAACCCATACGTGCATTACGTCGCAAACCAGCCCCGTAAGGCGCAGGACCACTTCTATGGTTTGCGCGAGGCCAAACCGAATCTGGTAGGGATTGCCATCTATGACCGACTCGCGACTGAACCACCACTCGATCCAAATTTAGAGCACCTGCTATGGCGGCGGCGCGAGATCGAGAACTACATTTGTCAGCGTACGACGCTCTTGGCGTATGCCGAAGCGCGCGGTCGCATGGAGCAAGGGGATCTATTCACCGATGCTTGGCGCAGCGCGATGGAGGAGGCAATCGCAGAGATTACCTCCGCGCTGGCCGCCCTTGGCAAGAGCGATCCGTGGAGTGGCGACCTCAAGGTAAGCGATGAGTTCCTTGATCCTCTCTTTGCCAGATTCTATGAGAAGCTCGGGCTTCCGAACCTGATGCGTAAGACTGACTATCACACGTTGGCGCCGTACGTGGCGGCGTCGGAGCTTGATCCTGAGGTGAGGGATAAGCTGGACCGCCTAGTCAGCGTGGCCAGACAGGCAAAGCCTGTCGATCGAACCACCTGACCACGGGCATCGCGCGAGTTGGCAAAGACCGCGAACGCTGCGAGCTGGCTACGCCAGCGCAGCGCTCACGCGCGCCGCCACTCCGTGACGCCGCCTGGCTTGTCCTCGAGCACGATGCCGGCGTCGAGCAGTTCCTTCCGGATCCGATCAGCTTCGACGAAGTTCTTAGCCTTTCGGGCGTCGGAGCGGGCTTCGATGAGTTTGGCGATCCTATTCTCCGTGAGTTCTGCCGTAGTCCACGAAATCGGGAGGGTATGCGTCGCTTCTACATGAGTCAGCGGCTTCCCTTGCAGAAATGAAGAAGGATCCTGCTGGAGCAACCCCAGCACGCCGCCCAGCGCCTTCAGCAGCGCCGCATCCTCGGGCGCACGCGAGCGATTGAGCTCGTTGGCGATCTCGAACAGCACGGCCAGCGCTTCCGGCGTGTTGAAGTCGTCGTCCATCGCTTCCTTGAAGCGCCGCGCGCGCGGCTCGTCCCAGTCGATGTCTAAGGCCGGAACATCGACACCCTTGAGCGCCGTGTAGAGCCGCGTGAGCGCATGTCGGGCGTCGACTAAGTGCTGGTCGCTGTAGTTGAGCGGGCTGCGGTAGTGCGCGCGCAGGATGAAGAAGCGCACCACCTCCGGAGCGAACTTCGCGAGCACCTCGCGCACGGTGAAGAAGTTGCCGAGGGACTTCGACATCTTCTCTTCGTCCACGCGCACGAAGCCGTTGTGCATCCAGTAGTTGACGAACGTGTGGCCGTGCGCACCTTCCGATTGCGCGATCTCGTTCTCGTGATGCGGAAATTGCAGGTCCTGCCCGCCGCCGTGGATGTCGAAGTGCTCGCCGAGCAGTTTCTCGCTCATCGCGGAACACTCGATGTGCCAGCCCGGGCGGCCAGGGCCCCAGGGGGAATCCCACCGCGGCTCTCCCGGTCTTGCGGCCTTCCACAGCACGAAGTCGAGCGGCTCCTGCTTCGCCTCGTCGACGTCGACGCGCGCGCCGGCACGCAGATCCTCGAGCGACTTGCCGGAGAGCTTGCCGTAACGGGGGAAGCGGTGCACCGAGTAGTAGACGTCGCCGTTCGGCGCGGCGTAGGCGAGCCCCTTGTCGACCAGCGCCTGGATCATGCGGATCATGCCGGGCACGTGCCCGGTCGCGCACGGCTCGTGGTCGGGCCGCTCGACGCCGAGGGCAGCCGCGTCCTCGTGCATCGCGGCGATGAAACGACCTGTCAGCGCCTCGATGGTCTCGCCGTTCTCGGCGGCGCGCTTGATGATCTTGTCGTCGATGTCGGTGATGTTGCGCACATAAGTCACGTCGTAACCGGATGCGCGCAGCCAGCGCACCACCGCGTCGAACACCACCATCACCCGCGCATGGCCGAGGTGACAGTAGTCGTACACGGTCATCCCGCACACGTACATGCGCACCTTGCCGGGGACGATCGGCTCGAATGCCTGCTTTTCTCGGGCGAGGGTGTTGTAGATCTTCAGCATGCAGACGGACCGCGGAACGCGCCCGCGGCAGGCGTCAGTCGACTCCGATGTTGATCACGTGCGCGGAGAGCCGGCGCTTCGCCCGCTCGCAGCGGATCAGCTTGAAGAGCCGCGGCATCTCCGGGCCGTGCAGGTGGCCGGTCAGCGCAGCGCGCAGCGGCTGGAAAAGCTGTTTGCCGCTCGCGCCGCTCGCTGCCTTCACGCGGTTGGCGAAGGCGGCGAAATCCATGTCGGGCTGCAGCGAGTTGAGCGCATGGCGGAAGAAGTCGGAGGGCGTTGCCTCCAGCACCTGCCGCGCCCGGTTGGACAGCGGCAAGACATCCGCATAGACCGCCTCGGCCCAGAGCGCGGCGTCGCCGGGGAACAGCACGTTGTCGCGCACGGCTTCGGCGAACGTCGCAAAATCCTCGGTCGGCACCATGCCCAGCACGGCCGGCAGCAGCCATGCCGCGATGGTGCCCGCATCGGCGTGGGCCACGGCCAGCGCTTGCCAGTGGTCGAGCTGCACGCGATCGTACCGCGCCGGCGCGCGGCCGAGGTGCTCGGGCGAGAACTGCGCCGCGAGCTCCTCGAACGAGAGGAAGCGCGTCTCCGCGAAGTGATGGCCGAGGCGCGCGAGGTAGTTGTTCACCGCGCCCGCAAAGTAACCGGACTCCTTCAGCTCCTGCACCGACAGGCTGCCGCTGCGCTTCGAGAGCGGCGCGCCGTGCTTGTCGACGATGAGCGAGATGTGAGCATAGGTCGGCACCGGCAGCGCCAATGCCCGCAGCAGAGCGATCTGCCGCGGCGTGTTCGTGAGGTGGTCCTCGCCGCGCATGACGTGCGTGACGCCCATCAGAGCGTCGTCGACCGCATTGACGAAGAAGAACGCGAAGCCGCCGTCGGAGCGGCGAATGATGAAATCGCCGATGTCGTCGGACGGATACCTCTGCAATCCGCGCACGAGATCGTCGAACTCGATCAGGGTTGCCCGCGGCATGCGAAAGCGCAACGCGAACGCCAGACCTTGCGCCTTCCTGGAAGCGATCTCGTCGGCCTTGAGATGCGCGCACTTGCCGCTGTAGCGCGGCGGCTGTCCGGCCGATGCCTGCACTTTGCGCGAGACCTCCAGCTCCAGCGGCGTGCAGAAGCACGGATACACGAGGCCTTTCGCGTTGAGGTCGGCCAGGTACTGCTCGTAGACGGGGGTACGCTGCGATTGCCGATAGGGTCCAGCGTCGCCACCCGCCCCCTCCCCTTCCTGCCAGTGCAGGCCGAGCCAGCGCAAATCGTCCTGCAGCGCCCGGACATATTCCTCGCGACTGCGCTCGACATCCGTGTCCTCCACGCGCAGGAGGAACGAGCCGCCGGCGTGCTTCGCGAACAGCGCATTGAAGAGCGCGGTGCGCACGTTGCCGAAGTGAAGCAGGCCGGTGGGACTGGGCGCGAATCGCGTCTTGGCGCTCACGGAGATTGGGAAGAGCGGCTGTGACAGTTCGGGGGATGCTGCTAGAATCCGGGGTCCCGGAATGCGCCGAAGTATAGCACAGTGACCCTCCTCCGCCGCGCCGCACACCGCGCCGCGCTGCTCTTCTGCCTTGCCCTGGTCGCCCCCGTTCCGGTTCGCGCCGATGCGGTGGACGACGCCGCCAAGCTATATCAGCAGGGCGACGAGAGCGCGGCGCTCGAGCGCGTCGAGCGCTACCTGGTCGACCGGCCGAACGATGCCCGCGCGCGCTTTCTGAAAGCGCAGTTGCTGGTGCGGCAGGACCGAACGGACGAAGCAATCGCGCTCTACACCGCGATCATCGATGATTACCCGGAACTCGCCGAGCCGTACAACAATCTCGCGGTGATCTACGCGCAGCAGGGACGCTACGCGCTCGCGCGCGACTATCTGGAGCGGGCGGTGGCGGCGTTTCCGGAGTATTCCGTGGCGCTGGAGAACCTGGGCGATGTGTACGCGAAGTTCGCCGAGTCGTCGTATCGGGACGCGGCCCGATACGATCCCGGCAACGGCGAGCTGCAGAAGAAGATTGCTGCACTAGCGGGGCTGCGTCCGGACCAAGCACCCACGCCCGTTTTTCGCGCGCCGCCTCCCCCGACACCTGTCGGCCGCGGTCTCAAGAAGGGCGCGGGAACCGGTGTCGGCCGCTGAATCCAGGACGACCCGTCCGATCCCACCACCATCCTGAAAGGCAGATCAACGTGCGACTGTTCCACTTCCTGAGCGTTACCCTGCTGCTCTCTTGCAGCCTCCTGGCCGGCCCTGCCGCAGCCGCCAATCCGCAGGTCGAATTCAAGACCAATGTCGGGAGCTTCGTGGTCGAGCTGTATGCCGACAAGGCGCCCGCGACCGTCGACAACTTTCTGCGCTACGTGAACGACGGCTTCTACCAGGGCACGATCTTCCACCGCGTGATTCCCGGCTTCGTCGTGCAGGGTGGCGGCTTCACCAAGGACTATGAGCAGAAGCCCACGCGCGAGCCGGTCAAGAACGAAGCAGCGAACAACCTCAAGAACGCGACCGCGACGCTTGCGATGGCGCGCACCAACGACCCGCACTCCGCCACGGCGCAGTTCTTCATCAACCTCAAGGACAACAACTCCCTCGACCATCGCGCTCCCAATCCGCGCGACTATGGCTACACCGTGTTCGGACGCGTCGTGAAGGGAATGGAGGTGGTGCAGAAGATCGCCGCCATCCCGACCGGCGCCGGCGGCCCGTTCCCGGCCGAGGTGCCGCAGCAGACCGTAATCGTCGAGGGAACGAAGGTACTCACCGCAACCAAGTAGCGAGCGCAACGACATGTCGAAAGTAAAGCTGACCACCAATCACGGCGCGATCACGATCGAGCTCGATGACGCCAAAGCCCCTGCCACGGTGCAGAACTTCCTATCCTACGTCCGCACCGACTTCTATTCGAACACCGTCTTCCACCGCGTGATCGACGGCTTCATGATCCAGGGCGGCGGCTTCGAGCCCGGCATGCGCCAGAAGCCGACCCAGGCACCGATCAAGAACGAAGCGCAGAACGGGCTCAAGAACGATCGCTACACCATTGCAATGGCGCGCACCAACGATCCGCACTCGGCGACTGCGCAGTTCTTCATCAACGTGAAGGACAACGACTTCTTGAACCACACCGCGCCGAGCGCCCAGGGCTGGGGCTACTGCGTCTTCGGCAAGGTGAGCGAGGGGACCGAGGTCGTCGACAAGATCAAGGGCGTGAAGACCGGCAGCAAGGGCTTCCACCAGGACGTGCCGGCAGAGGACGTGGTGATCGAGAAAGCGGAAGAACTGTGAGGCGGGAGGCGGGAGGCGCGAAGAGGGAGAAAGAAGAACGACCAGCGGCGTTGGGCTGCGAGGACTGCCCGCCTCACGCCTGACGCCTAACGCTTTTCCCCTCCCGCTTCCCTCCTCTCCCTTCCCGCCGCCGAATGTCCACCCTCTTCATCTCCGACCTCCATCTCTGCGGCGAACGACCGGAGATCAACGAGATCTTCTTCGGCTTCCTGCGCGAACGCGTGCCGGGGTCGGGCGCGCTCTACATCCTCGGCGATCTCTTCGAGTACTGGGCGGGAGACGACGATCTGGCGGAACCGCTCCACGCCGAAATCGCGCGTGCGCTGAGACGGGTGAGCGACTCGGGGGTACCGCTTCACTTCATGCACGGCAATCGAGATTTCCTGGTCGGACCCGAGTTCGCACGAGTCACGGGAGCCAGGCTTCTGCAGGATCCGGCGATCGTCGATTTGTACGGCATACCGACGCTGCTCATGCACGGCGACACGCTGTGCACCGACGACGTGAAGTACCAGGCGTTCCGCACCCAGGTGCGCGACCCCGCATGGCAGACGGATTTCCTCGCAAAACCGCTCGCCGCGCGCAAGGCAATGATCGAAAACATCCGCGAGCAGAGCGCGCGCGAGGTGAAGGAGAAGCCGCCGGAAATCATGGACGTGAACCTCGACGCCGTGGCCGATGCGTTTCGGCGATCTGGCTGTTCACGCATGATTCACGGCCACACGCACCGACCGGCACACCACGTTCACGAGGTCGACGGCCAGTCGTGCGAGCGGTGGGTGCTGACGGATTGGTACGAGCGGGGAGGTTATCTGGAGGTGGGCGAAGCGGGGTGTCGAGCTTTGCCGCCTTAGCCTCGTGGTGGATCAGACTAAGTCCGCCGACCCGGCAGAGCGGCTATGTTTTTCCACTTCTCGTAGTGTCCCGTGAATGACATGGAGGGATGATTCGTGAGCGCACAGACTGCAAAGTTGTTCATGAACGGCCGCAGTCAGGCCGTGCGCCTACCCGCGGAGTATCGGTTCGAGGGCAGCGAGGTGTACATCACGAAGGAAGGCGACAAGGTGATCCTCTCGCCTAAGCCGACCTCATGGGACGATTTCTTCGACAGTCCGCTGCAGGCCACACCGGACTTCATGGCCAAGCGGGAGGATCTCCCGCTCCAGGAGCGGGCGTTCCTGTAGATGGCGCTCTACCTTCTCGACACGGACATCTGCTCCTACGTGATTCGCAATCGCCCGCCGCAGGCGCGGGAGCGGATGAACGCGGTTCCCCTGGAGGAGCAGGCCATGTCGGTGGTGACCTACGCCGAGCTGCTGTACGGTGTCAGAAGGTCGAAGCAGCGCGCGTGTAAAACCGCCAGGTGGTCGATGCGTTCGTGCGACATCTAACCGTGATCCCGTGGGACGCAGCAGCCGCCGAGCACTACGGGGACCTGCGGGCCACACTGGAGAAGCGGGGCACGCCCATCGGCGCCATGGACCTGATGATCGCCGCGCACGCGCGCAGCCTGGGCGCGATCATGGTGACCCACAACCGGCGCCACTTCGACAAGGTGCCGGGCCTGAAGGTGGAGAACTGGGTCTAAAGGCGTCGCGCTCATGCTGCCTTTGGTGGTCGGCCGCGAAGTCGAGGAAGGCTTCCGGAGTTATCTGACGTTCGGCTTCGAGTCGTC
>JBDHRV010000151.1:0-8181 GCA_039807745.1 Burkholderiales bacterium
GCTCCGCCATGCGTCGAAACCCTGCCCGCTCCCCGCGTCACTGAGTAGAATGCAACCCCCATGGAAATCGTGGTCTTAGACAAACTGACAGCGGCAGCGGCCGCCAGCACCCCCTCGCGGCCCTGGAATCCGCTGGCGAACGATCCCCTGGCACGTGAGGCATCCGGCTACGCGACCTTCGTCGACAGCGCGGTTGTTCACCCGTTGTCCCCGGGGCGGGCTGCCGAGGCCGACCTGGCTGCGGCGCACGAGAACTTGCGGGCGCGGGTGATGGGCGAGGGGTTTCCGTGCGTGGGTGCCAAGTCGGCGTTCAATCGCAGAACCTATCGCTTCGGCCTCTACCCAGAGCTCGCCACCCCCGCCGCCGTGTCCGGGGTCTGCTACGATCTCTACGAATTCAGCCACGAGTTTCGGGACATCGGGGATCGGTTCGTGAGCTTCATTGCCATGTTCCGCAGCCCAGCCATCGAGTCCGAGCTGCACTTCGAGGAACTGCTCTGGCGGCAGCTGCAGTGCATGCACGAACTCGACGGCATGCACTTCTCCTGGGATGCGCGCGTGAGCTCGGATCCGGCTCATCCGGAGTTCTCGTTCAGCATCGGCGGACGCGGATTCTTCGTCGTGGGTCTGCATCCTGTCGCCTCGCGCCTGGCGCGCACGGTCGGGCATCCGAGTCTGGTGTTCAATCTCCACGAGCAGTTCGACCACCTCCGTGCCCGCGGCAAGTTCGAAACGATGAAGCGCATCATCCGTGCGCGCGACATGGCGTACCAGGGCTCGATCAATCCGGTGCTGAAGGACTTCGGCGAGAGCTCGGAGGCCCGGCAATACTCGGGGCGCGCCGTACCCGACGCATGGGTGTGCCCCTTCCACAAGACGAAGACCGAGGACCGATGACGACTTCAGCGCCGACGTTCAACCGCATCCCGCCGCAGTCGGGCGCCGCGTTTCGCTTGCAGCGGGGGCAGGTGCTGCGGGTCGTCGATCCGCAGGGCGAGCAGGTTGCCGATCTCTTCGCCTTTGCCGATCACGACCACGCGTGCTGGCTCTCGTCGGGACGCTCGCTCGACTACGCCGGCAGGATCTACCTCACGTCGGGCGACGTGCTCTACGCGAACGACAGCCGACCGATGTTCACGATCCTCGACGATACGGTCGGACGCCACGACTTCCTGCTGACGCCCTGCAGCCAGGAAATGTTCGAGATCCTGTACCGGCACCGCGGCCACCACCCGAGCTGCTTCGAGAACCTCTATACCAGCCTGGCCCGCTTTGGCATCAGACCGGAGCAGATCGCGACCACGTTCAACATCTTCATGAACGTCACCATCGATCCGCAGGGAAAGCTCGACGTGGGCATACCCACCTCTCGCGCCGGTGATCACCTCGATCTCAGAGCGGAGATGGACATGGTCTGCGGCCTCACCGCATGCTCGGCGGAAGGCTCCAACAATGGCTGCTTCAAGCCGATCGACTTCGCGATCATCGGCTGAAGCCGCCGATCATCGCTGGCTGCCACCGCTGTCCCGGAACCACGCATGCCAAGACTGATCGACCGCCTCACCGATGCCTTCAAGCGCTCCGTGGTCATCGACGACCAGCTGCGCTACCGGCGCCAGTACTATGAGCCGGTACGCCAACTGCTGCGCGAGCTCGATACGATGGACCGCAGCGCTCGGCAGGCGCTCGCCGAGCGCCTCACGGCCCGCACCCTGCAATGGGCAGCCCGGCTGCCGGGCGGTCTGCCGGCGGAGATCCCTTTGGCGGAGCGGCCGGTCATCGAAAAAGACGACGTGCGCGCGCATCCCGAGCGCTTCTTCACACCGGCGTTCATCCGCATCCCGGCCGCGACCAGCGGCACGACCGGAATACCGGTCAGGCTGGTGCGATCGTTTGCCAACGTCGCCGCCGAGCAGGCGTTCATCGACGATCTGCTGGGGGTTTGGAACTACACGTTCAGGGGCGCACGCATGGCGCGCCTGCGCGCCGACAACGTCAAGCCGCAAAGCGACCGCAAGCCACCCTTCGGACAATACCGCGACGGCGGACGGCTGCTGCTGCTGTCGTCCAATCACCTGAGCGCGCTCACCGTCGACTGGTACTACGAGGCCTTGCGCGGTCTGCGCCCGGACATCCTCTTCACGCATCCGAGCTCCGGCGAGGCGCTTGCCCGGCTGCTGCAACAGCGCGGACTTTCGCTCGAGATCCCGGTCGTGCTGACATCATCCGAGATGCTGCACCCGGCGGGCAGGCTGCTCATGGAAAGCGTGTTCAACGCGACGGTCATCGACTACTACGGGATGGCCGAGCGCGTCGTGTTCGCGGCCGGCGTCGCTGCCGGGGCCTATTTCTTCAATCCGGCCTATGGTCGCGTCGAGCTCTTTCCGATCGCCGACGGTGAAGCGCCCGCGGGACACCGCGCGTTCGAGATCGTGGCCACGGGGTACTGGAACGAAGCGATGCCGCTCGCGCGCTACCGCTCCGGCGACCGGGCGATCGTTCCGGAGTCCTACACCGCGCAGGATCTGGACGACGTCTCCCTGGGGCTCAAACCGGTGGTTTCGATAACGGGGCGCGACAAGGAACACCTGATCTCGCCGCGCGGTGAAGTCATCGTCGGCCTCACGCACGCCGCGGCCGGCATCAAGGGTCTGGTGCGCATGCAGGTATTGCAGGAGGCGACGGACCGCGCGACGATTCGGGTCGTGGTCGATCCGCGCGTCGGCCGCATCGATGAACCACAGTTGGTGCGGAATGCGTATGAGTGGGTGCCGGCGGACATGCTGCTCACCGTCGAAGTCGTCGACGAAATGGAAAGGCTGCCGTCCGGCAAGACGCCGTTCGTCATCCGCCGCTTCACCTGAGCATTCGGTCGCGGGCGCGAGGGTTTCCTGCCGGCGCCTGCTAAACTGACGCCCTGACCCGCCGGTACCTCGCGCGCGAGCGCCAAGCGCGGCGTGCGGTTCGGATTGCTGCCACTTGCCAAACCCTCGTTTCTGATCACCGATGTTTGCTTCGTCTCTCTATCGGCGCAGTCCGATCTGGGCGCAGGAGGCGTTGATCTCGCTCCGCGCGTGGTCGCGCGCCCGGCTGCGCGAGGGGCGAACCTTCGACCGCATGCGCGCCGAGGTCGAAGCATCGCAGTGGTACGGCCCGGAGGCCATGGCGCACTACCGCATGGCCATGCTGTCCCGTATCCTGCAGCACGCCTACGCCCATTGTGCCTTCTACCGCGAGCGCTTCCGCGAAGCCGGCCTGGAGCCGGACGACATCACGAGCGAATCCGACCTCGCGCAGCTGCCGCTGCTCGACAAGAGCCAGGTACGCGCGGCGGGGCGCGGCGTTCTGTCGGCCGCGGCGCGCCGGCCGATCTTCGAGGGGGCGACCAGCGGTACGACGGGCTCTCCTCTCAGGGTGTTCCAGGATCTGCAAGCGATCAATCGCGAAAACGCGTTCATTCAGCGGCAACTCACCTGGGCGGGTTTGGCCCCGAAGGGCAGGCGCGCATGGCTGCGCGGCGACATGGTGGCGCCGGTGGCGCAAGCCGAGCCGCCATACTGGCGCTTGAGCCGCGCCGAGAACATGCTCATGCTGTCCTCGTATCACCTGTCGCAGCGCAGCGCGCTGGCCTACCTCGAAGCGCTGTCCCGATTCGACCCGCTCGTCATTCAAACCTACCCTTCGTCGATCGCTTTTCTGGCGAACTGGCTCGAGACGGCGGGACGCTCTTACGAGGGCGCGTCGCTCCGGGGCATCGTCAGCTCCTCCGAGTCGCTGTCGGACGCGCAGCGAGCGGTGATCGAGCGCCGGTTCGGGTGCAGGGTTTTCGACTGGTACGGTCAGTTCGAGCGCGTGGCAGCGATCGGAACGTGCGAGCACGGCAGCTACCACATCATGTCGGATTACTCGTTGCACGAGTTTCTCCCGGCGGGCGATGGCACGCACGAGATCGTCGGCACCGGCTTCAACAACCTCGCCATGCCCCTCATCCGCTACCGCACCGGCGATTTCGTCGAGCTCGCCGAACCCGGTGCGTCATGCCGCTGCGGCCGGAGCTTTCCCCTGGTGCGCGCGATCCACGGCCGCGCCGACGATGTCGTCAAGCTGCCAGATGGTCGCCACATCGGCCGCCTGGATCACATCTTCAAGGGGGTGAACGGCGTGATCGAGGCGCAGATCAGGCAGGAAGCACTCGATCGCATCGACATTCTCGTGGTACCGGGCGCTGGTTACGGCCCTGCGGTCGAAGGGATGCTCCTCGACAACGCGCGCGAGCGGATCGGCAGCAGCGTGGCGATCGCCGTGCGCCCTGTCGGCAACATCCCGCGCACCGGCAACGGCAAGTTCCGCGGCGTCGTATGCGAGCTATGAGCCCTCGCATTCTGATGCTCGGCACCGCACTCGACACGCGGGGCGGGATCTCGTCCGTGGTTCGCGTGTACGAGCAATACGGCCTCTTCGAACGTTTCGGCATCCAGTACATCGCGACGCATTGCGACGGCTCTGCGGCCAGGAAGCTCTGGCGCGCGTTGGCCGCGATCGCCACCTACGCGACAGCCTTGCTGCGCGGCCCCGCGCTCGTTCACGTGCATGTTGCCTCCCGCGCGAGCTTCTGGAGAAAGTCGCCCTTCTTTCTGCTGGCCTTCCTGCTCCGGGTTCCGGCCGTCCTGCACCTGCACGGCGCGGAGTTCGCGCTCTTCTACGACCAGGAGTGCGGAGCGCTGCGCAGGCGCTTCGTAAGCTTCGTCTTCGACCACTGCGCCCGAGTGATCGTGCTCTCGGCAGCATGGAAGGCGTGGGCGCAACGGATGTGTGAGAACCCGAACGTGCTCGCGATCTACAACCCCGTCCTCTTGCCGCCGAAGCTCCCTCCGTGGGAACGGCGCACGCCGGGGACCGCGTTGTTCCTGGGCCGTCTCGGCCATCGCAAGGGCACCTACGATCTGCTGGACGCGGCCGCGCGGATCGCCCCCGGCCGGCCGGCCCTGCGACTGCTGCTCGGCGGCGACGGTGAGCTGGAGACGGTGCGCGCGCGGGCCACGGAGCTCGGTATCGCCGACAAGATCGACCTGCTGGGTTGGGTACGGGGTGAGGACAAGGAGCGGCTGCTCGCGACGGCGGCGATATACGTGCTGCCTTCGTACAACGAGGGGCTTCCGGTCAGCGTACTCGAGGCCATGGCGGCGGGGCTGCCGATCCTGACCACCCCGGTCGGTGGCATTCCCGAGGCGGTGACCGACGGCGTCGAGGGTTTCCTGGTCGAGCCCGGCAACGTGGCCGCCCTGGCGGATCGCCTGGAGCGGCTGCTCGGCGATCCGGCGCTTGCGCGAAGGATGGGAGAAGCGGCGCGGCACAAGGTCGACGTGGCGTTTTCCGCCAACGCAGTGGTGCCGCAAGTGGAGGCCCTGTACCTCGGCATGGGGTTGCGCGGCGCCGATGTGTCATCGCTCGCGGGCGGATCGACGCGTTAAAAGCAGGATCATTGGAATTCGTCATCGCGATCGAGGAGAAGCGCATATGACGCGACCTTTCTTTTGGCCCCTGTTCCTGGTGTGGGCCGCAACCAGCATCCAGAGCCAAGCAGCGAGCCCGGCCCCCGGCACCGCCGGCGGACTGCCTGGCCCGAACGATCCACGGGTGGTCGCCTGGATCGACCCCGGCCGCCCGTTCGAAGGCTATCCGAAGAGCCGCATCTCGCTGCAGGTGGGCCAGGACGCCGAGGGCAAGAACATCGAGCGCGACCTCACCACTTTCCCGGACCCCGGCTATCGCGACCCGAACACGTCCGAGTTCACGGTCGTCCGCACCGCAGATCCCGAACGCACCAGCGGCAAAGCGTTCCGCCACAAGATCGCCGCCGGCATGTCCTATCGGCAGGATAGGAATTATCAGTCGGCGCGCGCGTCGATCATGTCCAGGTGGGGCGCGACGTCGCCCGCCGTGCTGCACGACGGTGTACCGTACTGGGCAGCGTTCGCGCTCTACGTCGGCAACGACCATCCCTTCGACGGCAGCGGCGACCACATCTCGATCCTGTCGCTTGGACACTCCGTAACTAGCAAGATCACCCAGTCCATGAACAAGCTCGACCTACGCAAGGACGGCAATCTGCGCTTGTGGGTGCAGTCGAGTGGCGTCCTCGACGGCACGAATGCCACTGCGCAAGGCAGCACGTTCGATTTCCCGGTCAAGAAAGGCGTCTGGAACTACATCGTCATCCAATGGAAGTACGAGTGGGATCCGGCCAAGGGTCCCTATACGCGGGTGTGGCGGGCCGTCGGCAACGGGCCCGCGGCGCAGATCGTCGACACCGACATCCCGAACGCGTTTCGCGAAAGCGCCGGCTTCCATCCGTGGAAGTTCGGGCTGTACATGTGGGACGTCAACAAAGGCTGGGGCTCGAGCCCGACGCGGACGATCTACACGAAGGGTCTGTACATCTTCAAGGACGAGCCCGGCGACCCGACCCTCGACGCAAGCGCTCTCATCGCACTCTTGAGGTCGATCTGAGCCGCCCCGGGCGCCGGGAATCCGCCCGCCGTGACTGCCGCCCTCTCCTTCGCCGCGCTGCTTCTGGCCCTGTTCCTGGGCCTGCGCTGGTATGAGCAACAGTCCATGTACTATCCGACACGCGACATCGTACGTACCCCCGCGGCTGCCGGACTGCCTTTCGAAGACGTGGCGCTCGCGACCGAGGATGGGGAGACCCTGCACGGCTGGTGGGTGCCGTCCGGGCGCCCCGGTGCACCGGTCGTGCTCTTCTTTCACGGCAACGGTGGCAACGTCTCGCACCGGCTGGAGAAGCTCGCGGTATTGCACGAGCTCGGCGCCGACACCTTCATCATCGATTACCGCGGCTACGGCAGGAGCAGCGGGAAACCCAGCGAACAGGGCATGTACCGCGATGCGCGCGCAGCCTACCAGTGGCTCGTCACGACCCGCGGGGCGGCCCCGGAGCGCATCGTCGTGTACGGCGAGTCGCTCGGCTCGGCCGTGGCGGTGCATCTCGCCGGCGAGGTACAGACGGGCGGGGTGATCGTCGAGAGCGGCTTTACGTCGGTGCCGGACATCGCGCAGGAGCGGTTACCGTTTCTCCCGGTACAGTGGGTGCTGAAGCACAGGTTCGACACGCTCGACGAGGTGTCCCGCATCAACGCGCCGCTCCTCATCCTGCACAGCCGCGAGGACGAGCTCTTCGACATGTCGCACCCCGAACGTCTGCTCGCCGCCGCACGATCGCCCAAGCGGCTGGTGGAGCTGCGCGGCGGCCATAACGACGCCTTTCTCGTGAGCCTCGACACCTATCGCGACGCACTGGCGAAATTTCTCGCCGACGTCGCCACGGGTTCGGTAACCAAGGAGACGCCATGATCGTCACCACCACCCCCAGCATCGAAGGCCACCGCATCACGCGCTACCTCGGCATCGTCACCGGCGAGGCGATCGTCGGTGCGAACGTCTTCCGCGACCTTTTCGCCCGCGTTCGCGACATCGTCGGCGGGCGTGCCGGCGCCTACGAGCACACGCTCTCCGATGCCCGCCGCACCGCTCTCGACGAGATGATCGAAGCGGCCGGCAAGCTCGGGGCCACGGCCGTGGTGGGCGTCGATCTAGACTACGAGGTGCTCGGCGCCGAGAACGGGATGCTGATGGTATCGGCGAGCGGGACCGCGGTCGTACTCGGCTGATCAGCCCGGGCCCCGGGCGACCGCGCCTCGCCCCGGCGTACAATCCGATTTCCTGAGGTACGCCCATGAGCTACGAGGAGTCCATCCGCAAGCTCGGCTTCAAGCGCTGGTACGAGCGCCAGCTGATCGAGAGCCACGGCTATCTCGTGACCTGCTTTCTGTGCATGATCGTGATCGCGGTCGCCCTCGACGACCTCAGCTTCAAGGTTCCGGTGTCGGAGCACCTGCTCATGATCGCGCTCGCCGGCGCCGCGTTTGCCGTGAGCGTGTACGCCTGGGGCAAGTATCGGCACGGCCTGTCCCGCGCCGAGCGGGTCGCACAGGACGCGACATGCGTGCGGTGCCAGGCCTACGCGGCGTTCCGGGTGGTCGCCTCGGGACCGCAACCGACCCGTCTGTTCCTCCCCTCGGGTCAGTTGCCGGCCGACCAGCCCGAGGTTTGGTTGCGCGTGCGCTGCCGCAAGTGCGGGCACGAATGGACCGTAGGGGGCGG
>JBDHRV010000011.1:0-41606 GCA_039807745.1 Burkholderiales bacterium
CAGGCGTTCGCCAACATGATGGCGCAAAGCGCGGGGCACACCTGCATGTTCGCCGTGCGCGCGTGTAACTACATGGTGCGGCCGCCGACGATGCTGGCGACCAAGGTCACCATCAAGGACTCGGCTTACGTCAACCTGATGGGCAGCGTGGTCCAGGCAGCCACCGCGGACGCGATCGTGGACTGCGTATCCGAGGGCATCATCCCGAAGGAGCAGGTCAACAACCTCTGCATCATCTCGCTGGTATGGATCGACCCGCGCGCACCCAAGGATCCCAACCTCGACACCGACGACATGTACCGGACGAATTACGAGGCCACCAAGCTCGCCGTGCAGCGCGCGTTGAACGACGAACCGGGCATCGACGAGCTGATCCGGACACGCGAGAGCGTCAAGCACGACATGTTCGACGCGGCTACCGGCAAGTGGATGCTGTAGCACTCCGCAGCTCGAAGCAGGAGGCCGCGGATGGCGCTCAACGCATATCTCAAAGTGCAAGGCGAAATGCAGGGCGACATCAAGGGTTCGGCGACCGTCAAGGGTCGCGAGGGGCGCATCGTGGTGATCGCGTGCAGCCACGACATCGACAGCGCGCGAGATCCGGCGAGCGGCCTCAAGACCGGGAAACGGAAGCACAGCCCGCTCGTCATCATGAAGGAGCTCGACCGCAGCTCGGTGCCGCTGCGCCAGGCGCTCGTCATCAACGAGACCTTCACGCTGTGGGAGCTGCAATTCTGGCGCGCCATGACGCGCGGCACCGAAAAGCAGCACTTCACGATCCGGCTCCTGAACGCCCAGGTGGAGAGCGTGCATCTCGAGCTCGCGAATACGCGCAGCCCCGAGACGTCCAAGCTGCCGGAGATGGAACGTATCGCCTTCAGCTACGAAAGGATCGAGTGGATCTGGACCGACGGGCTGGTGGCGGAGGATGAGTGGGGGGCCGGGGCTCCCTAGGTTCGTGCTCGCTTCGGCGCAGAGTTTCGGATGGATTTCCTGCCCTCGATCCACTATGCTTCACGACCTGCGACAAGCGCGGCGCACGGGCTTGCATTCCGGGGCGCGGCGCGGCTTGCCGCGCAGAAGAATACGGGGAGGATCGAATCCGCGCATTGCACCTATCGACGCGGCCGTTGCCGGGGCATCCGCGGTTGCGCGCCTGCGCGTCGACAGGTACTGGCGTGGACCATTCGGCTTGCTCCTCCCTGATGGCTCGGTCGGCGAGTTCCAGCGGTGCTCCAAGGCCACCGTTGAGATTCGGCACCAACGCCTGAGCATCACGAGACCGCCGGCGGGCACTCGGCCGGTATGAAACAAACCATCAGAGAGGAAAGAAATGGACGCTACCGAACAGATCGGCACGGCCGTCAACACCTGGACCGAAGCGCAGAAACGCCTGGTGGACGGGTGGATGGGGCTGCTCAACAGCGCCGCGGCGGTGAACACCGGCTCGCCGGATCCGGCCGAGTGGCTCAAGAACAGCGCGGATGCCTTCGGCAAGGGTACGAGCGAAGCCGGGCGCGAGCTGCTGGACAAGCTGTTGAGCGGCCAGAATGCCGCCAAGCAGGCGACGGATTTTTTCCTCAAGGCATGGAAGGTCGTCGCGCCGAGCGTCGACGCCGGCAAGGACTGGCGGGTCGACTTCGAGAACTTCTCCAAGCAGTGGAGCGAGCAGATGGCGTCCTCGCTCGACCGCAGTACCGGGATGATGAAGGATCTGACCGACCTCACCAAGTCCATGGGGAAGGACTGGCCACCGGTGCTCCTGCCGTGGCTCGCCTTCATGGGCCAGTCGAGCACGGCGGGTCACCTGGGCGAGGCAACCCTCGGCGGAGCGGCCAACCTCACGCGGCTGCTGGCGATGGAATCCGAGCTCTTCCCGTTTCTTTCGGGCCTTGCCGAGATGCCCCGCGCGGGCCTCACGCGTGAGAAGAACGCGAAGCTGCTGCGGTATCTGGACGCGGTGGTCGACGCGCGCCGCACCAACCTGAAGTTCCAGACCATGATGGCCCAGGGCATGGGCAAGGCGGTCGAGGCGACCATCGATCGCCTGGCGCAGCTCAAGGCCAAGGGCGAGAAGATCAGCTCCGTGCGGGATCTGATGAAGCTCTGGTTCACGTCGGCGGACGGCACCCTGATGCACGTCTTCAATTCACCCGAGTTCCTCGCCATCCAGGACGAGATGACGACGGCGAACAACGAGCTGCGGATCCGTCAGCGCGCGATGCTCGAGGACGTCTACCTGCAGCTCGACATTCCTACCCGGTCGGAGATCGACGACACGTACAAGATCATCCACGACCTCAAGATCGAGGTGCGCGCGCTGAAGAAGGCACTTGCCGCGGCCACCGGCACCAAGGTCGTCGCGAAAACATCCGGTGCGCGCAACGCGAGCCGCAGCAAGGCGAAGGGAGGGTGACGGCTTCACCCGTGCGGTGACCCCGTCGCCATTGCAGAACCGAGACAACGAGAATAGGAGATCTTCGATATGGTGTTCCCGATTCAGATCCAGGCGAGCGACATCGCGCGCGAAATCAGCGAGATCAACCGCAAGCTCACGAAGGGGATCGAGAATCTCAATCACCTGAAGGACGCGGACGTCGACATCGGCAGCACGCCGAAGGACACGGTCTTCGAGCTGGACCGCCTCAAGGTGTACCACTACAAGCCCACGGTCGAGGCGAGCAAGATCATGAAGACGCCGTTCGTGATCACGCCGCCGCTCATCAACGGCTACGAGGTCGCCGATCTGCAGCCGGACCGCTCGCTCGTGCGCAATCTTCTCAATGAAGGCATCGACGTCTACCTCATCAACTGGGGCTATCCGAAGCCGGCCGACAAGTGGCTGACGGTCGACGATTACGTGGAGGGATACCTCGACGAGTGCGTCGATGTCATCCTCGATCTGCACGGGGCCGAGAAGCTCACGATGTTCGGCATCTGCCAGGGCGGCACGCTCAGCACCTGCTATTCGTGCCTGCACCCGGACAAGATCGCGCATCTCGTGCTGACCGTCTCTCCGATCGACTTTCACGCCTATCAGTGGACCAAGGAGCAGCCGCATATCGGCCTCATGTTCAACATGGCCTCAGGTGCGGATGTCGACACGATGGTCGCGGCCGCGGGCAATGTTCCGGCCGACCAGCTGAACGTCTCGTTCCTGATGGCCTCGCCGTTCAACCTTGCGGTCGGCAAGTACACCGACCTCATCGATTCGCTCGATGACAAGAATGCGCTGCTCAACTTCCTGCGCATGGAGAAGTGGCTCTTCGGCGGTCCCGCCGCGGCCGGCGAGGCGTACCGTCAGTTCGTGAAGGAGTTCCTTCACAACAACAAGCTGGTGAAGGGCGAGCTCGAGCTGGGCGGGCGCAAGGTCGACATGAAGAACCTCACCATGCCGATCCTCAGCATCTACGCGGAGCGCGACCACCTCGTGCCGCCCGCGTGCACGGTCGGGATGAAGAAGTACATCGACAACAAGGACTACACCGAGCTCGCCATCAAGACCGGGCACATCGGCATCTACACCGGCGGTGCGTCGCAGAAGATCCTGGCGCCGGCCGTAGGGAACTGGTTGCGGGAGCGGGGTGCCTGAGGCGGCTTGGCCGAGCAAAGAGAACCGGCGCTGGGCAAATCCCCCAGCGCCTTCTTGTTCGAAGACGCACGGGAACTTGCGTGCGTTGGGCTATCGGCGACCGGCTCTGGTAATCGAGAAGTAGCGGAGGCTGTGCTTGACGTTCGCCAGCCAACCGAACCGATCGCGCTTGCTCTGGAGGAGGTTCCACCCATCCCTGAGCTGGGCCGCCCGCATTCTCCACTCAGGCATGCGCCGGCGCGGTTGAACCGGGGCCGCGAGCTCGTACCCGCATGCCAGCAGCGTCTCACCGGCAATCGCCTCAATTTCGATCAGGACGCCGCGAGGCATGCGCTTACGGTACTCGCCGAAGTTGTCCGCAACGATTCGCGCCTCTCCCTTTGCGTTGCCCAGATTCTCAGTCGGCCTTTCCAGGAGTGTCATGCTCGCGTCGAACTCAACCCCGAGGAAATCACAGAGGCGCAGCAATGCGTTTGTCGGGTCTCGCAGCAGATCCTCGTAACGTAGTTCGGTGTAGGTCGTTGCACCGAGCGTGCGGCCTACGTCGCGTGCACGCTCCACGTCGTCGACCCAACGTTGGCTGGCGCGAAGCATGTTTTTCGACCAGGCCGCATTGATCGAGAGACAATAATCCCGCACGTCCCGAATGAGGTGAATGAACTTCGCGCTCGGGTAGAGACGGGAAATGAGGGTGAGATCGTCGATATAGGACGGAGACTTATCGCCCCAGACGATGTCGCTGTCGACCGGCGCCTCGACGTCGATGCGTACCAGCGCCTCGAATATACCCGCCGCCGTGAAGTCGCGGCACTTTGCATACCACGCCCTCGCACTCAGGGGTGGCCCGTAGTCTTGTCGATACTGAAAGTAGCTGGAACCGCCGATATGCTTGTGAAAGCGCTCGAAACGAGAGAAATCGCTCAGATCACCGAAGCGCTCGATGCACCTGACCAGATACGGCAGGAACTCGGTCTCAGCCGGCGGTATAGCGATTCTGGGATGACGATTCAGTAGCTCCCTCAGGAGCTTCGTGCCTGAGCGTGGCATTCCCACAAGAAACAAAGGGCCCGCGAAACCCATCTTCCTAACCCTCCGGTTTCCCGACAAACTGCCAGGGTCTGAAGACCCTGGCAGTGATGTGACGTTACTTCACGACCTCGAACCCGAGGAGTGTTTTCTTCGCCTCCCCTTCGCCGCGGTCGATGAACACCGCCTTGACCGGCATGCCGATCTTCACGCTATCGGCCGGCGTCGACAGATTGACGCCGAGGATCTGGCCGCTGATCGCGGGCCCTTCCTTCAGGCGCACGATGCCGGCGCAATACGGATTGTCGCGGCTGTAGCCGGCTTCGATCATGTGCGTTGGCGGCACCGTGATCACCGTGAAGGCGATGACTTCCCCTTCGCCGGAGACCGCTTCCCATTGCATATCGTCCGTGTAGCTCTTGGTGCAAAGCGGACGCGGCGGGAAATAGAGTTTGCCGCTGGTCTTGTTGCGGCAGCCCATCAGCTTGTGCTCCGAGAGAAACTTCGTGAAGCCGGCATTGTTGAATGGCACGTCGCTCATCGCTCAGTTCCTCCGCTCGAAGATGTGCACGATGGCGGCCATTCCGCTGCCGCCGAGATTGAGGGTAAGGCCCAGATTCAAATCACCGGGCACCTGCCGCGGTCCGGCTTCCCCGCGCATCTGCTTGAAGACTTCCACGATCTGCCCGGCGCCGGTCGCGCCGACCGGGTGCCCCTTCGACTTGAGGCCGCCGGACGAATTGATGGGGCGCGGCCCGAGACGGGCAGTCTGGCCTTCGGCGATCGCGCGGAAACCTTCACCCGGTTTGAAGAACCCGAGGTCCTCGATGGCGAGCAGCTCGGCGATCGTGAAGCAGTCGTGCACTTCGCACACCTTGATGTCCTTGGGTGCCACGCCAGCCGACCCGTATGCCTGCTCGGCCGCGACTTTGGTGGCCTTGATGCTGGTCAGGCTTTCCCGCTCGTAGGTCGGGACGTCGCTGCCCTGACCGTAGCCGATGACGTGGAGCGGCTTGTCCGTGAACTTCGAGGCGATCTCGTCGGCCACCAGCAGCAGCGCGACCGCGCCGTCGGAAACGGGCGAGCAGTCGAAGAGCCGCATCGGCCACGCGATCGGCGGGTTGGCCCTGTCGTCCTTCAGGAACGCCATTTCGTTTTCCCACGACGGGACCGGCTTGCCGCGCTTGGCGGCGGACTTCTGTTTGCTCGCCATGATGTCGGCGATGCGGGCGCCGAACTGGGCCTTCGGGTTGAGGGCGCCGTTCTCGTGGTTCTTGATGGCGATCTGCATGAACGTGTCGGGCGTAGCGCCGTACTGGTGCATGTACGCCGTCGCGAGCGTGGCGTAGAGGCCCGGGAACGTGAAGCCCGCCGGGTTCTCGTACAAACTGTCGCTCGCGGTCGCCAGAACGTCTGTCACGCGCGCGATCGGCAGATCGCTTTCCTTCTCGAGACCGCCGACCAGGACCACATCGGCCATCCCCGACCCGATCGCCATCAGCGCCTGCCGGAAGGCGAGGCCGCTGCTGGCGCACGCGCATTCGGTGCGCGTTGCGGGAATGGGTGTCAGGCCGACCGAATCGGCGACGAAGGGCGCCATGAAATTCTGCCCTTCGAACATCGTGCTGCTGTAGTTGCCGATGACAAGCGCGTCGATGTCCTTCGGATCGAAGCCTTTGTCGACGGACCCCTGCATGTCGCGGAATGCATCGACGAACATGTCCCGCGTATTGAGGCCGGGAAACGCGCCGAACGAGGTCATCCCCGCGCCCACGAGCGCGGCACCCCTTTTCATCTTTCGAACAGCCATGAGTGAATCCTCCCTCGATGCGGGACGACCGCATTCGCCACCTTCGGGATAGGCAGTCGGACCCGCGCTTGGACGTCAATGACCAGGAATGGCAGACCGGCCGGGGCGCGCTCGCCGCGCCCGGCCCGACGGCTGCCGAACCTTACTTGGCGCGCTGGCGTGCGCCGTAGGTGACCCCGCCGGTCACCTCGATCAAGGTTCCGTCCACGGCATCGTTCTCGACGATGAAGCGGAACGCGGACGCGATCTCCGTTGGCTCGACCAGGCGCCCGACATGCACGTCCTTGAGGATGGCGTTGAGCGCCTCCTGGTTCATCCCGAGCAGGATCGGGGTGGCCGTGTATCCGGGAGCGATGGCCGCCACGCGGATGCCACTGATGCCCTTCATGGCGAGCTCGCCGACCAGAATCTTCGGCCACAAGGCGAGAGAGGCCTTGGTCGACGAATAGTTGATCTGACCGACCTGTCCGGTATGGTTGATCGAGGAGGTCAGGATGACGACACCCTTGCAGCCGTTGTCGACCATCCGCCGCACGCTCTCGCGCACCGTCAGGAAGGCGCCGACCAGGTTGACTTCGATGACCGACCTGAAGGCTTGGACGCTCATCACGCTCTTCACCTTGCCGGCCTTGTCGGTGTTGACCACCAGACCGTCCGAAATGATCCCGGCATTGGCGAACACGACGTTGATGGCGCCGAACTTGGACATCGCCGCGTCCATCAACGCCGCGACGTCTTCTTCCTTGGTGACGTTGCCGGCAACGCCGATCGCCTCGCCGCCGGCGGCCTTGATCTCGTTCACCACACGATCGAGACCTTCCTGGTTCATGTCGCCCAGAACGACCTTCGCGCCGCCCTTGGCCATTTCCTTCGCGACGACTTCGCCGATGCCGCTGCCGCCGCCCGTGATGACTACCACGCTCCCTTTGACTTGCATGCTTCCTTCTCCCGTCTCGGTGTTGAGCCCCGCTGCCATGCGATCGCGACCAGGGTGTCGTTCACTCGGTCGGCGACTCGCATAACTCCCATGCGCGAACGGCCCGGGCTCTCCTCCCGTGCGCATGCAACTTGTTGACAAGCGCCCCGACCCTGTCGACGATGCGATCGATTCGAGGCGGTCGCTATCTTACCGCGAATCGCGGACGTTTGCGCCGGCGCGGCGGCATCCCGTGCGAGCGCGTGGGGAGGATGAACAATGAAACGATTCGGCTTCGTCGCCGCGGGCGGCGGGTATCGCAGCTTCTACACCGAAGGCGCCCTCGTGTGGCTGCGGCGCCAGGGCATTCCGGTGGTGCACCTGGCCTCGACGAGCTCCGGCAACAACATCGTCCTCGACTGGCTGATGTGGGACGAGGCGCGCGAGGAGTTGCCGCCGGTGCTGACCAAGACACTGCGGCTCAGCCTGGCGGACACCTTCGACGTGTTCTCGAATTTTCTCGGCCTGCGCCCGTCGCTGCTGCCGAACGGCGCGCATCTGCTCAAGGTCGACAAGGACCGCTGCCGCAAGTCGCTGCTCCTGGACGAGACCGCTCGCAGGGCGACGCTGCAGAACGCGCTTGCGGCCACACGCTGGGACATCGTCGCCACCAACCTGACGCAGCGGCGCGCCGAGTACTTCAGCGTGAACGAAATCCTGGCCCGGATCGACGCGCCGTCGCTCGCCCGGTTCATGGACGTGTTCCTCGCGGGGATCACGACCATCCCGTACTTCGCAGCGATCAGGATGCACGGCGACTACTACGTCGAGGGCGGATACACCGACAACGTCCCGCTGCGCACGCTGTTCGCGGATCCGGAGGTGGACGAGATCATCGCCGTCGACTTCACCGACCGCAACTATCACTCGGAACTCGAGACGGCCTACGGCAAGAATCCGCTCATGGTGCTGTTCAACAGCATCGACATGAATCTGCTGGTGACCGACATCCAGATGAACCTGCCTGCCATGGGTGTGCTGCGCCAGGCGCAGCTCTTGAACCGCGTTCTCGAGGTCGCCGGTCTTTCCGAGCTGGAGATCGACGGCAGGGTATATCGCCGCAAACCGCTGCACGTCCTGCGGCCACATAACCTGAAGAGCATGACCATCGCACTGCGCGACAGCAGACTGCAGAAGGAATACTTCGAGCTCGGCCAGCAGGAGGTGGCGCGCCTGCTGGAGCTGCCGACGGCGCCTTGATGCGCTGCAATATCTTCATTGGACTTTTGCGGGCGCCGGAAACAGAATGACTGATTCCGAACTGCCATCGGGAGGTGCAGCGATGTCCGACTCGATCCCCAAACCCGTATCGCGAATTTCCCCGGTCGCCGGTCCGCAGCCGGCCAGCCTTGGCGGTGAGCGTCGTGCCGAGCCGCGGCTGCCCGCGCCTGCGGCCGCCACCGAAGAGCGGCGCGAGATCACCGACGGCATCACGTTTCCAGCGAGCGGTCGCACCATCGATCGCTTCTTCCACGCGGTGCTCGGGCGGATGACGCTGGGCGTCTCACCGGCAGCTGCCGCCCTCGCGTACATGGAGTGGATGACCCACCTCGCGATGGCGCCGGGCAAACAGGCCGAGCTCGCGCAGAAGGCATGGCGCAAAGCCGCCCGCTTTGCCGCCTGGTCGACGCACGCCGCGCTGCGCCCGGACACGCCGCCCTGCATCGAACCGATGCCGCAGGACCGGCGCTTTCGCAGTCCCGAGTGGCAGCGACCGCCCTTCAATTTCTATTACCAGGCGTTCCTGCTGACCCAGCAGTGGTGGTGGAACGCGACGACACACATCCGCGGGATGTCGAAGCAGAACGAACAGTCGGTGAGCTTCATGGCGCGCCAGCTCCTGGACATGATTGCGCCCTCGAACTTCGCGTGGACCAATCCGGAGGTGTTGAAGGCGACCGCGACGTCGGGCGGGATGAATTTCGTCCGCGGGGCGGCGAACTTCCTGCAGGACATGGAGCGCGTCGTCGCCGGCCGCAAGCCGGTCGGTACCGAGCGGTTCGTGGTCGGCCGCGACGTGGCGCTCACGCCGGGGCACGTGGTGTTCCGCAATCGTCTGATCGAGCTCATTCAGTACACGCCCGCCACGGAGACGGTGTACGCCGAGCCGATTCTCATCGTGCCGGCACCGATCATGAAGTACTACATCCTCGACCTCTCGCCGGAGAACTCGATGGTGAGATATCTGGTCGAGCAGGGGCACACGGTGTTCATGATCTCGTGGAAGAACCCGGGATCCGAGGACCGCGACCTCGGCATGGACGAGTATCGCCGCCTCGGCGTGCGCGCTGCACTGCGCGTGATCGAGGCCGTCGTCCCGGGTGCGCGGCCGCACGCGGTGGGCTATTGTCTCGGCGGCATCGTGCTCACGACGGCGGTCGCGGCCATGGCGCGCGATGGCGAGGAGCGCATCCGTACGCTCACCCTCTTCACCACGGAGCTCGACTACACCGAGCCGGGCGAGCTGCTCCCGTTCATCGACGAGAGCCAGGTGGCGTACCTCGAGGACATGATGTGGGACCAGGGCTACCTCGACGGCCGGCAGTTCGCCGGCGCATTTCACCTGCTGCGCTCGAACGATCTGATCTGGTCCAAGATGATGCGCGAGTACCTGCTGGGCGAGCGGCAGGGCATGACCGATCTCATGGCCTGGAACGCCGATGTCACGCGCGTGCCGTACGCCATGCACTCGGAAGTGCTGCGCTCGCTGTTCCTGCAGAACGATCTCGCGGCAGGACACTACAAGGTGGATGGCCGGCCGGTGGTGATCGGCGATATCCGCTCGCCGATCTTTTGCGTGGCGACGGCCGAGGACCACGTTGCCCCCTGGAAGTCGGTGTACAAGCTTCATCTGCTGGCCGACACCGACGTCACGTTCCTGCTCGCAAGCGGCGGCCACAATGCGGGCGTGGTGAGCGAGCCGGGGCATCCGCGGCGGCGCTACCAGGTGACCACGCGCAAGGAGGGCGAGCGTTACGTCGACCCCGACACCTGGGCGGCGCAGGTACCCGTGACCGAGGGTTCCTGGTGGCCGGAATGGCAGCGTTGGCTCACCGCCCGCTCTTCGCCCGAGCGGGTGCGCCCCCCGCAGATCGGTGCGGCGGCGGAGGGGTTCGCCGTGATCGGTCAGGCGCCGGGTTCCTACGTGTTTCAGGAGTAGCGCACCCGGTTGCCTCGCGATGACCACGACCGTACGCAAGCTGCTCGACCAGCCCATGCTCGGTCTGACCGTGGTGGCGGGACAAGCCGGCCTCGACCGCCGCATCACCACCGCCGAGCTCAATCGGCCGGCACTGGAGCTCACGGGCTATTTCGACGAGTTCCGCTCCGATCGGATTCAGATCTTCGGCAAGGGCGAGCTCACCTATCTCGCGGTGAGCGCCGAGCGGGAGAGCGTGCTGGCGGCGCTCTCGCAGATCCTGTCGCGCGAGGGTGTGCCCTGCGCCGTGGTGACCAACGGGAGCAAGCCGCCGACGGTCATGTGCGAGCGCGCCGACGCCGTCGGCATCCCGGTTCTCTCTTGCCCGCACCACACGACCAAGCTCTTCAAGCGGCTCTGGGAGCACCTCGAGCCGTACTTCGCACCGGCCACCGACGTCCACGGGGTTCTGCTGGAGATTCACGACCTGGGTGTGCTGATCCAGGGCCACAGCAGCATCGGCAAGAGCGAGGTGGCACTCGATCTCCTCCGCCGCGGCGACTCGCACCTCGTCGCCGACGATATGGTCACCATCAAGTGCCTGAACGATTCGATTCTGATCGGGCGCGGGTCGAACCTCCTGCCCTTTCACATGGAGGCGCGCGGCCTGGGCGTGATCGACGTGAACCGACTGTTCGGTGCGGCTGCGGTGCGACCGGACAAGCGCATCTCGCTCGTGATCACGCTGGTGGACTGGCAGGAGAGCGAAGAGTACGACCGCATCGGACTCACCGACGACTCGGTGAGCATCCTCGACGTGCGCGTGCCGCACATCACCTTACCGGTCAAGCCCGGCCGCAGCATCGCCACGCTGATCGAGATCGCCGCCCTGAACCAGAAGCTCAAGAACATGGGCGTCAACACGGCGCGCCTGATGGCGCAGCGGCTGACCGAAGCGCTCGCCGACCCGCCCACGAGCGACGACGAGGGGGACGCGTAGGATCTCGCGCGCCCCTTTGCCTGCGGCTCGCGGCCGGCTTTTTCACGCTCGATCTGCCCCGTCGGCTTGAGGTCTCCCGTGCGGCGTGATAACGTCATGGGTGCAGGGGAAGTCAGGGAATGAGCGGCGCGGTCATCGCGATGACCGATCGCGACCGTTCACGTGGAGGAGCGAGAACCGCTCACACCCACAAGAGAACAAGGCACAACATCCATGCACGACATAATCAAGCAGCTGGACGACAAGCGGGTCGCCGCGCGCCTCGGTGGCGGAGAGAAGCGGGTCGACTCGCAGCATCAGAAGGGACGTCTCACGGCGCGCGAGCGCATCGAGCTCCTGCTCGACCCGGACACGTTCGAAGAATGGGACATGTTCGTCGAACACCGCTGCGTCGACTTCGGAATGGGCGAGCAGAAGATCCCGGGCGACGGCGTGGTGACCGGTTACGGCACCATCAATGGCCGACTCGTCTTCGTGTTCAGCCAGGACTTCACCGTCTTCGGCGGCGCGCTCTCCGAGGCGCACGCCGAGAAGATCTGCAAGATCATGGATCACGCGGTGAAGGTCGGTGCGCCCGTCATCGGCTTGAACGACTCGGGCGGCGCGCGCATCCAGGAAGGGGTCGCCTCGCTCGCCGGCTACGCCGACGTGTTCCAGCGCAACGTGATCGCCTCGGGCGTGATTCCTCAGATCTCGGTGATCATGGGGCCGTGCGCCGGCGGAGCGGTCTACTCCCCGGCGATGACCGACTTCATCGTGATGGTGAAGGACAGCTCGTACATGTTCGTCACCGGCCCCGAGGTCGTGAAGACGGTCACCCACGAACAGGTGACGGCCGAGGAGCTCGGCGGCGCGGTGACGCATTCGACGAAGTCGGGGGTGGCCGACCGCGCGTTCGAGAACGACGTCGAGGCGCTCGTGATGGTGCGGCGGCTGGTGAACTACCTGCCCGTGCACAACCGCGAAAAGCCGCCGGTGCGGCCGACGACGGACAGCGCCGAGCGTCTCGACTTCTCGCTCGACACGCTGATCCCGGACAATCCGAACAAGGCGTACGACATGAAGGAGCTGATCCTGAAGGTCGTCGACGACACCGACTTCTTCGAGCTGCAGCCCGACCACGCGAAGAACATCGTGATCGGCTTCGGCCGCATGGAAGGGGCGACGGTCGGGATCATCGCCAACCAGCCGCTGGTGCTTGCCGGCTGCCTCGACATCAAGAGCGCGATCAAGGGCGCGCGCTTCGTGCGCTTCTGCGACGCCTTCAATATTCCGCTCATCACTTTCGTCGACGTGCCCGGGTTCATGCCGGGGACGGCGCAGGAGTACGGCGGCATCATCAAGCACGGTGCGAAGCTGCTCTACGCCTACGCCGAAGCGACGGTGCCGAAGGTGACGTTGATCACCCGCAAGGCGTACGGCGGGGCGTACGACGTGATGAGCTCCAAGCACCTGCGCGGGGACGTGAACTTCGCGTGGCCGTCGGCCGAGATCGCGGTGATGGGGCCGAAAGGCGCGGTGGAGATCATCTTCCGCAAGGACATCGGCGACCCGAAGGCGATCGCCGATCGCACCGAGGAATACCGCCAGAAGTTCGCGAATCCGTTCATCGCGGGCGCCCGCGGCTTCATCGACGACGTGATCATGCCGCACGAGACGCGCAAGCGCATCTGCCGATCGCTCGCGATGCTGCGCAACAAGAAGCTCGAGAACCCGTGGCGCAAGCACGGGAACATTCCGCTGTGACAAGGGAGAAGGGAGCAGGGGCAAGAGTGCGGCGTTGAACTGCCGCTGTCGCCCTCTCGGGCCTTGAGACGAGGGGCACACAGGGGGTCGAAGTCATCCCCGACCATCATCCCCATTCCCGGACAGGACCATGTTCAAGAAAATTCTGATTGCCAACCGCGGCGAGATCGCCTGCCGCGTCATTCGCACTGCGAAACAGATGGGGATCGCGACCGTCGCGGTCCACTCCGAGGCCGACCGGGATACGAAGCACGTGTTTCTGGCGGACGAGGCGGTGCTGATCGGGCCGCCGCCGTCGGCCCAGAGCTATCTCGTGATGGACCGCATTCTGCAGGCGTGCAAGGACACGGGCGCCGAGGCCGTGCATCCAGGCTACGGCTTCCTGTCGGAGAACGCGACGTTCTGCGATCTGCTGGAGAAGAACGGCATCGTCTTCATCGGCCCGAAGCCGCACTCGATCCAGGCGATGGGCGACAAGATCGCCTCGAAGAAGCTCGCGAACGAAGCGAAGGTCAACACCATCCCGGGCTACACCGACGTGATCGAGAGCGCCGACCAGGCGGTGGAGATCGCGCGCAGCATCGGCTACCCGGTGATGATCAAGGCGAGCGCCGGCGGCGGCGGCAAGGGCCTGCGCGTCCCGTCCAACGACGACGAGTGCCGCGAGATGTATCAGAGCTGCCGCAACGAAGCGAAGAGTTCGTTCGGCGACGATCGCGTCTTCATCGAGAAATACATCGTCGAGCCGCGCCACATCGAGATTCAGGTGCTGGGCGACGCCCACGGCAACACGCTCTATCTGTGGGAGCGCGAGTGCTCGATCCAGCGCCGCCACCAGAAAGTGATCGAGGAAGCGCCGTCGCCGTTCCTCGACGACAAGACCCGCCGCGCGATGGGCGAGCAGGCGGTCGCGCTCGCGAAAGCCGTGGGCTACCAGTCCGCCGGGACCGTGGAGTTCGTGGTCGATCGCGAGCGCAACTTCTACTTCCTCGAGATGAACACGCGCCTGCAGGTGGAGCACCCGGTGACCGAGATGATCACCGGCCTCGACCTGGTGGAGCAGATGATCCGCGTCGCCGCGGGCGAGAAGCTCGGGTTCACGCAGAAGGATCTCAAGCTCTCCGGGTGGGCGGTCGAGTGCCGCATCAACGCCGAGGATCCGTTCCGAGGCTTCCTGCCCTCGATCGGGCGGCTGGTGAAATACATCCCGCCGCCCGAGGTGCCGGGAGTGGTGCGGGTGGACACCGGCGTGTACGAGGGCGGCGAGATCTCGATGTACTACGATTCGATGATCGCCAAGCTGATCACGCACGGGGCTTCGCGCGACCAGGCGATCGGGCGCATGCGCGACGCGCTGAACGCGTTCGTGATCCGCGGCGTGTCGACCAACATCCCGTTTCAGGCCGCGCTGATGCAGCATCCGCGGTTCCTTACCGGGCGCATGCACACGGGGCTCATCGCCGAGGAGTATCCGAAGGGTTTTCGCGCCGAGGACGTGCCCCACGACGACCCGGCGCTGCTGGTCTGTGTGGCGGCGTCCATCCACCGGCGCTACACGGAGCGCGCCGCCGGTATTTCGGGCCAGATGCCCGGCCACCAGTACAAGGTGGGCGGCGCCTGGAACGTCATTCTCGGCGACGTGCCACATCTGGTGACCGTGACGAGCGTGCCGGGCGGACATCAGATCACCTACAAGGGGGAGGCCTTCACCGTCATCTCCGATTGGGCGTTCGGCTATCCGATCTTTCGCGGCACCATCAACGGCCACGACGTGTGCATGCAGGTCGAGCGCCGCGGCATGCACTATCGCCTCTTCCACTGGGGCACGCAGGTCGACGTGATGGTGATCACCGCGCGCGCGGCGGAACTCTACGCGTTCATGCCGCGCAAGCCGCCGCCCGATCTCTCGCGGTTCCTGATCTCACCGATGCCCGGTCTGCTGACCGAGGTCGCCGTGATCGAGGGTCAGGACGTCAAGGCCGGGGAGAAACTCGCCGTGATCGAGGCGATGAAGATGGAGAACGTGCTGCGCGCCGAGATGGACACAAAGGTCAAGGCGCTGCTGGCAAAGCCGGGCGACAGCCTCGCCGTCGACCAGCACATCATCGAATTCGAGAAGAATCCCTGAGTCCGGCGCGGCCGGCGTCATCCGCCGGCCGCGCGGTAACCCTCAGGCGCCGAGGGTGGCGACCACCTCCGGCGGCGCCTGTACCAGCTCGATCAGGACGCCTTCGCCCGAGATCGGAAACTGGTCGTTGCCCTTCGGGTGCACGAAGCAGATGTCGAAGCCGGCGGCGCCCTTGCGGATGCCACCCGGGGCGAAGCGCATGCCGTTCGCGGTCAGCCATTCCACCGCCTTCGGCAGATCGTCCACCCACAGCCCGATGTGATTGAGCGGGGTCTCGTGCACCGCCGGCTTCTTGGCGATGTCGACCGGCTGCATGAGATCGATCTCGACTTTGGTCGGACCCGTGCCCAGCGCGAGAATGTCCTCGTCGACGTTCTCGCGTTCGCTGCGGTAATTGCCGGTGACCGGCACCCCCAGCGTGTCGACCCACAGCCGGCGCAGCCGCCCCTTGTCGGCGCCGCCGATGGCGATCTGCTGCAGGCCAAGAATGCGGAAAGGTCTGTCGCTCATGAAATACCTCCTCGGTTGTTGTGTCGATTGCCGTCGCGCCGCCACGGCGCGACCTCCCTGACGCTCATGACCGGCGCAGCATCTTCTCCACTTCGCCGACGTGCAGTTCTTCGCCGACGATCATCCTTCTCGCGTACTCCTCGAGCAGCACCGACTTGTCGCGGACCAGATCGAGCAGCTCGCGGTACAGCGCGACCGCCGCGCGCTCGCTGTCCAGGGACGTACGCAGCAGCGCATCGATGTCCGGCTCGTGCGCGTCGAGCAGCGCACCGACGCGAAGCGAAGGCTGCGCGATCAGCAGCGTTATCATCTCGCCGGCTTCGCGCGCGTGCAGCAGGGACTCGTCGGCCTGCTTGTTCAGCCACGAGATGATGGGAATGCGGCTGTGGCCGAACACCATGAAAGAGAAATGGGTGTAGCGCACCACGCCGGCGAGCTCGTGCTCGAGGATGCGGTTCAAGACGGCAACGACTGCCTGCTTGTCGAAGTCAGCCACGCGGGAGCTCCTCTTGTGTGCTCGTCGTGCTGCCGGCGCGATCGCGCCGTCCTCAGCGCAACACCGCGACGTAGATGCCCGTAAGGATCGCGGTGGTGATCACGCCGCTGATGTTGGCGCCCAAAGCATGGGGCATGATCATCACGCCCGGCGCCACCTCGGTCGCGATCTTCTGCACGATCTTCGCGGTCGTCGGCACGCAGCTCACGCCGGCGACGCCGATCATGGGGTTGTACTTGCCCTTGTACCAGAAGTACAGAACATAACCGCCGAGGATGCCGCCGAGGGCCGCCAGGGTGAGCGCCACGACGCCCAACAGCAGCAGCTTGAGGACCACCGGGCTCAGGATCGTGTTCGCCTCGCACAGGATCCCGAGTGTCAGGCCGAGGAAGAAGGTCGCGCCGTAGAGAACGGTCTCGCTCAAGAGGTTCTGGAAGTTGAGGAGCCCGCTCTCGCGTACCGCCACACCGATGAAAAGCGCCAGGAAAAGCGGCGCCGCCACCGGGAACAGCAGGCACAGCAGCGTGCAGGCCACCACGGCGAAGACGAGCTTCTGCCCGGACGTGATCCGCTTGACGTCTCCCATCGGCATCGGGATCGCGCGCAACCGCTCGGGAATCAGCATCTTTATGAGATACGGATAGCCGCCGTAGCAGAGGCCTAGATACAGGTAGCCCACTACCGTGATCGGGACGAACAGATCCTTCGCGAGAATGAGCGAGGCGAACAGCACCATCGGGCCGTCGGCGCCTCCGATGAGAGCGACCGAGGCTGCCTCGCGCTCGGTCATGCCGAGCCAGACGGCGATCGGCAGGGTAGCCACCGTGCCGAGTTCGGCGAACAGGGCGAGGATCATGCTCTGGAACGGCCGCGCCATGACGAAACCCACGTCCAGCAGCACACCGATCCCCATGAACACGAGCACGGCGATGAGACCGTTGCTGAACATGAAGGTGTAGATCGGCTGCAGCCAGTCGATCTGCAGGATCGTCATGGTGGCGTCGGTGCCCTCGACCAGCGGGTCGACGAAGAGCGTGCCGGGCTTGTTGCCCTCGAAGAACATCACGCCCGCGTTGACGGCAGCCATGCCGAGACCCATCGGGATCATCAGCAGCGCTTCCAGCACCCCCTTCTTGCCGAGATAGATCAGCGCGAAACCGAGAAAAATCAGACCGATCCGGCCCCAGAAAATCTTTGGCTCGGACGCGGCCAGCGTCGCGATGCCCTGGAAGATGTCGAGCAGGTGGATGCCTTCCATGGCGCCTCCCGCTTACCCGATACTGACCAGCGCCTGACCGGCCTCGACGGCATCCCCCGCCTTGACGTGGATCGCGGTGATCTTGCCGGCCCTGTGGGCAATCATGGGCGTCTTCATCTTCATCGCTTCGATGATCACGACCTTGTCGCCCTGGTTTACTGCCTGTCCGACCGAAACCGGGATCGACTCCACGACACCGCCCAGCGTGCTCACCACGTCCCCCGCGCCCGCAGCGGCCTTGGCTGCAGCGGGCGCCGGCGCGGCGGCGGGTGCCGCTGGCTGCGGGCTCGGAATGGTCATGCTGCCGGGCGTGGGGTAGAGCAGGCTGGGTCCCTCGGTGAGGTCCTCCACCGTTACGCTGTACTGCTTGCCGTCGACCGTGATCCGGAACTTCTTCTCCATGATTTTTCTCTCCCTTTCTTCTGAAGCTTTTTCGCTATTGCTTCGGGCGGTGCGAGACCGCGTGCGAGGTGTGGTGGGCCAGTCTTCCTTCCACGACCCAGCCGGGATCGCGGTGCTCTTCGATATGGACGATGCGATGTGCGCCGAGCACGGAATAGACCGCTGCCGAGATCGCGGCCACGTGGTCGCCAAGGAGATCGAGCGCGGGGGCAGCGGGAGCGGGCACCGGCTTCGATGCCGCCGCGGGCTTGCGTTCGAGTGCGTTCAAGATCACCACAATCAGCTTGATGACGACCGCGACGACCATCGACACCACGATGGCGAGGCCATACATCCAGAGCGTCTTCATGATCATGTCGGACATTGTCTGCTGCCTCCCTGTTGGGCCGCTGACCGCGACTAGAGTGGAATGTTGCCGTGCTTCTTGGCGGGCCGCAGCTCCCGTTTGTTGAGCACCTTGCGCAGCGACAGCGCGATCACCGAACGCGACTCGGCGGGCTCGATCACGTCGGTGATGTAGCCGTGCGAGGCGGAGAGATAGGGCGACGCGAACTCGGCGCGGTAGCCGGTCACCAGCTCGGCGTGCTTCGCCTTGCGGTCGGCTGCGTCGGAGAGCTCCTTGCGATAGAGGATGTTCACGGCGCCCTCCGCGCCCATCACCGCGATCTCGGCGTTGGGCCACGCGTACACGAAATCCGCCCCCATCTCCTGACTGCACATCGCGAGATACGATCCGCCATAGGCCTTGCGCAGGATCAGCGTGATCTTCGGGGTGGTGCACGAGGCGTAGGCGAACAGCATCTTGGCGCCGTGGCGGATGATGCCGCTGCGCTCCTGTTCGACGCCGGGCAGGAAGCCCGGCACGTCGACCAGCGTCACGATCGGAATGTTGAAGACGTTGCAGGTGCGGATGAAGCGCGCGCCCTTGTCCGAAGCGTGGATGTCCAGGGCGCCGGCCATCTCCGTTGGCTGATTCGCCACAAGACCGATCACCATGCCCTCGATCCGGGCGAAGCCGACGATGATGTTGCGCGCCCAACCGGCGTGAACCTCGAGCAACTGGCCATCGTCCACGAGGTGGCTGATGATCTTGCGCACGTCCATGGGCTCCGATGAATCGTCTGGGATCAGGCTGTTCATCGACTCGTCGTGCGCGAGCGTGAGGTCCGGGCTCAGGTGATGCGGCGGGTCCTCGGTGTTGTTGGACGGCAGATACGAGAGCAGCTTGTGCACGATCTGGATGGCGTGGCGATCGTCGTCGGCGACGAAGTGCACGTTGCCGCTCACTGTTGCGTGCATCTCGGCGCTGCCCACTTCGGCCATGGTCGTCGCGCGCCCGGTCACCGCCTTGATGACCTCGGGACCGGTGATGAACATCTGCGCGTTCTGGCGCGTCATGATGATGAAGTCCATGAGCGCCGGGGAGTAGGAGGCGCCACCCGCGCAGGGGCCGCACACCACCGCGATCTGCGGCACGACGCCCGACATCAGCACGTTGTGGTAGAAGACGTTGCCGTAGCCGGAGAGGGCGTCGACCGCTTCCTGAATGCGCGCGCCGCCGGAGTCCTTGAAGGCCACGAACGGAGTGCCGGTCTTGATCGCGAGCTTCATGAGCTCCACGATCTTGTGTGCGTGCATCTTGCCGAGTGTGCCGGCAGCCACGGTGAAATCCTGGCTGATCGCGGCGACGAGCTTGCCGTTGACGTAACCGGTGCCGGTGATCACGCCGTCGGCCGGGAATTCCTTCTTCTCCAGCCCGAAATGCCGTCCGCTGTGGCGCACGTGCATCCCGATTTCCTGAAAGGTCCCGGACTGGAACAGTGCCTCGACGCGGTCGCGCGCGGAGAGCAGCCCCTTGGCGCGCCGTTCGTTGATCTTGTTCTCGCCCCCACCCGCTTGCGCCGCGCCGCGCCGCTTGCGCAACTGCTCCAACGACTCTGGTCGTAGTGCCATCTTTTCCCCCCGTTGCTGCGTTTGCCCGACGCCCGCGTCGACAGCGGCAGGCCTTGGGCCCGTCGATTCCCGCTGGTGCACGGTGGCGATGTTTTCCCGCCTGCGTGCGTTCGGGCGTTTGCGCGCCGATGATGATAGCGCAACTTTGCATACAGGTGAGCCATTCAATGCAGCGACGCCGCGGCATGCTGATACATTGATGTGGTCGGCGACGTTCGGTCTGTGGTACGGTTACCCCCGGCCACTATAAGAAATCGGGAGGAAACCATGGCTGCCATCACGGAACGTGAGGCGATCCCCACCCCATTGCTGCGGGATCTGCCCACCCTCGGTCTCGACGCCCGCAGCATCGCGGCGGATTTCAGACGGCACTTCAACCACACGTTGGGGTGCGACATTCACTCCAAGTACGCTTTCCACCTGTATGAGGCGCTCGCCATGTCACTGCGCGACCGGCTCATGGTCATGTGGAAGAACACCCACTACTCGTATCGCGAGAACGACTGCCGGCGCGCCTACTACCTGTCGATGGAGTTCCTGATGGGGCGCACGCTCGGCAACGCACTGCTCAACCTCGGCATTCAACAGGCCGTGCGCGATGCGTTGAAGGAACTCGACCTGCGCCTCGAGGACATGATCGAGCTCGAGCACGATGCCGGCCTCGGCAACGGCGGCCTGGGGCGTCTCGCCGCCTGCTTTCTCGACAGCTGCGCGACCCTGCAGCTGCCGGTGATGGGCTACGGCATCCGTTACGAGTACGGCATCTTCCGCCAGACGATCAAGAACGGAGAGCAGGTCGAGGAGCCCGAGCGCTGGCTCATCGACGGCAACCCGTGGGAGCTCGAGCGGCCGGAGTTCATCGTGACCATCAAGTTCGGCGGCCGCACGGAACGCTGGACGAACGGCGATGGCAGGACGATCCACCGCTGGGTCGAGACCAACGACGTGCTCGCGGTGCCTTACGACACGCCGGTTCCGGGCTACCACAACGGCACGGTGAACACGCTGCGCCTGTGGCGCGCGCAGGCCCGGGACGTCTTCGATCTGGGGCAGTTCAACGCCGGCGACTACTCGGGTTCGGTGCTGGAGAAGAACGCCGCCGAGAACATCAGCATGCTGCTCTACCCGAACGACGTGACCGAGATGGGCAAGGAGCTGCGGCTGCGCCAGCAGTACTTCCTGGTCTCGGCGACGCTGCAGGACGTCATCCGGCGGTGGAAGAGCATGCACGGCGAGGACTTCTCCCGGTTCGACGAGAAGAGCATCTTCCAGCTGAACGACACGCATCCCAGCATTGCTGTGGCGGAGCTCATGCGCCTGCTGGTCGACGAGAACGGGCTGGAGTGGGACCGCGCGTGGGGCATCACGACACGCACCATCGCCTACACCAATCACACGCTCCTGCCGGAGGCGCTCGAACGGTGGCCGGTGCGGATGTTCGAGCGGCTGCTGCCGCGCCTGCTCGAGATCATCTACGAGATCAATGCGACATTCGTCACGGAGATCGCGCGCCGGTGGCCAGGGGACTGGGAGCGGTTGCGCCGCATGTCGCTGATCGAGGAAGGACCCGAAAAGGAGGTGCGCATGGCGCACCTCGCCATCGTCGGCAGCTTTTCCGTGAACGGCGTAGCGGAGTTGCACTCGCGGCTCCTGCGCGAGGGACTGTTCCGCGACTTCTACGAGATGTGGCCGGAGAAGTTCAATAACAAGACCAACGGCGTCACACCGCGGCGCTGGATCGCCTGGGCCAATCCAAAGCTCGCCGAGCTCATCAGCCAGACCATAGGTGGCGGCTGGATCACCGATCTCGACCAGCTTGCGCGGCTCGCTCCGCACGCCGAGAAGGAATCGTTCCGCGCGCGCTGGCAGAAGGTCAAGGAAGAGAACAAGAGGCGTCTCACCGAGATGGTGGCGGAGGAGTGCAAGATCGACTTCGACCCGGGTGCGATGTTCGATGTGCAGGTGAAGCGGATTCACGAGTACAAGCGCCAGCTCCTCAACGTGCTGCACGTGATCCATCTCTACGATCGCCTCAAGCGCGGTGATAGCGCAAACTGGACACCGCGCTGCGTGCTGTTCGGCGGCAAGGCGGCTCCGGGTTACTGGCTCGCGAAGCGCATCATCAAACTGATCAACAATGTCGCCCACGTCATCAACAGTGACCGCGACCTGGGCAATCGGCTCAGGGTTGCGTTCCTGCCGAACTACCGGGTCTCCGCCATGGAGGTCATCGCTGCGGCGACCGACCTGTCGGAGCAGATCTCCACTGCCGGCAAGGAAGCCTCCGGCACCGGCAACATGAAGTTCATGATGAACGGCGCGGTGACGATCGGCACCTACGACGGGGCCAACATCGAGATCCGCGAGGCGGTCGGCGCGGACAACTTCTTCCTGTTCGGCTTGACGGCCGAGGAGGTGGCGGTGCGGCGCGAGAACTACCAGCCGAACGAGATCATCGAGGCCGACGAGGATCTGCGGCGGGTGATGCACATGCTCGAAAGCGGCCATTTCAGCCAGTTCGAGCCGGGCTTGTTCGAAGCAGTGATCCGGTCAATCCGCGACCCGCGCGACCCGTGGCTGACGGCGGCTGACTTCCGCAGCTACCTCGAAGCTCAACGACAAGCCGAGATGGCCTACCGGGACAGCACGCGCTGGACACGCATGAGCATTCTCAACACCGCTGCCAGCGGCCGCTTCTCGACCGACCGCACGATGCACGAGTACAACCGGGAGATCTGGCGGCTGGAGCCGGTGGAACCGCTGGCCGAGAGCTGAGGTTCAGCCCCGCCGCGGCACCAGCACCGTGTAGTCGAAATCGAGCACCACCGACGGGTCGTAGCGCTCAGCGTCCGCCTTGTACGGAAAATCCGTGCACGCGCGATCCGTGGTCGCGACCAGCCTGAGCCTCAGCGCGCCGACGTCGTTGTGCGTCGGCAGCGCCGTTTTGTCCAGGACCTCCGACCACGCATAGACCGTGTCGCCGGCGAAGGTCGGGGCCACGTGGCGTCCGCCGTTGATCGCGACGATCTTGAAGGCGTTGGCGAGGCCGTTGAAGGACAGCGAGCGTGCGAGGCTGATGACGTGGCCTCCGTAGACGATGCGGCGGCCGAACCGCCCGTCCTTCTCGACGTGCTGGTTGAAGTGCACCCGCGCCGTGTTCTGGTAGAGGCGCGTCGCCATCATGTGGTCGGATTGCTCGATCGTCATGCCGTCGACGTGATCGATGCGCTCGCCGACCGCGTAGTCCTCCCAGCCGTACGGACTACCCGCCAGTGTGCCGTCATAGGCATCGAGGCGCAGTCCGCGCGGCACGAGCAGGTCATCGGTCGCTACCACTGACGGGAACTCTGGAACCCGTGGCGCCGGCGCCGGGGCATCCGCATCGCGCGTTCGCACCATCACCCAGCGGCAGTATTCGACGACCATCTCCGCGCGCTGGTTGCGGCCGACCGAGCGCACGTACACGACACCTGCCTTGCCGTCCTTGTTCTGTTTGAGGCCGAGCACGGTCGAGACGGCCGAGATCGTGTCGCCGGGGTAGACAGGCTCGCCGAAGCGACCGAGAGCGTAGCCGAGGTTGGCGACGGCGTTGAGCGAGATGTCGGGCACCGTCTTGCCGAGCACCACGTGGAAGGCGAGCAGGTCGTCCACCGGCGCGCGCGGAAAGCCCAGCGCTGCCGCAAAGGGCGACGACGCGTTCACTGCGAAGCGGGACCCGTAGAGCGCGGTGTAGAGCGAGACGTCGCCTTCGCTCACGGTGCGCGGCGTGGCGTGGACGATCTCCTGGCCGATCCGGAAATCCTCGAAGAAGTTGCCGGTCTCGGTCTTCACGATGGGTCAGAACCCGTAAGCGCGCCTGAGCTCCGGGTCGCGCTCGGAGACGAGCCGCGCGAGATCGACGATCACCTTCGCCTGCTTCCAGGTGGCATCGTCCTGCATCTTGCCGTCGATCAGCACCGCACCGGCGCCGTCGGGCATCGCTTCGAGAATCCGCTTCGCGAACAGCACTTCGTTCACGTCCGGACTGAACACGCGCTTCGCGATCGCGATCTGACCCGGGTGCAGGGTCCAGGTGCCGGTGCAGCCCATGAGGAACGCGTTGCGAAACTGCGCTTCGCAGCCCGCCTCGTCGGCGAAGTCGCCGAATGGTCCGTAGAACGCCCGAATGCCCGACGACACGCACGCGTCGACCATGCGCGATATGGTGTAGTGCCAGAGGTCCTGCTGCGAGAACGTGCGCTCGGTCCGGCCCTCGGCCGGGTCGGCGAGCACCCCGTAGAAGGGATGGCCGCCCCCGACACGCGTCGTCTTCATCCCGCGCGAGGCTGCGAGATCGGCGGGACCCAGGCTCATGCCGTGCATGCGCGGACTGGCACACGCGATCTCGTCGACATTCTTCACGCCCTGCGCGGTTTCGAGCAGTGCGTGGATGAGGATCGGCTTCGTCACCTTGTAGCGCGCTTCGAGCTGCGCCAGCAACTGATCGACGAAGTGGATGTCCCACGGCCCCTCGACCTTCGGCACCATGATCACGTCGAGCTTGTTGCCGACGGCGGCGACGATCTCCAGCATGTCGTCGAGGAACCACGGGCTATTGAGCGCGTTGACACGGGTCCACAGAGCAGTGCCGCCGAAGTCGGTATTCCGCACCACGGCGATGAAGCCGGCACGCGCGGCTTCCTTGGCATCGATCGGGATCGCGTCTTCCAGGTTGCCGCACAGCACGTCGACCTGCCTTGCCATTTCCGGTACCCGGGCGCGGATCTTCTCCACGTGCGGCGGGAAGAAATGGATCATCCGTTCCGGCCGCACCGGCAGCTCGCGCAGGGGGAGCGGGGCGCCGATCGCAAGCGGCCGGTAGAAGTTCGCGGGTAGTTTCATGGTCGCTCCGGGAAGCTTCAGATCACGCGCTGTGCGCGCAGCGCTTCGATCTCCGCGTCGGAGATTCCGAGCAGATCCTTCAGCACCTCGTCGGTGTGCTGGCCGAGCCGCGGCCCGAGATGCTTGATGCGGCCAGGAGTCTTCGAAAGCCGAGGAATGACGTTGGGCACGATCACCGTCTCGCCGAGCGCGGCGTCGTCGATCGATACGAGATTGCGGCGCGCGTGAAACTGCCGGTCGCCGAAGATGTCCGCGATGTTGTTGAGCGGCGCGGCGGGTGCGCCGGCGGCGTTGCACCGTGCGAGCACCTCGTCGCGCGGCATCGAGCCGCACCAGTCGCGCACGATCTCGTTCACGTCGGTACGGCTCGCGATGCGCGCCTTCTGTTCGCCGTACAGGCTGCTCGAAGCAAGCTCCGGTCGACCCATCGCTTCCGCCAGCCGTCCGAACATCTTGTCGGTGGTGCACGCGATCGCCACCCACTTGCCGTCGCGGGTGGGAAAGTGGCCGTAGGGGCAGCCGCTTTCCATGTGCGGTCCGTGCCGCTCCTGCACCGTGCCGTACATCGCATACGCCGGCGCGAGCTCGTCGGTGCAACGGAACACCGATTCGTAGAGCGCCGCGTCGATGTACTGGCCGCGCCCGGTCTTCTCCTTGTAGCGCAGCGCGAGCAGCACGCCGATGCAGCCGTAGAGGCCGGTGAAGTAATCCCCCAGCGTGGTCGATCCGGCGGTGACCGGCGTGCCCTTCGGCATGCCGGCGAGATAGGTGAGCCCGCCCACGGCGTGGGCGACACGGGCGAAGCCGGGTCGATCCTTGTATGGCCCGGTCTGACCGTAGCCGGACACGCGCAGCATGATCAATCCCGGATTGATCGCGTGCAGCACCTCCCAACCGATGCCCCATTTCTCCAGCGTGCCGGGACGGAAGTTTTCGACCAGCACGTCGGACTTCGCGATCAGGTCCTTGAACATCCGCACGCCCTCGGCGCGGTGCAGATCCATGGTCACGGACTTCTTGTTGCGCCCTTCGCTGACCCACACCAGCGTGTCGCCGCGTGGCCCGGGCGTCCCGAAGTGCCTGCCGGTGTCGCCGCCCACGGGATGCTCGACCTTCAGCACTTCGGCACCGAACTCGCCGAGTATGCCGGCACAATAAGGGCCGGCGACCACGGTCGCGAGATCGATGACACGGATGCCGCTCAGGGGCAGGTTCTCGGACGGTTCGTGATCCATGCGTTCTTCCTCAGATGATGCGCTGCTGGCGCAGGCTGGCGATCTCCTGGGCGGTGAGTTCGAGCAGCTCGCGCATCACCTCGTAGGTCGCCTCGCCCAGGCGCGGCCCGAGGTTCGTCACCCGCCCCGGCGTCTCGGAGAGTGTCGGCACCACGCCCGGAATCACGACCTTGCCGAGCGCTTCCTCTTCCATCTCGAGCAGATTGCCGCGCGCCTTGAAGTGCGGATCGGCGAAGATGTCGGCGATGCTGTTCAACTTGCCCACGGGCACCTGCTTGGCGATGCAGCGTTCGAGCAGCTCGTCGCACGTGAGCCCGGCTGCCCACTCGTTGACGATCGCGATCACCGTGGCGCTCGCCGCAAGCCGCTTGCGCTGCTCGCCGTAGAGCGTGGTGGAGGCGAGTTCCGGGCGCTCCATTGCCTGCGCGAAGCGCTCGAACATCTTGTCGTTGGTGCAGGCGATCGCGACGTAGTGGCCGTCCTTGGTGCGGAAGTGCCCATGCGGGACGGCGACGAAGCTGCCCGCGCCTTCGCGTTCGCGCACCTTGCCGGACAGGCCGTAGACCGTCGCCATCTCGTCCATCTGCCGGAACACCGCCTCGTAGATGCCGACATCGATCACCTGGCCTTCGCCGGTCTTCTCCTTGTGGCGCAGCGCGAGCATGATGCCGATCACGCCGTAGAGGCTCGAGATGTAATCACCGAGCGGCGCGATGCCCGGCACGACCGGCGTTTCGTTGGGGTATCCGGCGAGGTAGGACAAGCCGCCGAAGCCGTGCGCGAGATGCGCGAAACCGGGACGGCGGCGATAGGGGCCGGTCTGCCCGTAGCCGGAGACGCGCAGCATGATGAGGCCCGGATTGGCGGCCGAGAGCTCGTTCCAGCCGAGGCCCCATTCCTCCATCGTACCGGGGCGGAAGTTCTCCACCAGCACGTCGGATTTCGACACCAGCTTCACGAACAGCTCGACGCCCTTGGGCCGCCGCAGATCGATCGTGACCGACTTCTTGTTGCGCGCTTCCGACAGCCACGCGAGCGTCGCGTCATGGCGCTTGGTCGCGGTGCCGAAGCGGCGCATCGGATCGCCGCCGATGGGGTACTCGACCTTGAGCACCTCGGCACCGTATTCGCCCATGATCGAGGCCGCGTAGGGACCCGCGAGAAAGGTGCCGACATCGATCACGCGAATGCCGGACAGCGGCAGCGGTTTCGTGGTGTCGTCGTTCGAGTGTGCGGACGCGGGTGCCGCCGTGTCGGGGTTGTCGGCCCCTTCCCCAGTCGGGACCGCGCCCTGATCGTTGCCGTTGGCTGACATCTTGTAATCCCTGTTCGCGCCGCGACGATGAGCCTGGCGGCGCGCTCCGCTGGCAGAATAGCGCAAATCCAATGACGAGAGGGGGAAAATGAACGCGATACTGAAAGGGCTGCGCATCGTCGAGGGCGCGGCGTTCGTCGCGGCGCCGCTGTGCGGCATGACATTGGCGCAGCAGGGCGCGGACGTGATCCGCTTCGATCCGCTCGAAGGCGGGCTCGATGCGCGGCGCTGGCCGGTGACGGCGGGCGGCAAGAGTCTCTACTGGGTCGGCCTCAACAAGGGCAAGCGTTCGCTCGCGGTCGACACCCGCAGCGCCGAGGGGCGCGAGCTGATCGCCGCGCTGATCACGGCGCCCGGTGCAGGCAACGGCATCTTCCTCACCAATTTCCCCGCCTCCGGCTGGCTCGGGTACGACGCGCTGCGCGAGCGTCGCAGCGATCTGATCATGATGAACGTGACCGGCAATCCGGACGGCAGCTCCGCGGTCGATTACACCGTCAATTGCGCGCTCGGCTTTCCCTTCGTGACCGGCCCCGCGCACGGCGGCGCGCCGGTGAATCCCGTCAACCACGTGTTGCCGGCGTGGGATGCGGTCGCCGGCTTGACCGCGGCGCTCGGCATCCTCGCGGCGGAGCGGCACCGGCGCCTCACGGGGGAAGGGCAGCTCGTCAAGCTGCCGCTCGCCGACGTCGCGTTCGCGATGACGGGCAATCTCGGTTACATCGCGGAGGTGCAGGTAAACGGGACGGAGCGGCGCTCATCCGGCAATTTTCTGTACGGCGCTTATGGGTGCGAATTCGAGACCGCGGACGAGCGCCTGGTCTACGTGGTCGCGATCACGAGGCGGCAATGGGACGAGCTCTCGAAGACCACCGGCCTGGCCGACAAGCTCGCGGCGCTCGGGTCGCTGCTCGGGGTCGATCTCGCGCAAGAGGGTGAGCGCTTTCAGGCACGGGAGGCGATCACGGCGGTGCTCGCGCCCTGGTTCCGGCAGCGCAGCGTCGCCTCGATCACTGAGGTCTTTGACGGCACTGGAGTGTGCTGGGGGCCGTACCGGACCTTCGCGCAGATGGTGGCGGAGGATCCCCGCTGCTCGACCGCCAATCCGCTCTTCTCGATGACCGAACAGCCCGGCATCGGCACGTATCTGGTGCCCGGGTCGCCGCTACAGTTCGCCGCCGCCGCGCGCGACGTGCCGCGGCGCGCGCCCGTGCTCGGCGAGCATACCGACGAGATTCTGGCCGACGTGCTCGGCATGTCGTCGGGCCGTATCGGTCAGTTGCGCGATGCGCGCGTCGTGGCCGGTCCGATCGACCTCGAGTAAACCCGCGATGACCAGACGCCGCTCTTCGACGATGCACCGTTTCGCCTGGTCGGGCGGTTGGTGGACCCCGGGGTCGAGCTGGAAAGCGCAGGGTCCGGACGGCAGGACGGCGATGACGGCGAGCGCCAATCCCGGGGTAGCGATCAGCGGGTTTGTCGCCTATGCTGGAAGTAGGCGCGGACCTCGTGGAGGACGAGCGACATGATGAGACGAATATACTGCCTGGTACCGGATGTGGAGGTCGCGCGCAGCGTAGTAAACGAGATGCTGGTGGCGCGGGTGGGCGAGAAGCATCTGCACGTGCTCGCAAAGCGCGGGACACCGCTCGAGGAACTGCCCGAAGCGACGATGATGCAGAAGTCGGATTTCATTCCGGCTGTCGAGCGCGGGCTGGCGCAGGGGGGTGTGGTAGGGCTGCTCGCGGGACTCGTCGGTGTGGCGCTCAGTCCGGGCGCCATGGTCATCGCCGGCGGAATCATCCTCGCCTCCAGCCTGGCGGGCGCGGGGATGGGCGCGTGGCTCGGCGGCATGATCGGCTTGAACGTCGGCAACACGCGCTTGAAGCGGTTCGAGCAGGCGATCGACGGCGGCGAGCTGCTGGTGATGGTCGACGTGCCGCTCGCCCGCGTCGACGAGGTGAGCGAGCGCATCAGGCTCCACCACCCGACTGCCGAATTCGAGGGCACCGAGCCGACGATTCCGTCGTTTCCGTGAGCCGGCGACATGGTCGCGCGGCAGCGTATCCGCGGCCTCCCGGCGCGGCCCGCGGGCTTCGATCCAGGGTCCGGCGTCCGGTCCGGCAATTGCTTGAAGCCGTGACCCAGCCGGCGGTCGCGGTAATCCGCCGGGTCCGGTCGACAAACACGCGATGACGCATCCCCCCCGCACCAAGCCGCTGGTGAGCATCGGCATGCCGGTGTTCAACGGCGGGCGCTACCTCGAGCGCGCCATCGAATCGCTGCTCGCCCAGAGCCTCGGCGACTTCGAGCTCATCATCTCGGACAACGCTTCGACCGATAACACACGTGCCCTATGCGAGCGCTATGCGCGCCTCGATGCGCGTATCCGCTATCTGCGCCAGGCCGAGAACATCGGCGCACCCCGCAATTACAACGTCGTGGTGCACGAGGCGCGGGGGAGCTTCTTCAAGTGGGCGTCCGCGAGCGACGAAGTCGCGGCGGATCTTCTCGCGAAATGCGTGGCGGCTCTGCAGGCCGATGATGGCGCGGTGCTGGCATTCGGCCGCACGCGCTTCATCGACGAAGCCGGCACGCTGCTCGACGTCTATGACGGCGACTTTTCCGTGACCGCGGCGAGCCCGAGCGAGCGCTTCGATTATGTGTGCGGCCACCTCGTCCTCAACAACGCACAGAGCGCTTTGATCCGGCTCGACGCGTTGCGCAGAACCGCCCTCGACCGGATGTATCCGCACGGTGACCCGGTGTTGATGGCGGAGCTGGCGTTGCAGGGCCGCTGGCACTTGCTGCCCGAAGTACTCGCTTACCGTCGTACCGGGCGCGACCATTTCACGCCGCAGCGGACACTGGCCGAGATCACGCGCATCTACGACCCGCGGCGCACCCGCCCCCTGATGCTGATCCATTGGCGGCGGCACTGGGACTACTGCACCGTCGCGCTCCACGCCCCCATTCCGTGGGGCGAGCGTTTGCGCGCGGTCCGCCATGCGCTGGCGCGGGCGACGCGGGACCGGCGCGCGTTGGGGAGCGACGTCAAACGCACGCTCAGGCAGTTGCTCCCCCGTCGCGCGGCGGCTGTCGAGCCGGATGCCACGCGCAGCGTGCACGACGCGACCGTGGCTCCCGTCACCGATCCCCGGCGGAAGAAGCAGGCACTGCGGTAAGTTCTGTCGTGCGCAGCTCGCCGGGCTGCGTGAGCGATCGCTGCTTGCCTCAGCGCGGATTTCAAGCGTACTCTCCGCCCTAGCTGCGAGGCGTCCAGTGGAGCTGGGGGCGGGCTGGAGCGCCCTTTCCCGTCGTACCCGATGCCTCCATACAACGAGAAGCAAGTTTCCGGGGGCATGCGTGAGCGTGATCTGTTCAGCGTGCGGTACCGGCAATTGCGACGATGCGCGCTACTGCAACCGTTGCGGAGCGCGACTCCATGTTGCCGACAGACAGGGTACGCAGCCGGATCGGGCGGTGGAGCTCCGACAAGTCACCGTACTGTTCTGCGACATCGTGCAGTCGACCGAGCTCGCGAACGCACTCGATCCGGAAGATCTGCTGCAGGTGTTCGACGCGTTCAGACAAGTCGTTCGGACCGTCGCGCGTGCCCACTCCGGTTACCGGCTGCGTTTCATAGGCGATGGCGCGCGCGTCATCTTCGGCCATCCGGATACGCGCGAGGATGCAACCGAGTCCGCCGTCCGATGCGGGCTTGCTCTCGTCGACGCCATACGATCGATCCGCCTCGCGCACAACACGCTCGATCTGCGGGTGGGTATCGCTTTCGGGACCGCCGTGCTGGGCGACGAGATCGAGGAGACGGCCCTCACCAGCGAAGCCGTCGTCGGTACGGTGGCTCACCTGGCGGCCCGGCTCATGGCGGTGGCGCCTCCGGGCGGGGTCGTCATCGACCACTCCACCCGCAAGTTGATCGGCGGCTTCTTCGATTGCCGGGATCTCGGGACGCTCCGTCTGAAGGGATTCGAGGATGGCGTGCGCGGCTGGCTGGTCTCCGGCGAGACGAGCGTCGCCTCGCGCCACGAAGCGCGCCGCACGCGCGTTGCAGCCGATTGCCTCATCGGGCGCGACGCCGAGGTCGCGCGGCTCGAAAGTCTCTGGCGACGAGCGACCTCCGGTCGGTGTTGTGCAGCGATACTCGTGGGCGATCCGGGGGTCGGCAAGTCGCGGCTCGCGCACGCGTTGGACGACGCGACCCGGGCGGAGGGCGCGACGCGCCTCGAGTTCGACTGCACGCCCCGCACCCGCAACACGCCGTTCTTTCCGGTCAGCGTCCTGGCGCGGAACATGGCAGGCATCGAGCCCGCGGACGGCGACGACGTGGCCCTGCAGCGCGGCCGCGCCTTGCTCGCCCGGTCGATCGGGGCGCAGGTCAATGCGGCGATGCCTTATCTGGGACCCCTGTTCACCTCGTCGGAGACGACCCCGGGTGCCGCGGGGGAGAGCGCGGAGCTGATTCGCGAGCGCACCATCGGCTTCACCCTCGACGTGGTCCGCGCGTTGGCGAAGCGCGCGCCGCTACTCATCCAGTTCGAGGACCTGCAGTGGTCGGATCCGACGACCGCACTGCTCCTGCAGCGCTTCCTGGCGGCGCCGGCCGACCTCGCGATCTTGACCATCGTGACGGCACGTCTGGAGTCGGACATCGCGGCGCTCGAGCTCCCGCACGTGCATGTCATGCGGCTGCAGTCCCTCGGCGAGATCGATTCGCGCACTCTGATCGGACAGGTCGCGGCAGGCGAGTATCTGTCGCCGCGCACCCTCGAGTGGATCATCGAGCGCGGGGAGGGCGTGCCGCTCTATCTCGAAGAGCTCACGCGCAGCGCCCTGGAAGCCGCGGGACGGCAGCCGGGGCGCGGATCCGATCCGTCTCCGATCCAGGAGATCCCGGCCACGCTGCAGAACGTGATCCAGGCGCGCCTGGATCGGCGTCCGGCGCTGCGCGGCACCACCCAGGCCGCCGCCGCACTCGGCCGCGAGTTCTCGCTGCCGCTCCTGTGCGAGGTGCTGGGTCAGCCGCGCACCGAGGTGCACCATGCGGTGGCGCGGCTCGTCGATGATGGCATCCTGAGTCTGCCGGATCCCAGAAAACCCGATCGCGCCCGCTTCAAGCACGTGCTCATCCAGGATGCGGTCTACCACACGCTGCTGCGCACCGAGCGCCAGCTCCTGCATTCCCGGGTGTCCGACATCCTCATGGGCCAGCTCGCCGGTACGCCCGATTCGTCGCCCGACGTCGTCGCCTACCATCTGCGCGCGGCGCTCCGCCACGAAGACGCGGTGCGCTGTCTCGCCGTGGCGGGCGCGGACAACCTCGCCCGGGCGGCGTACGGGGAATCGATCGGGCACAGCCGGGCGGGGCTCGCGCTGCTCGACTCGATCGGCAATGAGGCGGTGCGCGCCGTCCTGCGGCGACAGCTGTTGATTCAGCTCGGTGTCGCGCTGTCCGCGACGAGCGGCTACGCCGCACCCGAGGTCGAAGAGACGTATCGCCAGGCGCGCACCCTCTGCGACGATCGATCGGAACCCGCTGCGCTCTATCCGATCGTTCGCGGTCTGGCGACGTTTCACCTGGTGCGCGGCGATCTCGGCCTGGCGCACGAGCTGTCGTTGCAATGCATGGCGCTCGCGGAGCAGGCGACGCAGCCCGATCTCGCGATCGATGCGTTGTGCATTCACGGTTACACCACGCTCTACTGCGGGCGCCTCGCCGATTGCCGCGCGGTGCTCGAGCGCTGTCTCGCGCTGTACCGCGCCGAGCGCGGCGAACGGTTTACCTACCCGGTGCCGCAGGACGCGGCGTCGGCTGCCTGGGCGCTGCTGCCGACGGTGGCGTGGCTCATGGGGGATGCCGAGGCGGCCGAACGGGCGGTCGTCGCGGGTCTCGCGCACGTGGAGCGCCTGGCGCGCCCGTTCGACGCGGCGCTGCTCCACGCGTGGCTTGCCGGAGCGCGCTATACGCAGCGGCGCTACGCACAGGCGGCGGAGCACGCGCGGACCAGCGCCGGCCTGTCGCAGCAGTTCGGCTTCAGCATCTGGCTTGCCACCAGCACGATCATGGAATGTCTGGCCGAGGCGGCGCTGCAGGCATCGCCCGAGGCGATCGCCAAGGCACGCTGCCTGTGTGCCGGGTTCGACGCCGCCGGGGTTGGCCTGAACGCGTCGTACTACCTGTTGGGCATCGCCCGCGGCCTCGCCAGGATGGACGACGTGGCAGGCGCGCGGGAGGCGCTGACGGGCGCGCTGCGGCGTGCGGAGCAGAGCGGAGAGTCGCGCATGAACGCGGAGCTCCTGACCTTTCAGGCCGAGCTCGAAGCCAGCGATGCCCTTGCCGCACGACGGCTCGCGGCCGCGCTTGCACTCGCAGAGGAGCAAGGCGACGTCGCCACCGCGCTGCGCGCGGCGCTGGCGATGCTGATGCGAACTGGCGGCGACACCTTGCCGTTCGACGTGCGCGCGGCGCTCCGGAGGCTCGACGGCGAGGGCGGCGAACCGTTGCCGAGCAACTGGATGCGCGACGGGCTGTACCAGGCGAAGCAAGCGCTGCAGGCGCAGCCGCAGCGATGGGGTGAACGGTCGACCCTACCAGGCGAGACCGTCGTCGATTCGCAACTCCATCCGGCACTTCAATCGATACCAGTCACCGGTAGGCAGCCCTAAAGTGCTCGCGCCGGCGCGTTCGAGGAGCTTGCAGAGGCGCTCCCACGACTCGGGCGCCCCTGGCGGTGCATGCAGGGTCAGGGTGGCGATGCCGGCCGGAAAGGCGAGGCGCACCCGATCGAGAGCGAACGTCCCCTGGATCCAGGTCTTCTCCAGCCCTCGCGCATCGACCGGGGTGACCTGCACCGAGCGGAAGCTGGTGAGTCCGTTCGCGACCATCGGCCGGGCGAACGAGCGACGGAATGCGATCGCGTCGAAGTCGGGCTGCCGCCAGCGTACGCCCGCGAGTAAGGATCGGCCGAAGGCCAGCGGCAGATCGATCGCGGTGAAGGCATTCTCCTCGAACGGGGTCGATCCGTAGTCGAGATCGAGCAGCGCGCCGCCGTCCTGTCCGACCCGTGGCACCAGGCGAATCTGGGAAATGCGTTCGAGCGGTTGCAGCGGCCCCTGCCTCGCGTCGTTGCAGAGACATCCGTCGGGACGCAGCGGCTGCGGAGCGCCGCCCACCGCGACGCAGAAGCGCGCGAGCTGCTTGTCGAATCCCTGCAGCTCCCGCCCGACCACCTTCGACCACGGGTTGTCGACGAAGATGGCCGGCACGAAAACCGCGGGGTCGCGTGCCTGCGCCGTGTCGTCGTCGAGGCGACCGACCAGGACGCGCACCAGCAGTTCGTGCTGGCTCTGATAGTCGCCCGGCTCCATCGGGGCCGGCGGATCGTCGAGCTTCATCTTGCCGTAGCGCAGCAGCTCGATGACGATGGCACGGGCGGCGGCGCCATAGCGGAAGTCGGCGAGGCGGGCGGTGTCCGTAAGCTCGGCGGCGTCCGCGATGCGGTGGAAGTTGAGGGGCGAAATCAGCTTCTCCAGCAGGCGATCCGCCTCGCCGCCGAACTGGCCCAGGTCGATGCGAAATCCCAGCAGCTCCACGTCCTCGAACCGGTAGGCGAGGCTCGTGACCGTGTCGACGCGAGGCTCCGGCTGCGGCGGCCCTTGCCTGACGAGAACAGGGTCCAGCTCCGGATAGCTCGACATCGACCCCGACCAGACCCGCGGTGCGGCGATCGGCGCGGTCGCGAGGGGCATCAGTTCCGGAAAGCGCACCGACGCCACCTGGAGCGCGATCTCGGCCGGCCGCCATTGCACGGTGCCGGTTCTCGACGTCCTCCAGCGTGCGGGGAGCGTCGCGATCTCCATGTCGGGCCGGGCGGCATCCGGTGCCACGATGGTCTGGCGATACGTGATATCGAGGGGCACGTCCGGATAGCTCGCCTCTCGGAATTCGACGCCGCCGATCGCGAGCAGCGGTTCCTCGTAGCGTATGACGTTCGCGTCGGACTCCGTTTTCGCCGCGAAGAAGGGCGCGACGACGGTGACGAGGCCGTCCGCGGGACGGAACGTGATCGTGGCTTCCACCACCGGAAAACCCGACTCGCGCGCGAGATCGCAAGCCGCGGCGCCGTTCGCGAACCCCAGGCCGCAGGCAAGCTCCGAGGGGTACTCCACGTCGTTCGCCGTCGCGATCACAACCGCGTACTCCGCACCGCGGTTCAGCACTTCGATCGCGATGACGATCTTCCCGGTCGAGCTCTCGAACGGCGATCCCAGCAGGGGAGCGGTCGCCGCTACCGTCGCCGGTGGCGGCCTGTCGGTCTCGAAAGTCGCGAGCCAGAACTTGACCGGAGCCGGTGCCATCGCTCGTACCTACCCGACGGTGACGCGCTGTTCGAGCCGGCATCCCCGCAGCGGCTCGCCCTGTTCCACTTCCGTCAGGGTGAGCCGTGGGCCGAGCGCTTCGGCCGGCGTGCACCAGCCGGAGAAGCCGCCCTCGGCAAGCCGCTCGGCGATCGCGGTGACGGCCTCCGCCGTGACGTCGTAGATGTTCGGTCCGGCCAGGCGCCAGTCGATCACCGGTGTCCGGGCCGCATCCTCGATCTCGAGCAGGAGGACGTGCGGACTGGCCGCGCGTTCCTGCGCGGTCGGCCCTTCCGGCAGCAGCGCGATCTGCGCGCGCGCCAGCGCCCCGACCCAGGGCAGGCTCAACAGGGGCGCGGCGAAGGCGCCGAGCTGGTAGCCGACGCGGGCCGCCGTGCCCGTCTCCATGTACGATTCGATCTGGTGCACGCGCACACCGTGGCGCATTGCCTGCACCCGTGCGGTGAGCGTGTCGACCAGATTCACCGCCGAGGCAATGCGCAGGTCTGGCTTGCCAGCCCCTGCGTGCTTGCCGCGGGCACCGAAGTCGAAGGTCCGCTCGAGCGCGCCGACGGGCAGGTGCCAGAGCACCGGTTGCCACCTGGGTCCGCCCTGGCACGACACGTCCGCCTCGCGCACCACCGTCACCTGTTCGCGCAGCGAGCGCAGCGCGCTCTCGGTGCTGCCGCGCGAGACGTGTGTCACGCGCGACATCGCGAAGCGCACCGTGCCGAGCTCCACTATGCCCTTGTTCCCGAGGTGCTGGAGCGCCGCGTCGAGGAGCAGGTCCGAGGTGGTGGACATGTGGCCGGCGCTGCAAACGATCGCGACCTGCCGCTGCGCCGCGAAGCGTCCGAGGTCGTCGAGCCGCTTGTAGACGTCGACTTCGCCGTTGATGTCGACGTAGTGGCACCCCGCCTCCACGGCCGCCTTGGCCAGCCGCTCCGCCGTCCAGGCGAACGGACCGGCGGCATTGACGAGCACCTTGACGCCGCGCAGCTCGCGCAGGACCCGGGGTCGATCGTCCAGCCCGAAGGCGCGGTAATCCACCGCATGCCGGTGCGCGAGCTGCTTCAGCTCGGCGCTCTCCCGTGCCCCGAGCACGAGCCGGCACGCCGCTGCGGGGGCCGACCAGCGCTTGGCCGCTGCCCCGGCGATGAGCCGCCCCGAGAAACCCGTTGCACCGTAGAGCAGGATCGTGTGGCTCATCGAGGCGACTCCGGCTGGCGGCTGTCAGTGCGCACGCTGCAACACCCAGGTGAGGAGATTGCGGATGAAGGCGAGATCGCGCCCGGCCGGCACGCGCGCGAAGAACGCATCGAATTCGTACAGCGCGGCCCCCGCGAGACCCCTCGCCACGGTGCGGGCGTGTTCGATGGCGCCGGTGCGATCGAGCACGGCGCGAACCCAGGCGACCTGCGCGGACGTGCGCCGCGCGCGCGGGCGGGCGAGAAAGCGGACGAGCCGCCGGCGGTCCGGTTCCCCCGCCGTGCGCAGCGCGTGGATGATCATGAGCGTCCGCTTGCCTTCGTAGAGATCGCCGTCACGCTCCTTGCCGTAGTCCGCGCCGGCTTCGAGATTCAGGAGATCGTCCTGGATCTGGAACGCGGCGCCGAAGAAGAAGCCCACGCGGATCAGGGGATCGAGCGGCAGCCGCCCGCGCGCGCCGATGAGGCACCCCACCCGCAGGGGGTGGATCGTGGTCAGCCAGCAGGTCTTCTGCAGCACCATCTGCAGGTAGTCTTCGTCGGTGACGTCGGTGCGGTTCTCGTGCCGCCAACCGAGCTCGAGCGCCTGACCTTCGGTGCTCTCCCACGCCACGCGCTCGGTTTCCTCGAAGATGCGCAGCGCGAGCGCGACGCCGACGCGCTGGGCGTTGTGCTTGAGCGGCTGCAGGCTCAAGAGGCCCATGGCATCGCCGGCGTTGAGCGCGAGCGGGATGCCGTGCAGCGCGTGCAGGGTCGGATCGCCGCGGCGGCGTTCGCTGTCGTCTTCGATGTCGTCGTGCACCAGCAGCGCGTTGTGCATGAGCTCGATCGACACCGCCGACGCCAGCGCATCCTCGACCGGCGCGCCCAGGGCCCGCGCGGTCGCGATGCAAAGGCTCGAGCGCAGCATCTTGCCGGTGCGCTGCGGATAGTCCGCGAGCAGCTCGTACAGGTACGACCGGGGCTCTGCCTGCGGCAGATAGGCGTGCAGGTGCCGCCGCGTGAGGTCGCCGTATTCGTCCAGCACCGCCTGCACCAGAGCGTCGTCGGTGCCGGAGTAGAGCGAGCGCTCGGCAAACCCCATTGCGTGCCCCGTCTACAGCTCGATCTCTAGGATGCCGACCTGCTCGCCGTCCGCCAGGCAGACGGCCGCGCGCCACAGACCGGCAGGGCTGCGCTGCCAGGTCGTCACGCGCAGGATCGGGGGCGTCGTGCTCGTGACCAGTTGTCCTTCGAGCGGCGGCGCATCGATCGCCTGGGTGGAATAGAAGGCGACCGGTAACTCGGCGGGGGCCAGGTTGGGCGCGATCTCGCAGGCCTTGACGCGGACGGCGCGGCGCTCCGCGCCCAGCAGGACGATGCGCAGCGGCGCAACGGGAGTCTGCGGTGGGCGTGCCGCGGCCGCGTCGCTGCCCGCGGGCGCCGTGTGCGCGGGCTTTTCCGCTCCCGGGGTCAACCCGAAGAGCGAGCCCAGCAGCCGATACTCGGCCGCCACCAGCCGTTTCAGCGGGCAGCTCGGGTCGGCGGCGACGCCTTCCAGCCATTCCAGGCCCGTCATCATCGAGTCGAAGAGCAGGCGCTCGGTGGCATCGACCGCTTTGCGCTCGCTATCCGGCCCTGCCGCGCGCTCACCGGCTTCGCGCAAACGCCTCGCCAATCGTGCGCTGCGGTCGATCTGCGCGGCGGCGACCTTGTATCCGAGGCGAACCGCCGCCACCACGGCGTCTTCGGCACCGGTGAGCGGTATGCCCGGCAGCGCGCCTTGCTCGTCGTCCGCGGTGCGGTAGAAGCCGCCCGCGCGACGATTGGGACCCGTCGCCTCGAGCACGGGGCGCTGGAACGGGCGCTTCACCTGACTGCTTTCGGGAGCGGTGCTCATGGGTGATGGTAACCGACGATGTCGTCGAGCGACGGTGTGTGACCCGTGATCGCGTGCACGGCCAGCATGCCGGACATGACGGCGGCCTCGACGCACCCCGCATCCAGCCCGCAGGCGGTCCAGTCGCCGGCGATCGTCATGTTCGTCACCGAGCGATCGAGTGGCGACACGCGGTGCCCGATCGATCCGGGAAGGGCGAGGGTGTAGCGCTCGGAGCCGGCGAAGTTCACCTGCACGTGCTGCCCCGGTATGCCACTTCCCGCGGCCTGCTGCGGATCCGCGGCCACCAGTGCGTCGAGCGCGGTCTGTTCGCCGCTGAACGCGAGGGGCCAGAAGGATGCGATGCCACTCTCTAGCAATGTGTGCAAGTCACGCTCGACATGTTCCGTAAGCTTATCGCGCGCGCCATCCGCGCTTTCGACTTCGTCGTTCGACAGCACGGAGCAGAAGGCCGCCACGGACCGCACACCGTCGGGCGGTGGCGGCGGCTCCTTTCGGTCTCGTGCGCGGGCTTCGCGCCACGCCCGTTCGCTGCCGAGCGTATGCGTCATGTCCGCCCACGTCCCGAACGGTGTCCCCAGCGCGGAGATCAGCCCCGGACCCCGATGCCAGCCGAGCTCGTCGAGGTCTCGATTCAACCACACCTGGGCCGCCTTCGTCGCCGCGGTCTGGACGTGCTTGCGCATCGCCGACCACTGCGGCAGGCGAAAGAGATCCGCCTTCGGGTCCGCACCGTCGGCGCAGGCCGCGACGAAATCGACGACGCCGGTCGCGAGTATGACCACGTCGAAATCCTCATCGGCATGCAGGGTGACGCTGCCTTCACCCTGCTTGCCGGCTGCGCTGGCGAACAGGCGATCGTCATCGGGCCAGCAGCCGAAATGATCGAGCGCCGCCGTACCGCTGATCGCGTCGAGCGCGGCCGGGTCGCCGCGGGTGGTGAAGACGAGGCGCGCGATCCGCCCCGCGTCTTCCTGCTCGAAGTCGAGCTCGACCCGGCTCAAGGCGTGCAGGAAGTGGAACGTCACCCGGCCGCGCGCGGGCCGATCGCCGGTGGCCGTGCCTTCCCGCAGGACCTTGTAGAGCGGTGAGAACACGGCGTCGCCCATGCCCGACCGCATGCGAAAGAACATCGCCCCGCGGTAGGTGAAGAACATGCGCAGCGCGCCGCGCAGCGCCACCCCGGCGGCGAGCGCACGCTTGTCGTGATCGCCGTTTCGGTACGCGAACACGAGATCGTAGATGCCGTTCATGAAGGGCGAGTCGACCGCGGTCCTGGTCGCCCCGTGCTTGATGAGCCAGTCCCGATAGTCGATGTGGTTGATCGCGTCGAGCCCGCGCTCGTCGAAGAGGACCCGGTCCCGATACAGTCCCACCGCGATCGTGATGACGATGTCGATGAGCTCGGTCTTCCAGCGCAGCCGCTCGTCCACCGCGACGACGTCGTGCAGGAGCTTGCGCGTTTGCGCCGCGACCGCCTCGACGAACTCGAACACGGTGCCCGCGGCCTGCGGCGCGAGCTTGAACGTGCGCAGCCAGTCCTCGAGTATGGTCACGCCTTGCAGCACGCCGGCGGCCGTCGTCAGCACGCCGCCCCGGAGCATGCGCGCCATGCGCTCGACGAGAACCCGCGGCGAGCGCGCGGCATCGAAGGAGAAGTCGAGCTCGACCGCCTCGTCGCTGTGCGAGCGCTCCTCGGGCCGGGGCTGGCCCGGCACGTCGCCGCCGGGGGGGCCGACCACGCTCAGCATCAGGGTCTTGATGAGATGGAAGCAGCGCGCGAGATAGCTCACCAGGGTGAACGGATTCGACTCCGGATCGATCGGGTCGCCCGGCCGCCCCTTCATCGGTGGCAGGTGGCCGCTCCAGACCTCCCACTCGTGCGCCCGGTTGTGCCCGGCGACCCCGACGTGCGGCTCGGGAAAGAAGGCCTCGTCGATCGAGCCGTGGGGCAGCCTGTCCTGCGGTTCTTCCCGCGCGGGACCCCAGCCCCGCGCCTCGACCTCGGCATAGCATTCGCGCATCATGCGGAAGGCGTTCTCGTAGAAGCCGAGCCAGATGTGCAGGCCGTGTTCGAGAATCCGGCCGTGTTCGTCGCGACCGGACGCTCCCTTGCCGCCCAGGCGCCAACTGCGTTCGTAGAGATGCACGTCGTAGCCGGGCAGCCGCGAGAGCTGCCAGGCGGCCGCCATGCCCGCGCAGCCGCCGCCGACGATGACGACCCTCACCCGATCCGCCCTGGCGGCTTCCGTCATTTGCATGTGCTCCGTTCGGCACCTCGCCTGCACGATGACATGGTAAGCCGCCCCGGCCTCGCGCGCTCAGAACGCATGATTGAAGCTCGCTGCGAGCGTGTTGACATGCGTATCGACCTCGGCTCGGGTGCGTACCGTGCTGCGGAGCTCGGGAAAGCTGCGCGTCACGTCGACCTCGGCGCTGTTGAAGAACACGTGCGTGAAGGCGAGATCGATGCTCGACCTGGGCGACAGACGATACGTGGCGCCGACCCCCATCCAGAATCGGTTCGCATCCGGCACGATGGTGTCGCGGGAGCCGTCGACGGTCGGAGTCTGGTCGAACCTGACGCCGCCGCGCAGCACGAGCTCCTTCGACATCGCGTAGTCAGCGCCTAAGGACGCGGCCCAGGCGTTGCGATACTTCTGCGGCCGAACG
>JBDHRV010000152.1:0-8139 GCA_039807745.1 Burkholderiales bacterium
AGTCCGCGCTCGCGCTCGACCGGCAGGTCGAAGTCCTCGTACCAGTCGTGGCGCGCCGCGATCGCACCGCCGCTCGCGCGCACCGTCAGGATGAACCAGTTCGGATGCACCACGCGAAGCTCGGCACCGTGACCTTCGACCACGGGATCGAAGTCCCCCGGCCGCGTGGTGCCGTGAAAATCGCGCGCGTTGACGAGCAGCTGCACGTTGAGCCGGAGCTCGCCCGCGGGTACGCCACCGTACAGGCGCCAGGCCGAGTAAGTGGTGTCCGCCCCGTATTCCATCCAGATGCGGTGCTCGATGCGCACCTCGTCGCACGCGTAGACCCAGGTCGGGATGCGCCCGTCGAGCCGGAAGGATTCGAGCAGCAGATGGCCGCGCGGTGCGATCGCCCCGCTGCCCCAGCGGTTGGTGAAGAGCGGCCAGGCGCGCTCGCCGTCGGTGAGCGTCGCATCCGCCTTCGCGACCACGAGATGGCGTCCGAGCGGGGGCCGCACCGGCGCGATCAGCAGACCGTGGTAGCGGCGCGTCAGCGTGCCGGCGACGGTGCCGGCGGCGAAACCGCCACGGCCGTTCGCGAGCCACCACTCGCGGCGCTCGGCCGCCGCGAGGTCGCCGCAGACCTCACGCCCGAACCGGATCGGGTCTGGCAGTGCTGCGCTCATTCGCGTATCCCTTCGCACCGAGGCGGCTCGCCACGCGCAGCGCCCAGGCGTAGATGGTGAGCGCGGGGTTCACCCGGCTCGATCGCGGCAGCACGCTGCCGTCGACGACATAACAGTTCTCCAGTCCGTGCACCCTGCCGCAGGCATCCACCACGGACGTGGCGGGATCGTGCCCCGTGGCGAGCGTCCCGCACGCGTGGGCGGTGCCCGTGATCGGAATCGCTCGCGCGACCGGCAGATATCCGAGGGAGACGAGCTGTCGGACCAGTGTCTCGCGCAGGCGCCGATGCTCGTCCGCCGCCTCGGGCAACCTTGCGGCATCGTAATCGATCTGCGGCAGACCGGACCCGTTTGCTTGCGCGAGTATGCGGTTGTCCGGATGCGAGCCGTCTTCGGTCTGCAGGAAGAGCCCGTAGGCGCGCCGGGCAACGAGACCCGAGGCCCAGCGCGGAACGAACCCAGGCGCCTGCGTGCGCACGATCTCCTCGGCCAGGTTGCCGCCGATCGCCTGCACGCTGCTGTGGGGAAACGACTCGTGCAGGAACAGCGCCGTCTTGCAGAGCAGATCGGTCACCGGCCGCCACGAGAACGCGATCACCAGGCTCAGGAGGTGCGCCTTGTAGTTGCGGCCCACCTGCCGGTAGCTCGCGAGCCGATCGTGCAGTCCGGTCGTCTCCAGATACGTCTGCAGGAGTCGCGGGCTGTGCAATGCGCCGCATGCGAGGAACACCGCGTTGCCCTCGTAGCGCGTGCCGTCTTCGCAGACCACGCCTTCGATGCGCGTTGGCGTCCGTGGCGAGGAAACGAGTGCCTTCACCGCCCGCCCCGTCTCCAGCACGAGGTTCGGCTTGTTGCGCAAGCGCGCGAGCAGGCACTGCTCCGCGTCGGACTTAAACCCGCCGGCGGAGGCAAAGCCGTCGAAGTGCTGCGCCTCGCGCCGGTGTTCGACGATGTCCCGTGCGAGGCCGATCGGCATCGGCTTGCGGCGCCACTGCGGATCCTTCCGCGCGAGCCCCTCCGCGATCGCCTGCAGGTTCGGTTCGAGCGGAAACTGGCGCAGGTCGAGCAGGCGCTCGGCCTCGTCATAGTAGGGGGCGAGATCGTCGTACGTGATCGGCCACGGCAGGCAGCGGTGCGCAGCGTCGGCCGCGAACTCGTGGGCGCCGTAGCGCAGTAGCGCGGCACCATACCACTTGGTCTTGCCGCCCACGTTGAAGTGCTCTTCCGGGACAGTCGTGCGGCCGTGCCCGTCCACCCAGGGCTCGTCGTTGAGGAAAAGCCCGCGCTTCAGCACCACGTCGGCGTCGAGCGTGCTGCCATCCTTCGGCAGCGGCGGACCCTTCTCCAGCAGCAGCACGCGCCTGCCGGTCTGGGTAAGGTGGTACGCCGCGGCCGAGCCGCCGGCGCCGGAACCGATGATGATGACATCGAAGCGTTCGCGCATGATGGACCTCTGGTCGTCAGTAAACCGCCGCCGGCGCCACCACCGCCGCGGTCGAGCCGCGCGTCTTGGCGTGGGTGAGCACGAACAGGAACTCGTAGACCCGCTTCTCCGCGAGTTCCTCGGTCTTCAGGTTCTCGAGCCCGAAGAGCCCGAGCTTCGCGTACATCGTCTGCGGCACGACAAACGGCCGCGCGGGATCCTCCCCCGGCACCGGACCAAAGCTCCAGGTGTCGGCGCCGGTGATGGCGATCCTTTTGGCATACAGCCAGTGCACCACGTCGAGCCCCGGGCCCGGTTCGCCCGACAGGAACTGCCCGTTGTCCCGACCATACAAGGCGCCCCATCCGGTGTGAAACAGCACCGCGTCACCGGGGCGGACCTCCACCCGCTGCGCGGCGAGCGCACCGTCGACGTCGGCGACCGTGATGACGTAGCCCTTGTCCAGGCGCGGCACGCCCTTCAGCCGCGCGATGTCGAGCAGCACGCCGCGCGTCACCACCGGTGGCACCGTCTCCATGCCGAAGCGGTTGAGGCCCCACTCCTCGACCATCTGCTGCGTGGTCCAGCCGTTGTAGAAGCGCTCGCCGATCTGGATGTGGCCGATCGAGTCGAGCTGTGTCCCGACCTGGAACGTCCCGGTCTGGATCTCCGTGATCCAGTTGATGGCGTTGCGTCCCCACCCGCCACCGCTCGCGCCGGTCCGCCGCGCGTTGACGAAATGAGCCGACGCGTCCACCGTCTGGTGCCAATAGCGGCCCGGGAACTTCGGCGTGTTTTCGTCGAGCACGCGCCCCAAGTCCACCACCTCACCGCGACGCACGAGTCCCGCTGCGGCCCGCACCGCCCCCGGCGTCACCTCGTTCAACGTCCCGATCTGGTCCTGCTGGCCGTAGCGGCTCGGCCACCAGGGCTGCTGACCATCGGGCAGCGGACCTTCGAGCGGCGCCGGGGCATCAGGGGCAGCGGGGAACGCGAGGTACGCCAAGAGCAGCGCGGTTGCACTGAAGCGACCCGACATGACTAACCCCCCTCGCGGAATTCCGGATACAGCGTCATGCCGCCGTCGACATACAGCGTGGCACCCGTGACGTAGTCGGAGTGATCGGACGCGAGCCACACCGCGGCGCGTGCGATGTCGCGCGTCTCGCCGACGCGGTAGTACGGGATGAGCTTGAGGAGCGCCGCCTCCGCCTCCATGGTCGCCCACGCCGACGTGTTGATCGGTGTCTTGATGGCGCCGGGCGAGATCGCGTTGATGCGAATCTTGCGGCCGGCATACTCCTGCGCGAGTGTCTTCATGAACATCGACACGCCGCCCTTGCTCGCCGCGTAGTTCGCGTGCCCGGCCCATGGAATCACGTCGTGCACCGAGGACAGGCAGACAATCTTGCCGAGCGAGCACGAGAGCTCCGGCAGCGGTCCACGGCGCAGAAACTCCCGAATCGCCGCGCGTGCGCACAGGAACTGCCCGGTCAGGTTGACACCGATGACACGCTGCCACTGTGAGAGCGACATCTCGTGCAGCGGTGCGTCGGCCTGCAGGCCGGCATTGTTCACCAGGATGTCGATCGAGCCGAACGTTTCCGTCGCTTCGCGAAACATCGCCTGCACCTCGCCTTCGTCGCTCACGTCCGCACGGATCGCGATCGCCCGGCCCCCTGCCGCCCCGATCTCTTCGACCACCGCCTGCGCGCGGTCATCGCCGGAAACGTAGTTCACCACCACCGCGGCCCCGGCTTCGGCCAGACCCCGGGCAATGGCCTCGCCGATTCCCGAATTGGCACCCGTCACGAGGGCACGTTGCCCTTCGAGGGTCGTCTCTCGGATGCTGATCCGGTGCATCCGCGCTTCACACACACCACATGCTTCGTTCATGGTCGTTCCTCAGACGGCAAGTCTGGTGCGGATCAGGTGATCGAGCGAGAGCTTCCCGGGACCGTGGAACAGGGTCACGAGCAACAGCAGACCCCAGTAGAAATGGTCCTTGAAGCCGCCCTCCGAAAGATCCGGATACGAAATCACCGCGACGACGTTGAACACGAAGAGAACGAACGCCGCCGGCCGCGTGAAAAGCCCCAGCACCAGCAGCACCGGAATCGCGAGCTCGGTGGCGGTGCCGAGATAGGCCGCGACCTCAGGCGGCAGCAACGGCACCGCGTACTCGTTCTCGAAGAGCGCGATCGTGGTGTCCCAGCTCGCGATCTTGGTGAGCCCCGACTTGAAGAACGCCTCCGCGACCAGGTAGCGGATCGCGCAATCGATGAGCGGCGTGAGCGCCGCCAGCGCGCCGACGGCGGCGTCGTACCAGGATGCGATCGTGCGCAGACCGGAGCGCGGGGGTTGTGCGGCAAGTTCCATGGCGATCTCCTTCTCGTGACCGAAATGACGGGTACATCGATTGCGAAAACGGTTGTCACTTTGACAGCCGACGATCACGGGCGAATCGCGCGCAGTTCACATTTCCATCACGCCGCCAGTCACGCGAAAATCCACCAGCGTGCGCGCGGCGACGCGGCGGCGCAGAAATCGCGCCGCATCGAAGCCGGCATCCACCCGCGCCGCTTGCTCGAGCGCTACTCCGAGCGTCTCCCCACGCGCCAGCGTCGCGAGCGCCGCGAATTCCGCCGCCGCGAGGAGATCGAGCTCGACGCCCGCCACCGGACGCGCGACCAGCAGGTGCACGCCGCCTTGCGCGAGGTCCACCGTGGCGGTGTCGGCCACGTCTGCCTGGTTCACCTGCCAGATGCGATGCACCGGGTAAGGCGACGTCAGGAGACGGCAGGCGGGGTGCAGGCAGAAGGTGAGTGCGTCGTAGCGATCCGGCGCTACCGCGGCAAGGCGGCCGAGGTCGAGCGGCGCGTGGTCGGCCGCGTGAAACGCCTCGTGCATCAGCCACTCGAGCCGTGCCGTGTCGGGCAGGTAGACGAGCTCGCCGCACGCCGGCAGCGCGGCGAGGAATTCGGAGAAGTCCGCGCCGAAGCGATGCAGGTCACCGCTGGTGGAAGGCGTGTTGCGCACGTATCGCCGTGCCGCGTGGGCGAAGAACTCGGCCCCGACGAGCCGCTCGATCGCCGGATAGACCGCACGCAGCGCAGCGGCATAGTTGGCGAACGTGTTGTTGCGGTAGACCTCGAAGCGCGGTTCGCAGTCCGGGGTCAACGCATGGCGAACGGCCTCCCCGTCAGCGAACACCGCGTCGACGAAGGCCGCCTGCAGCTCACGCAGCGACGGCATCGCGCGCACCGGACAGTGCATCGGCACGCCCGGCTTCGTCCAGGAGGACGTCGAGCGGCGGGAGATCGGTGTCCCACTCGATCAACGTCGGCACCGGGCCGAAGCGCCGCATGGCTTCGGCATAGAGCGTCCACACCGGTTCGGCGACCGGCTTGCCGTGCGTATCGATGAGGCAGTGCTCACCGCGGTCGAACCCGGCGAGGTGGATTTCCCCGACCGGTGCGACCGGGATCGCGGCGAGGTAGGCGAGCGGATCGAAGCCGTGGTTCGTCGCGCTGACAAAGACGTTGTTGACGTCGAGCAGAATGCCGCAACCGGTGCGCTCGGCCACTGCCCGCAGAAACTGCGCTTCGGGGATGATCGAGTCACACCATGCGACGTAGCTCGACGGATTCTCGATCAGCATGCGACAGCCGAGATAGTCCTGCGCCTCGCAGACGTGATCGCAGAACACCTGCAGCGCCTCCTCGGTGTAGGGAAGCGGCAGGAGGTCGTTCATGTACCGACCACCAGCGGCGGACCAGGAAAGGTGCTCGGACACGATGCCGGGATCGAAGCGCTCGATCAGCGTCCTGAGCGACGCCAGGTGCTCGCGACTCAACGCATCGGCGGAACCGAGCGACAGCCCGACACCGTGCAGGCTCAGTGGATAATCGCGGCGCGCGCGCTCCAGAAACCAGTGCGCCTGGCCGCCGCCACCGAAGTAGTTCTCGCTGTGGACCTCGAGCCAGCCCACGTCGGGCCTGCGGTCGAGCAACTCGCGATAGTGAGGTGCACGCAACCCGATCCCGGCGCGTGCCGGGATCGGGCCGGCAACATCGGCTCTGGATGTCGCCGCGCGCATGCTTACTTCTTGCCGCCGGGCTGGGCGTACTCGGAGGTCTGGATGCGAGCACCTGCGATCTTCTCGCACGTGCCTTTGGGCAGGAAGACCCAGGCTTCCTTGTCGTTGTCGACCTTCGAAGTGCCGGCGCAGGAACTGACGGACGTGCCGCAGTCGTTCTTGCCGGCCTTGACGATGCCCGCACACTTCTCGTTGTCGCCCTTGGCGGCGAGCGCGTCGGTGGCTGCCGCGGCGACCCCGAACGCAAGCAGGCTCGCGACGGCCGAACGGATGACGGTGTTGGACTTGCTCATGATGACTCCTTTGCGAATGGATTGAGGGAAACGCTTGTGTGGCCAAGGCGAACGGCTAGCCGCCGTCGCTCGCCCTGAGCTGGGTGTTGAGCCACTCCTCCTGGGTGGCCATCTTGTCCTTGTTCTTGTCCATGGCATCGAACTTCCGCTCGTGGAAAGCCATGTACTCGTCCTTCGAGACCATGCCGTCCTTGTTCGAGTCCATCTTCTTCATCATGTCCATGGACTGCTGCGTCGCGGGGGTACCCGGCTGGGCGCCGGCGAACGGCGTCTGAACCAGCCCCACGCCGAGCGCGGCGAGCACGCACATTCCCCGGATAACATTCGGCTTTGGCACTTGAGAGATCTCCTTGACGGTGATTGAGAAGGTTCACGCGCACCGGACCAGGGTCGTCGGCCCGCAGCGCGCAAGACCGCAGTTTCGTGCGCCGGGCTCACGCCGCCATCACGCAGACTTCACGTTTTCGTCACGGCGACGTGACCCAGCTCACACTTCGGTCGCTCAGCCCTGCAGCTCGGGTGCGCGCCAGCCGTCGGACTTGTAGCCGCCGTTGTCCCAGGGATTGCCGGCGACGATCACCACGTCCGCGGGGGCACGCCCGCCGTCGGACTTGTAGCCACCGTTATCCCACGGGTTGCCCGCGACAATCAGCGCATCCGCGGGCGAGGGTGCATACCCGCCGTCGGACTTGTAGCCGCCGTTGTCCCACGGATATCCCGCGACCCGCAGGCTGCTGTCGCGGGTGATGGCGGAAGCATGGCTCAACACGTCGCGCGCATAGCCGCCGGTGGCGAAGGACGGCTCGCGCGTCGCGATGCTCGGCGTGGGTTCGCTGATCTGCGCATCGTGCGCTTCGTGCACGAACCGGGCATGGCCGCCGTTCGCGAACGAGAACGCGGGCGTGGCGGGAACCGGAGAACCCTGGACGCTCAGCGCCGGCGCGAAGCGCGCGTAACCGCCGGTGGCGAAGCTCGCGTCGGCATGGACGGGCGCGGTGGCCGCGACGGTCGCCGCGACGAGGACGGACTGAATCAGTTGGCGAGTGGTGAACATGGTCGTGACCTCCAAGAGAGTTGACGTGTGCGGTCGTACCGTCGGTACGGCGATGCAGCGGAAGAATCTCGAATTCCCGATCTGCATGGTGAGCAGTTTGGGCAGCCGGTTTCACGACCCCGTCACGCGAAGTTCAAATTTCCGTGACGTGCGAACGGCGACCGCCCACCTGCCGCGGCGGTCAGTCGAAGAAGTGATTGTCGAGGCTGGGACGCAGTGAGCCCGCGAGCAGCACCCTGAGATCGTCTCCCGACACTGCGTCTTCGTTGTCGTCGACGAGTTCTGGCTCGTCGAAGTCCAGCAGGCCGCGAAACTGAAGCTCGCGTTCGAGGAGGCGCTCGGACATCTTCGCGAAATCGGGACAGGTCTTCGGACGGCTCTGACGTGAACCGTCATGCACCGGTTCGTCGGACCGGGTTTGCAGGGCATGCGTCACCAGACGGTCGACCATCTCTTGCTTGTTCATGGTGTTCTCCTCGCTTGTCGAAATCGGGACCCGGTGCGGCGGCGGCCGGATGACCACGCCTTTTCGCCTCACCGACGATTCCAGTCTGGGAGGCGCTGGTCACGGGTGGATCACGAGGATTTCAAATTTCTGTCCCGCC
>JBDHRV010000153.1:0-8124 GCA_039807745.1 Burkholderiales bacterium
GATGGCGCGCTTCGTCTGCCTTGTTGCGGCGGTGCTGTTCGCGTTCGCGTCCGCGCCCGCCAGCGCCCATGCCATCGTCACCGGCTCGTCGCTCAAGGACCGGCCGGTCAAGGCCGGGGCGCCGACGAAGGTCCTGCTCGATTTCAACAGCGGCATCGAAGTCGCGCTCTCGCGCGTCTTCCTCGTCAGCCAGGGCGACGTGCATGCACCCGTCCCCATCGCGGCGGGCAGGAAGCCCGGTCAGCTCGTCATCGACCTGCCACCCCTCAAGCCCGGCGAATACGCACTGAAATGCCGCGTCTTCGCCGCCGACGGTCATCTGACCGAAGAGATCCTCCGCTTCCGCGTCGCCGAATGACCCTTCCCCCGCGATGTACGTCCAGGGCATAGCAAACTTCCTGGACGACTTCATGGGCGGGCTGATCCTGATCAGTCTCGCTCTTCTGGTCGGCAGTCTCGTGTGGGCAGCCTTCATCCTGCGCATCGGCCGCGCTGCGGCACGCGTCGACGCGGCCATCGCGGCGCGGTGCGCAGACCTGCTGCGCACCGGCGCGTTCGCGCTCGCGATCTTCCAGTCGCTCAAGCTCTTGACCAAGGGCGTCGTGCTGGCGTCGTCGCTCGGCGAGCTGCCGCTCGACGCCTACGTCGCGACGGTGCAGTTTCGCGCGGGTGTCGCGCGCATCGTACTGGCGACCCTCGTCTGGATCGCCGCGCGCCGGCTCGCCCGCGATCCCTTTCATCGCGGCCGGTGGGCACTGGCCGCCGCGCTCACCGTGCCGCTCGTGATCACAGGGGCTTGGCTCGTGCACGGCGTCGGGCGCTTCGAGGACCGCGCGTTCCTGATGTCGCTCACGGTGCTGCACCAGCTCGCGGCGGCGATCTGGGTCGGCGGCGTGGTGCAGCTGCTGATGCTGTGGCGGCTGCGCCGCCGCGACGCGTCGGTCGCGGCGTTCTGGCCGGTGGCGGTGTCGCGCTTCTCGGCCGTCGGCATCGGATCGGTAGCGGTGCTGCTGACATCCGGCGTCGTGCTCACGTTCGTCTACGTCGGCTCGTGGAACGGTCTGCTCGGCACCGGCTACGGCAGCCTCGTCTCCGCCAAGGTGTTCCTGCTCGCCCTCGCGCTCGGTTTCGCCGCCCTCAACTTCCGCGCCGGACGAAGCTGGGTCCGCGACCCGCGCTCCCCCGCCGTGACCGCCCGGGTGCCTTACTACGTCGAGTCGGAGACGTTCGTGCTCGTGAGCACCCTGTTCGTCGCGGCGTCGCTCTCCTCGATGCCGCCGGCGGTGGACATCCCGAACCTGACCGCGACCGTGGCGGAAGTGCTCGGCATGTTCGCACCGCGCCTGCCGAGCCTCGACTCGCCCACCCACGCGGCGCTCCTCGCGGGCGAAGCGGCGCGAACGGTGGTGGTCGGGCGCACGCCTTCGCTCGCCGCGACCGAATGGTCGGACTACAACCACAACGTCGCAGGCGTGTTCCTGGTGGTGATGGGCGCCTTCGCCCTGCTCTCCTACGTGCGCGGCTTCGGCTGGGCGAAATACTGGCCGGTCGGCTTCATGCTGCTCGGCGTCTTTCTCTTCTTCCGCGCCGACGCCGAAGCGTGGCCGCTCGGTCCGCTCGGCTTCTGGGTGAGCATGTTCGGCAACGCCGAAGTCCTGCAGCATCGGCTCGCGACGCTGCTCGCCTTCACGCTCGGATTGCTCGAGATGCGCGCGCGCACGAGCCCGCGTGCATCGGCGCGCCTGCGCTACATGTTTCCGGTGCTGTGCGCGCTCGGCGGCATCCTGCTCGTCACCCACTCGCACCTGCCGTTCGAGCTCAAGACCGACTACCTGATCCAGTCCACGCACCTCGCGATGGGACTGCTCGCCGTCATCATGGCGATCGGCCGCTGGCTGGAGCTGCGCCTGGGCGACGCGGGCGACACGGTTGCGGCGCGTGCCGCGGGCCTCGTCGCGGTGTTCGCGATGCTCGCGATCGGCGCGGTGCTGGTGTTCTACAAGGAGCCGCTGTATTGAGCGCCGGTGAGCCGAGCGAACACGTCGAGGTCGACGTTGCCGCCGCTTACCAGCACGCCGACCCGCCCACGCACGGCGACCGCGCCGTGGAGCACGGCCGCGGCGGCGAGACAGCCGGTCGGCTCGACCACCATCTTCATGCGCTGCGCGAAGAACTTCATCGTCGCGACGAGCTGCGCGTCCGTTACGGTAACGATCTCATCGACATGCCGCTGGATGATGGGAAAAGTGTGCTCACCGAGATGGGTCGTCTGCGCGCCGTCCGCGATCGTGTCCGGAACGTCGATCTCGACGATCTCGCCGCGCGCGAGCGACTGCTGGCCGTCGTTGCCGGCCGCGGGCTCCACGCCGATCACCCTGCAGCGGGGGTTCAGCGCAGCCGCAGCGAGCGCGCATCCCGCCAGCAGGCCGCCGCCGCCGAGACAGACCACGAGGCAATCGAGCCTCCCGGCGTCCTCGATCAGCTCCTTCGCCGCGGTTCCCTGCCCTGCGATGACATGCGGGTGATCGAAGGGCGGAATCAGCGTCATGCCCCGCCGCGACGCGAGCTCCCGCGTGAGCGCTTCGCGGTCCTGCGAACGGCGGTCGTACTGGGTCACTTCGCCGCCATAGCCGCGCGTGGCGGCGATCTTCGACGCCGGCGCATCGTCCGGCATGACGATCGCGGTCTTCACCCCGAGCAGCCGCCCGGCGAGCGCGATCGCCTGCGCGTGGTTGCCCGACGAATACGCCGCGACACCCGCCTGCCGCCGCGCTGCGTCGAGCTGCGCGATCGCGTTGTACGCCCCGCGAAACTTGAAAGCGCCCATGCGCTGGTGGTTCTCGCACTTGAAGAAGAGCTCGGCGCCGGCCGTTTCGTTCGCCGTGCGCGAGGTCACGACCGGCGTCCGGTGCGCCACGCCGCGCAGGCGCTCGGCGGCATCAACGATGTCGGAGAAGGTCGGCGGTTCGTGTCGAACCATAGCGGCGGTGGGAGCTCGAAAAGCGCAGCGCGTCGCACAGTATCTTGGACCTCGAACGTTCCGCGGTAAAGGCAACTCGAACCATATACTCACCCGACAGGAGATCATGCATGAACAGGAGCCTTGCACTCGCGCTCGCAATCGCCACAGCCCTCGGTAACGCAGCATGCGGCAAGACCGAGCCGCCGCAACAGAAGGCCACCGTGCAGGACGTGAAGAAGGAGGCAAAGGAACTCGCCGCGTCGGTGAACGATCTCGCCCGCCAGACGAAGGAAGCGTTCGTCGCGAACGCGGAGAAGGAACTCGCGGACATGAACGGCAAGATCGAGGACCTCAAGTCCCGGGCGTCGAAGGCACAGGGCGAAGCCAAGGTCAAGCTCGACCAGGCCGTCGCCCAGCTCGAGCGCCAGCGTCAGAATGCGACCGAGAAGCTGAAGGCGATCAAGGACGCGAGCGGCGACGCGTGGCAGGACATGAGGGCCGGCTTTACGAGCGCGTGGGAAGAGATGAAGAAGGCGTACGACACGGCAAGGGAAAGCTGACAGTCGCTGGCGGCTGTCGGCGCGGCCGCACCGCGTACTTGCGCAGATCCGCGCCGCACGATGCGGTTACCCGATACCGCCGTCCGCTGTCGTCGTGTCCGAACTCGACGCGCGCCATGAGGCGCACCTTGGCTGCGAGCGCCTTCCCGCCACACTCACCAAGCATGGTGCGAGGCGAAGACCAGAATGCGATCCAACTTCGTGAAGTAGAGCGCTACTTGCGGTGTCACGAGTCAACCGATCCGCGTTCAGGTAGGTGACGCGGTCGCCATGTGCTCGCGTCGGCGGAGCTCGCCTCGTCCTCGGCCGCATTCTCCAGCAGTGCGCGCTCGGCCGCCTGCGACTTGCGCAGTTCCTCAATGTCGAGCGTGACCTTTTCGAGTTCGCCAGCGTATTGGTCGCGGTAGAAGCTCACGGCCTCGTCGAGCCCGGTGTCGACGGGTGCGACGCGCAGGGCTGATACCTTCGCCAGTCGCGCCATCTCGGACACAGCGAGCGTGTCGAGCGAATGGTTCACGGTCGACAGGTATTGCCGATAGAGCTTGATCTGACGATCGGTGAGCGGCTTGAAGAGCGGTTTGCCGAGTTCGAGCGGCGGGTCGCGCAGTTCTGCATCCGAGAACACGCGCTCGCGCAGCGTGCCCTCGAAGATCGGACCGGCGATCGCCTGGGCGTCCTTCGCGTCGCGGGCGGTGTTGGCGATGCCGGAGAATGCGTCGCCCACGCTCTCGGTCTTCGGCAGCAGGTCCGGCGCGCGGTCGGCCGCCTCGTTGGCGAAGCGCGACGTGTCGTCGAGGTAGCGCTGCGCCAGCTCGTAGACCGGAGCGAAATGCCGCTCGATCTTCGCCTTGTGGTACTGCGTGCCGAGGCTCTTGTGCCACCAGTTGAACGAGCGCTGCGTGTTGAACGCATCGGCGATGCGATCGCGGATCGACTGGCGCACGGGTGCGCTGCGCAGGGACTCGGGGAGGTTGAGCGGGACTGAGGCGAGTGGGCCGTATTTCTCGCCACCACGCATCTGCGCGGTCGTGAGTTGCGCCTTGCGACCGGATGCCATCTCGACTACAGTAATCACATCCCCGGAGTCGTTTCGGACGTTAGGGCCTAGGGTCTCCGCTACGGAGATTGCACTGCGCCCGCCGGGGTACTTCCGCATCGTATCCAGCGCAAGCTGGTACCGTCCCGTCCTGATCTCCTCCACGTAGAGCGTGTGCCCGTTCGGCATCTGCTTGACGTAGCCCACGACATCCTTGCCGATGTGATTCTTCACCCCGAACACGAGATAGTCAGGGTCTGCAACGATTTCCGGCACTCGGTCATAGTCGGCATCGGTCACGGCAACTTGGCCGCGTGCCGCTTCGGTCGCGGGATTGCCGTGTTGCTTGGCAACATGCTGGAGCGCCGAGGCATCGATGGCGTGATGGTAGTCGGCCACGTCGACGCCAACCGCCTTCGCGCGCGCAGCGATGTGCGCCCCAACCGGCATGAAGTTCTCGGCACGCCCTGAGTAGTCGCCTGCACGCCACTTCGCCAGCATGGAGCGGATGACTTGGCGCGCGGCGTCGAAGGCCGGTGGCACGCTGAACATCGGCATCCCCTGCATCGCGCGAGCGCGCAGTTCGGGCGTGATGTCGAAGGCGGGCTGTTGCAGTGGCTTAAGGTGATAGTGCGGATTGTCTTCGCGCCTGCCATTCACGTACAGGTAACGAGGCTCCCCGCCCTTGGTTCCGGTCTGCGGAATTTGAATCGACGACACCGCGCCGCCGCCCAACTTCTTCAGGATGTCCTTCGCTACGCTCGGAACGATCCGGTCGTAGAAGGCCGCCATCCCGGTGTCGGAGATGGTGATGTCCTCGCCTTCGATCACGCCGCTCTGGTTCGGGTCGTTGATGATGGCTTCGCCCATCGACTTGCCGATGGCGTCGCTGATCACCTTCTCTTTTTCGGTCGTATCGACGACCTGTTTGCCGTCCTTGGAGCCAACGAGATGGATGCCGTCCTGGGTCTTGGTCCATTCGATGCGATCGACGGCCTTGCGCAGCGCATCTCGGTAGCGCTCCACCTGCTCCTCGCCGGTGGTCCACGCGATCGAATCGAAACCTCGCTCGGCCGCGTACCGGATCATGCGCTTCAACGCCAGTCCAACCCAGGCTTCGGTCTTGTCGATGAACGGCGCCTGCCAGTTCACATTCCCGGATCGTTTGCCCTGGGCGGCGTCGCTCTGAATCTCCTCGATGAAGAGCACGCGCTTGCGCTCGCCCTTCGGCTCGGGCGGCCGGCTGTCTTGCAGCGCGCGGCGCTCGTCCAGGGCCTCTTTCACGCTCGCATCGAGCGCGGTCTTGGGTAAGGCGGCAAAGCGGTCCTCGACCGCCCTGGCGACGCCGCCCTCTGGCATGCGGCCGGCGGCGATCTCTGCACGGACCTCTTCCCTGATCTGCTCGAGCTTGGCGGATTCGTCTCTGCGCCGCGCTTGCTGCGCCTCCTTCACCCGCGCGTCGAGCGCCTTGATCTTCTCATCGATCTCGGCGCGTCGATCGCGCGCGGCCAGATCCTCGGCCGAGTACGTCACAAACTCGCGCTCGTTGAACCGCACGTGTGCGAGGATGTTGGGCTGGTCGAAGTGGGTGGAGCGAAATTGTGCGCCGCCAGCATTCTTCCATTCTTCGTGCAACCGCTGCCGCTCCTCCCATAGTGCGCGGTACTGATCTTCATCCGCGTCGGCCATGCGATCATTGATGGCGGCGATTGCGTCCGACAACCGCGTCGCCTTGTCCGGCAGCGTCAGCAGCAGTTCGCGGTAGTTCTCGCCGCCTGGGAGTTGGTATTCGGCGAATTTGGTGGGCAGGGAGTCCTGCATCGCCGCGAGGGCCGCTTCGGCGCATGCTTCCGTCTGATACGTTCCGCCAACCGGATCGTCATCCTCCTCGCGGTAGATGGCCCATTCTTCCCCGTGGCTTCCGACGTATAGGCCGCCTGCTTCGTCGAGCCCGGTTTCCCCGAGCATCACATCCTCGACCTGCACCCCATCCCCGCGCAGGAACTCCGAGACCTGCTCCTTCGTGACCTTGCCGGGTTGCAGCAGCTTCAGGAAGTCCTCGATGCCGCTCCACGCGATCTCGTCCGGCTTCACGCCCTTGAGCGCGTTGATGTACTGCATCCAGGCGCCGGCGAGCGCCCGTTTCATCGGCGCGCGATCGATCTGGCGCGCAAGCTCCGAGTACCACACAGGCGCTGGCTGCGAGCGCAGGATGTCATCGCTCTTCGGATCGAACGTGCCAGCGTTGCCTACGGCGGACTTGACCTGCTCGGGATGGAACGCGATGTAGGAGTCCTCGGCGTTGGCCTTCAGGTGCTCCTCGTAGGCATGCTCGGCGTGCTCCAGGGCGGCCAGCTCAGAGAGATTGCTGCCACCACCATCTGTCGCCTTTCTCGCTTCCTCCAGCCTATCGCGCGCTTTGTCGCGCGCTTCTCGCAGCGACTGTGCGCCGGTTGCCTCATACCTGTTCTGGTATACGATGCCGTCGTATCCAAGGCTCTCGATGAAGTCGCGAATGGCCTGGATGCGCGCGGACTCCGTGGTCTTGCCGAGAATCGCTTTCTTCGTGTCGCTGTCGATCTTGATTCCGGCGCGCAGCAAGCTATCGAACAAGCTCCCACTCTCCCATGCCCAGAGATCCTCCGTGCGCAGCGGATTGCGGATGTTGAGATAGACCGGCATCGTGGCGTGACGCACGTCGCGAAGCTCTGGGCCGTAGGGGTCGGCGTCGAGCTTGATGTCGAAACGGTCCCTGGCCTGCCCCTGGGTGCCGAAGTGCATGCCGATGTCGCGGCTACCGTGCTTGAACTGCGAGAATCCGGCTGCCGTGGTCGTGTGGTACATCACGCGCGGGCGGCCGTCGGCGGCGACGACCTTGGACACGCCATCGCCCTTGACCGCATCTACCATCCGTGCGAATCTGGCCTCGAAGCCTGCGGGCGGGACGTAGACTTGCGTGAGCGATTGCTGAGGTAAGCTGCCCCCTATTGACGCAGGCTTCGATATTTCCACGGCCTGCACGACATACAAGCGCGTCCCGTAGTCCTTCTGACCAAACTCCTTCGCTAGAATCTTCACCCGCAACACGTCGCCCGCGAACGGCATCGGCACCTCGAAGTGATGCAGCGCGGATAGTTTGGGGTCATCGTCGCGGTCCGACCTGGTTCCGCGCAGAATGCTCACGCGGAACAGTTCATCCAGGTTCCCGATCGCCATCATGTGCGCCTGCGGCGATACCGAAGCGTCCACCGACGACTTGCTCAACATCTTGCCGAGCGATTCCCGCGACACGGTTGCGACGATGCCGGTCTCTGCGTTGGTGAGCGGCTTGTTCAAGAACTCACGCGCCGCCGCTTTCGCCTGATCCGAGCCGCGCACGTCGCGCATACGTCGCCCGAGAGAGGCGATTTCCCAACCCCCGAACCACCGCTTGAAGGCCGGCGTCTTGGTTTGCTCGGCCGAGGCAAACGCGGCAGCGGTTGACACTTCGGTTGACACTCCGCCCCTTGGTGGCTGCGGCGGGCCTTTCCCGGCCTCGCGCGCCGCGTGCTTGAGGCTGCCCTCGA
>JBDHRV010000154.1:0-8108 GCA_039807745.1 Burkholderiales bacterium
CGCCGCCTTCGTCGCGGCTTCGTTGCTGATCTCCGCCACCCCGGTCGCCGCCCAGAACGTGGTCGTCGGCGCAGGCGCCAGCTTCCCTGCTCCGCTCTATGCGAAGTGGGCGGAGGCGTACAACAAGGCCACGGGTACCAAGGTCAACTACCAGTCGGTCGGTTCCGGGGCCGGTCTCAAGCAGATTCAGGGCAAGACGGTCGACTTCGGCGCGAGCGACATGCCGCTCACGCCCGAGCAGCTCGCCAAGGACGGTCTCCTCCAGTTCCCGACGGTCATCGGCGGCGTGGTTCCGGTGGTCAACGTACCCGGCATCAAGCCCGGCGAGCTCAAGATGACGGGTCCGCTGCTCGCCGACATCTACCTCGGCAAGATCAAGAACTGGAACGACCCCGCCATCGCCAGTCTCAATCCCGGCGTCAAGCTGCCCGACCAGGCCATCGCGACGGTGAACCGCGCCGACGGCTCCGGCACCACCTTCATCTTCACCAACTACCTCTCCAAGGTGAGCCCGGAGTGGAAGGAGAAGGTCGGGGAAGGCACGGCCGTCAAGTGGGTGGGAGGCCTCGGCGGCAAGGGCAACGAAGGCGTGTCGGCGTTCCTGCAGCGCGTCCCCGGCGCCATCGGCTACGTCGAGTATGCGTATGCGAAGCAGAACAAGCTTGCGCACGTGCTCATGCAGAATGCCGATGGCCAGTTTGTCGCCCCCAGCGCCGAATCGTTCAAGGCCGCGGCCGCCAGCGCGAACTGGGGCAACGGCTTCTACGAGATCCTCACCAACGAGTCCGGCAAGGGCAGCTGGCCCATCACCGGGGCGACCTTCATCCTCATGCACAAGCTGCAGGACAAGCCCGAGAATGCCGCCGCGACCATCAAGTTCTTCGACTGGGCGTACCAGAGCGGCAGCCAGATGGCCGAGCAGCTCGACTATGTGCCGCTTCCGGGCAACGTCGTCGGCATGATCCAGAAGCAGTTCGCCGAGATCCGCGACGGCTCCGGCAAGGCGATCGTCGCCGCCGCGCACTGATCGTTCGCGTTTCGCCAAAGAACCCAAGGCAAGACAGCAAGAATCGCGGAGGCGCTCCTCGCGAGCGTCTCCTGCGACCAGGAGGTTTCCCATGGCTTCAGATCCCACGGCAGAAATGGCCCGCTCCATGGGCACCGCACACCGGCCACACGCCGCGTCGAAGATGTCGTCGTCCCCGCAGCGGGTCAAGAACTCGGGCATCGGGGATCTCGTGTTCCTCTGGCTGACGCGCAGCGTTGCCGCATTCACGTTCGTTCTGCTGGGAGCCATCATCGTTTCGCTGATGGTGGCGTCGTGGCCTTCCATATCGAAGTTCGGCGCGAGCTTCCTCTGGAGCACGAACTGGGATCCACCCGCGGAGCAGTTCGGCGCCCTGGTGTCGATCTGGGGCACGATTGCGACCTCGATCATCGCGCTCGTCATCGCCGTGCCGCTCTCCTTCGGCATCGCGATGTTTCTCACCGAGCTCTCGCCGAAGTGGTTGAAGCGCCCCCTGGGGGTCATGATCGAGCTGCTCGCCGCGGTGCCGAGCATCGTCTACGGCATGTGGGGCCTGCTCGTCTTCGCCCCGGTGTTCGCGCAGTACGTGCAGCCGCTCCTCGCCAGCACACTCGGCAACATCCCTCTGCTGGGCGGTCTGTTTTCCGGTCCGCCACTGGGGATCGGCCTGCTCGCCGCCGGAGTCATCCTCGCGTTCATGATCCTTCCGTTCATCGCTGCGGTGATGCGCGACGTGTTCGACACGACCCCGGCGATGCTGAAGGAATCCGCCTACGGCGTCGGGGCCACGACGTGGGAGGTCGTGTGGAACGTCGTGCTGCCCTACACCAAGGGCGGTGTGGTCGGAGGCATCATGCTCGGCCTCGGGCGCGCACTGGGCGAGACGATGGCGGTGACCTTCGTTATCGGCAACACCAACGCCTTTCAGAATTTCTCGCTCATGAACCCCGGCAACAGCATCACCTCGCTGATCGCCAACGAATTCGCCGAGGCCGCGCCCGGACTGCACACGTCCGCCCTGATGGAGCTCGGATTGATTCTCTTCGTGATCACGTTCTTCGTGCTCGCAAGCGCCAAGCTCATGCTGGCGCGCATGGGCAAGTCGGAGGGCAGGAAATGAGCAAGATGACCCGCGCCTACGATGCCGGGTTGCGGACCCGGCGTGCCTATGTCAACAAGATCGCGCTGGCGCTGTCCCTGGTGGCCATGGCCATCGGCATCGCGGCGCTGATCTGGATCCTGTTCGACGTCGTTCGTCTGGGCGTCAGTGCGCTCTCGCCGACGCTCTTCACCCTGGACACGCCCGCGCCGGGTTCGCCCGGGGGGCTGCGCAACGCGATTGTCGGAAGCTTGCTTCTGGTCGTCCTGGCGACCGTGATCGGCACGCCGATCGGGGTTCTCGCCGGCATCTACCTGGCGGAATACGGAGCGCGATCCTGGCTGGCGGACGCAACCCGCTTCGTGAACGACATTCTGCTCTCCGCCCCCTCGATCGTGCTCGGATTGTTCGTCTATGCGGTGTACGTCGCGCGGACCGGGGGATTTTCAGGCTGGGCCGGCGTGATCGTGCTGGCACTCCTGATGATCCCGGTCATCGTGCGCACGACGGAGAACATGCTGCTGCTCATCCCCAATACGCTGCGGGAGGCCGCCTACGCGCTCGGGTGCGACAAGTGGAAGGTGATCATGTACATCACGATGCGCGCGGCGCGCTCCGGAGTCATCACGGGCATCCTGCTCGCCATCGCACGCATCACGGGCGAGACCGCGCCGCTGCTCTTCACCGCGCTGTCGAACCAGTTCTTCAGCGCGAATCTGAACGAGCCGATGGCGAACCTGCCTGTCACGATCTTCAAGTTCGCGATGAGTCCGTATCCGGACTGGGTTTCGCTCGCGTGGGCGGGCGTCTTCCTCATCACGATCGGCGTGCTCGCGCTCAATATTCTCGCCCGCGTTTTCTTCCGCGACGAACAAAAACGGTGACCCCATGGAATCGACACCCACGATGGAACTCGAACGGGTCGCGCAGACCCTTCATGCGACCGAAGAGCCGGAGCTGCGCATCAGGAACTTCAATTTCTACTACGGCAAGTTCCACGCGATCAAGAACGTCCACATGGACATTCACAAGCGCCGCGTGACGGCGTTCATCGGCCCTTCCGGCTGCGGCAAGTCGACCCTGCTGCGCGCGATCAACCGGATGTACGACCTCTATCCGGAACAGCACGTGGACGGTGAGATGATGCTGGACGGCAAGAACATTCTGGATCGCGACATCAATCTCACGGACCTGCGCGCGCGGGTTGGAATGGTGTTCCAGAAACCCACGCCGTTCCCCATGTCGATCTACGACAACATCGCATTCGGCGTGAGGCTGCACGAGAAGCTGTCGAAGTCTGAGATGGACGAGCGGGTGGAATGGGCCATCAACAAGGCCGCGCTGTGGGGCGAAGTCAAGGACAAGCTGCAGCAGAGCGGCATGAGTCTCTCGGGCGGTCAGCAGCAGCGGCTGTGCATCGCCCGCGGCATCGCGGTGAAGCCGCAGATCATCCTGCTGGACGAGCCGACCTCCGCCCTGGATCCGCTCTCCACCGCCCGCATCGAGGAACTGGTCAGCGACCTCAAGCAGGAGTTCACGATTGCGATCGTGACGCACAACATGCAGCAGGCCGCGCGCGTGTCCGACTACACCGCCTTCATGTACCTCGGCGAACTGGTCGAGTTCGACAGCACCGACAACGTGTTCCTCAAGCCGAAGAAGAAGGCAACCGAGGACTACATCACCGGCCGCTTCGGCTGAACGAGCCGTCCTGCATCGATGCCGGTCTGCCCCGGCACCCCTTCGAGGAAAAGTCCATGGTCTACGAAAAGCTCACGACCACCACCGAGGTGGAACTCGACAATCTCAAGTATCGGCTGCTCGCCATGGGCGAGCTGGCGGAACAGCAGGTGCGGGACGCGGTGCGCGCCCTGGTGGGTGCCGAGCACAACCTGGCGGAAGCGGTCGTCAGCCGCGAAGCCGAGGTCAACGCGATGGAAATCGCGCTCGACAACCAGTGCACGGAGTTGGTCGCGCTGCGCCAGCCCGAGGCCGGCGACCTGCGGCGAGTCCTCACCGCGTCCAAGGTCGTCAGCAATCTCGAGCAGATCGGCGACCACGCCAAGAAGATCGCCCGCTATGCCATCGCGATCGGCGAGACGAACGTCGTGCAGGCACGCAAGCTGACCGACATCGAGATCCTCGCCGATCAGTCGCTCGCCGCGTTGCGCGACGCGCTCACCGCTTACTGCCACCTCAACGCGCAGGCCGCGCAGGCGGTGATCGACCGCGACCCGGCGCACGACGATCGCAGTCAGACGGTTGCCCGGCAGGTGTTGAGCTATGCCATGGAGGATCCACGCCTCATCACCTGGGCGCTGCTGGCGGCGGCCGCCGCGAAAGCGATCGAACGGGTCGGCCACCAGGCCACGAAGATCGCGCAGCACACCATCTATGCCGCCGAGGCGCGAGACGTGCGCCACCTCAACAAGGCGTCGCCGCAACCCGCTGCCGCCGGCTGACGCGCCGTTCCGCGCGCGAACTGCGCGGCGTGCACGAACTGGGAGAAAGTCGGCGCTCAGGCGTCAATCATCGTACTAGTAGCCATAGAACTCGTCGGTGCGTATGGCATCGGGCTTCACCCCCGCGCCGCTGAGTACCTCCTGCATCGCTCCCACCAGCGCCGGCGGCCCGGCGAGGTAATGGACCGCGTGCGACAGATCGCCGAGGTGGCGCTCGAGCATCGGTCGGTCGATAAAGCCGCGCTCGCCGTTCCATGGCTGCGCCGACTTTTCCATCTCGGTCATGGTACCGACGAAGTGGAAATTCGGATTTCGCCGTTCGAGAGCCGCCAGCTCGCCGAGAAACGGCGCGTCCTCCGGCCTGCGGTTGGAATAGAAGAGCCAGATCGGCCTCGGCACCTTCTCATCCGCCGCATGGCGCAGCATGCTCACGAACGGCGTGATGCCGATCCCGCCGGCCAGGAAGACCGCCGGACGCGTGTCTGCCGCGTCCAGCGTGAAATCGCCCCACGGCTCCCCGAGCCGCGCGCGCAGGCCGGCCGGCGCGGTCGCGAGCACGCGCTTGAAGGCGCTGTCGCGCAGCCGGGTCGCGAACGTCACCTCCTTCTCGGACGGCGCGCTCACCATCGAAAAGGTGCGCGTATTGCCCTTGCCGTCGCTCTGCGGCGGACTCAGGAGCGTGAGATCCACGGCATTCCCGGCGGTGAAACGGAAGCCGGCAGGCTTGGCGAAATGGAAGGCCATCGTGCCTTCGGCGATGGTCTCGCTCCGCAAGAGCTGCGTGTCGAACTCGGTCATATGCCGAGCCTCCTCATGGTGTCGGGGTTACAGGCGTCCGCCTCGCGGGCACGCCGCCTCCCACGCAAACGGATGGTAGCTGCCAGGCGCCGGCTCGATAAGTACGCGAGAGAGCGACACTCCGTTTCCGGAGCGTGCTCATTCAGGCAGCGTGTATCGAGCGTGAACGAGCTCCCTGATGAGTCCGCGGGTCTGCGGCGGCGTGAGGTCTTGCCGGCGTTCGATTCGTTCTGCCTCGTCCGCGAGATAACTGTCCTTGATCGCACGGCGAAACCAGCGCGAGTAATCGCCGCGACGCAGATGAAACATCCAGGTCCGCTCATCGATGCCATCGGCGATCTGGCAGAACACGGCAAGGTTCTGAGCCTTCAAATTGTGCTGGCCGTCTGGGCCGCGAAAGTAGAAGCTGTGCCACCGGAGATTGCCTTCCGCGTACTTACGCACGTGGCGAATCCGTTCGGCTCGGCCGCGCTCCGGGTGCATGGAAAAGGGAAGCCCGCCGTCCCGGACGAACCAAGCCACTACTTCGCCGGGCTGGAAGGACAGCCCATGCGCCCAAGTGAGCGGCTGGCCGGCAGCGGCTGCGAACTCGCCGAGGGTCTTTTCGGGCGACTGTCCGATGGCGAACACCACATCGATAGGGGTCAGGATCGCGGGGGCCACGTGGTCGGGATGAACGGTGACGAGGATCGTCTCGCCAAGCCTGTGGGGAAGCGCCGAAGCGGTGTGGCCCCAGGTGTCCGGGAGCATGTGGTGAGCTTCGTCCAGCACCAGCCAATGCGGCCGGCCGGTGCGTGCGCGCAGCGCGTGCAAGCTCGGGATGAGCTGTGCGAAGAACCCCGGCCGATCCTCGAGCGGTATGCCGAGGAGATTCACGCTCAGGCTGATCGTCGGGTCCTCGAGAATGGAAAGCACCTCGTTCACGCTGGGGGCGCTGCGCTGATTGCCTAGCGCGACCACGTCCTGCAGCGATCCATAGTCGCCCTCCGGATCGATGATGCACACTTGGTACGCCTTCTCGATCAGCCGCTCGATGATGCCTGCGGCCAGGGTCGACTTGCCGCTTCCCGAGGGGCCGGCGATCAGGAGATTGCGACCGTAAGGTGAAATGCATACCTGGGTTCCATCAGGACGAACCCCCACCCGTATCAAGTGCTGCCGCAACTTGCCTTCGAATGCGTACAGGTCATTGGCGATCACCTCGTCGATCAGCTCCGTCACCCCATCTCCGTTCGAGCCCCGTGTCACGAATGCGGCGACCTCCTTGAGGGACGGGACCGCGTTGGCCACAGCCATGGCGCACTCGCACCTCTCAAGGAAGGAGTGGTCGTTCTCGGCGTCGCCGACCCCCACCACTTCGTGCCGCGATAGACCGAGCTTGCGCAGCGCCCATTCGAGTCCGGTTGCCTTGTTGACGCCGGCCGGGAGCACCATCAGTGCAGTGCGGTTGAAGATCAGCTGGAGCTCGAGACCAAGCTCCCGGATGACGTCGAGGACCACCGTTCGATGAGTTTCCTGGGTGGCCACCACGACACTCCCCACCTCAAGCGGCTCGACGCCGCGCTCGCGCAGCCGCTCGACGAGACGTCCCCCCGGAGGATTCGCCAAGACGGAGGACTCCTGGCTCCTCGGGTCGTATACGACGGCGCCGTTCTCAGCGACCACCAGATCGAACAGCTCCAGGTGCGGGCAAACGCGGAGCAGGTCGCCCAGGCGGCGACCGGTGACCAGGATGGTGCGGCGTCCGGAGACTCGCAATCGACCGAGCGCTAGCGCAGCTGCATCCGACAACCTGTCGTCCGTGGCAAGTGTCCCATCATAATCGGCGACGAGTGCGAGATAGCGCATGGCTTGTCGGCTCCTGCGTAGTCTGTCTGTTGGGGGGTGTTGCGCGGCGCGAGCGGCGAATTCATTGCGCCTGATCGCGCGCCGCCGATCGCAACTTCTCTACCAGATACTCCTGCAGCGCGACGGCGTTGTTGTGCGCGACATCGTGCGCGCTGTAGAGAAGCGTGATCGGGTCATGCCGCGCCGCGTCGAGGAGCACGCGCCAAGCGTCCGGATGCGCTTCCAGCTCGGCGCGATAGCGGCGCCGGAACTCGTCCCACTTCGCCGGATCATGGCCGAACCAGCGCCGCAGCTCGGTGCTGGGCGCGACCTCCCGCAACCAGGCATCGAGCCGCAGCGACTCCTTCTTGAGCCCGCGCGGCCAGAGCCGCTCCACCAGGAACCGCAGACCGTCTTCCGGCGACACCGGCTCGTAGACACGCTTGGTCCGGATCGATCCCGCCCTGGCGTTCGCCCTTGCATGTGCAACCATCGCACTTGCCTCCTGTTAATCCGCGCTGCAGAAGCTCAGGTCGGTGCGTACGGCGGATAAGTGATTACCGTACCGTGCACCTGGGCAAATGGCGTCAGCGCGTGCGCCTGGCGGCGTTTCAGGTCGAGGATTTCCTCGGCGCGAATACCGTGGACTACCAGAGCGTCGGCGATCAGCGAACGATGGCAGCGCCACGGGACGGCCTCGGCGCACATCAGTACGACCCGCTCCTTCTTCGCCCGTTCCATGAGGCGCGCCAGAGCCTCCCCGAACTCGGCGGTTTGCATGTAATCGGCGTAACCGCGGAACGAAGCGTTGCGCCAACCCGAATTCAGGGACTGCGGAGCCGCGCGGCGGAAGCCTCCCAGGGCGGCGACGTGCGCATAGCCGATGCCGGCGCTC
>JBDHRV010000012.1:0-41233 GCA_039807745.1 Burkholderiales bacterium
CTCGTCAGTCTCTTCAACGATGCCGCGAGCGAGCTCGTCTATCCGCTGGTCCCGCTCTACCTCGCGTCGGTGCTGATGGCAGGGCCGAAGGCGCTCGGCCTGATCGAGGGGATTGCGGAAGCGACCGGCAGCCTGCTCAAGCTCTTCTCGGGAGTGCTGGCGGACCGCTTCGGCAGCACGAAAGGCTGGGTGGTCGGCGGGTACGGCTTGACTGCCGCCTGCCGGCCGCTGCTGGCGCTTGTCACGAGCTGGCCCGCCGTGCTCGCGCTGCGGTTTGCCGACCGCGTGGGCAAAGGGCTGCGAGCGTCGCCGCGGGATGCCCTGCTTGCGGCGAGCATCACGCCCGACCAGCGCGGGCTCGCGTTCGGCCTGCACCGTGCCATGGACAATGCCGGGGCCGTGATCGGGCCGCTGCTCGCCGCGGCGCTGCTCGCATCGGGCATGGCGATCCGGGACATCCTGCTCTGGACGCTGGTCCCGGGTGTCATGACGGTGGCGTTCGCGCTCGGCGTGCGCGAGCCGGAACGCAAACCGGCCGGTAACGCCGCCTTCAGTTGGACGCTGCAGGGCTTTCCGCCGGTCTTCAAGCGCTATCTGCTGGTACTCGCGCTCTTCACCCTCGGCAACTCGTCCAACATGTTCCTGCTGCTGCGGGCGCGCGAGGTGGGGGTGCCGGAGGCCCAGGTACCGGTGCTCTGGGCACTCACCTCGGCCGTCGCCATGCTGGGTTCGACGCCGCTCGCCGCGCTGTCGGACCGGGTCGGGCGGCTGCGTCTCATCCTCGGCGGGTGGGTCGTGTACGGCGCGTTCTACCTGCTGCTCAGCCTGATCGATTCGAGCACGGCGCTCCTGTGGCCGCTCTTCGCGCTGTACGGACTTTTCCTGGCGGCGACGGAGGGCGCGGAGCGGGCGCTGGTCGCCGATCTTGCGCCAGCTTCCCTGCTCGGCACCGCGTACGGCTGGTTCAACGTGACGACCGGCGTCATGCTGCTGCCGGCATCGATCCTGTTCGGCTGGCTGTGGCAGAGCGCGGGTCCGCAGACGGCGTTCTCGTTCGGTGCGGCCTGCGCGGTGCTCGCGGCGCTCCTGCTCAAGGGGTGGGTCGCCTCGGGAAGCCCTCCCCGACGAACCTAAACTTCGGGTGACTGCCTTATCATCGGTCGGTCAGTACACGAGACGACACGGGCAACCCGGAGGAGGCGGATGAATCGCAACGACGCGCTGCTCGAGGACTGGCGCAGCCGCGCGCTCAAGCTCGAGCAGGAGGTGCAGAAGGCGGTGATCGGCCAGGAGACGCTGATCCGCCGCGTCGTGATCGCGGTCTTCGCACGCGGCCATCTGCTGCTCGAAGGCGATGTCGGGGTCGGCAAGACGACGCTGCTGCGGGCCGTCGCGCGGGCGATCGGCGGGGCGTACGAGCGCATCGAGGGCACCATCGATCTCATGCCGAACGACCTCGTGTACTACACCTACATCAGCGAGGCAGGGCGGCCGCGGGTCGATCCGGGTCCGCTGCTCAAGCACGGGCCGGAGCTTTCCGTCTTCTTCTTCAACGAGATCAACCGCGCCCGCCCGCAGGTGCACTCGCTGCTGCTGCGGGTGATGGCGGAGCGCAGCGTCAACGCCTTCAACCGCGAGCACCAGTTCCCGCACCTGACCGTGTTCGCCGATCGCAACCGGGTGGAGAAGGAAGAGACCTTCGAGATCTCGGGCGCGGCACGCGACCGCTTCATGATGGAGCTCTTCGTCGAGACCCCGCAGGATCCCGACATCCAGCGCCGGCTCGTGTTCGATCCCGTCTACCACGACATGGAGGCGCTCATCGCCCGGGTCGAGCCCGACGTGCTCGCCCACACCGAGTTGAATCAGGTGAGCGCGCTCATCCAGCGCGAGATCCAGTCGAGCGAGGCGCTCGAGCAGTACGCCCTCAAGCTCTGGGGCGCGACGCGTGATCCCGCGGCGTACGGCATCCAGATCGATGGCGCGAACATGCAAAGCCTCATCCTGGCCGGCGCGAGCCCGCGCGGCATGAGCATGCTGCTGCGCGCGGCGCGGGTGGCGGCATGGTTGAAGGGGCGTGGTTTCGTGACACCGGAGGACATTCAGTTCGTCTACCACGAGACCGTCGCCCACCGCGTGTTCTTCCACCCCGTCTACGAGCTCAGGCGGTCGCAGGTGTCGAAGGAACTGATGCACGGGATCATGAACCGGGTCGCCGCGCCGTGACGGCCCGCCAACCGTAGCGCCGGGCATGGTCCAGGAGTTCCACTACCGCATCGCGTGGCGCGCCCGCGGGTATCGCCCGGGCCACCACCGCGGACAGCAGGGCGGCGGCGGCCTCGATTTTCTCGGCCACGCTCCGCTGCTCGATCTGCCCGATCCGCGCCGGCTGGACGTGCTTGCGAGTCTGCGCGATCCGTTCGAGACCTGGAAGGTGCGACGCTACAGCCAGCGCACCAGCGTGCCCGTCTACCTGCTGGCCGACGTCTCGGCCTCCATGTCCTTTCGGGGCCGCACCCGCAAGCTCGACGTGCTGGCCGACTTCGCGGTTTCGCTCGGCTACTCGGCGTATCGCACGGGCGATCCGTTCGGCTGCATCGCGTGCGACGACAAGGTGCGCGAGGAAGCGCTGATCCTGCCGACCCACGCCAAGGGCGCCGGGATGGTCGCGGCGCAGCAGTTGCGCGCGATCGCGGCGCAGGGTCGTTCGGCGCGCGGCCTCGCCCACGCGGCGCAGCACCTCGCCCGGCACCGGTCGCTCGTGTTCCTGGTCTCCGACTTTCATTTCCCCGACGCATTGCTGGAAGAGATACTGAGTGCGCTCGCGCGCCACGAGATCGTGCCGATCGTGCTCTGGGATCCGGCCGAGTACGAGCATCTGCCGGGGTTCGGGCTCGCCTTGCTCGAAGACCCCGAGAGCGGACGGCGCCGCACCCTGTGGCTGCGGCCGCGGTTGCGCGAGCGCATCGCCGAGGCCTATGCCGAGCGGCGCGCGCGGCTCACGCGGCACTTCCTCGACCAGGGCATCCGGCCGTTCTTCCTGATCGGCGAGTTTCGAGCCGAAGCGCTCTCCGAGTTCTTCTTCGCCGGCGAGGTCGCGGCGAGCGAGGCGTTGGCGTGATCGAGATTGCGCTGCGGCTTCTGGCTTGCGCGATGTTCGTGGCGTCGAGCACCTGGGCGGCCGAGACACCGTCGCCGGTGAAGCACATCGAGATCATCGACCCGCGACCGTTCGGCTACGTCATTGGCGATACCCTGACGCGACGTATCTTGCTCGAGACCGCCGGCGGCGCGAGCCTCGACGTCGAGCGCCTGCCGCAACCGGGGCGCGTGTCGAGCTGGGTCGAGCTCGTCGGAGTGACCGCACGCGGCCGGGGCGGGCAGCAGGAGGTCGAGCTCGTCTACCAGATCTTCAACTCCGCCCCCGAAGTCAGCACGCGCGCGCTGCCCGCAGTGGACCTGCCCTTCAGGACTGCCGCCGGGACTGCGGTCCATACCGTGCCCAAGTTCCTGTTCACGACCGGCCCGCTCACGCCCGAGTACGTGGCGGCGCGCGACGGCCTGCAAGAGATGCGTCCCGACGCGCCGCCGCCGCCGTTCTCGACCTCCCCGGTGCAGCTGCGTCTGGCGCTGTACGCGCTCGGCCTCGCCGCCATCGCTCTGTATTTCGTGTACGGATATCTCGGGTTGCCGTTTCTCGCCCGTTCCCGCGGACCGTTCGCTCGCGCTCTGCGCGCGGTGGATGCAGCGGCCCGCGCACGCGACGAGCCGCAGGCGCGGCGCGCAGCGCTGCAGGCGCTACACCGCGCATTCGACGAGACCGCGCACGCCACCGTCTTCGGCGAGCACCTCGACCGCTTCTTCGCCGAGCACGCGCGCTACGCGCCGCTGCGCCCGCAGGTGGAGCGATTCTTCGCCGCGTCGCGGAAGGAGTTCTTCGGCAGCGGTACGGCAGAGCTTTCGCTGGCGTGGCTCGCCGCGTTCACGCGCGATCTGCGCGATTGCGAACGCGGGGTCGCATGACCGACGTGACGTTCGCGCAGCCGTGGGCGCTCGCGCTGCTGCCGCTCGCCCTGCTCCCGTTCGTGCGTGCCGGGCGGCAGGTGATCGGTTACTCGTGGCTGGCGATGATTCCGCCGGATCGCTGGTCGACGCTGGCCGGCGCGGCGTACCGGGCGCTCGCCGCGGCGGCGATCGCCATGGTGGTGCTCGGGCTGGCGGCGCTGACGCGCGGCGAGACCAAGGTGGAGCGGCTCGGGCAGGGCGCCGAGATCGTGCTGCTGCTCGACCGCAGCCGCAGCATGGATCAGCCGTTCCACGCCGAGACGCGGCCCCAGGACCTGGTGCCGACTCTGGCTTCGCCGACCCGGGAATCGAAGACGAGCGTCGCGCGCCGGATGCTGTCCGAGTTCATCTCGAAGCGGCCGGACGATCTGTTCGGCATGGTGATCTTCAGCACGCTGCCGATCGAGGTGCTCGACTTCACGCAGAAGCAGGAGGTCATCCAGGCGGCGATCGCGGCCAGCGCCATCGGCAAGGGGATCGGCGACACCGACCTGGGCTTGGGCCTGGAGCGCGCGCTGTCGCTCTTCGACGGGCGGCCGTACACCGGCTCGCGCATCGTCCTGCTGGTATCCGACGGCGGTGCGCACCTCGACGTGGAGACCCGCGAGCGCGTGGCGCGACTCGTCAAGCAGCACCGGGTCTCGCTGTACTGGATCTACATCCGCTCGTTTCGCAGCCCGGGTCTGCTCGCGGACAAGGAGGTGGACGCGGCCACCGCCGACACGGTGCCCGAGCACTTCCTGCACCGGTACTTCTCCGGCATCGGGGTGCCCTACCGCGCCTACGAGGCGGAAAACACCGAAGCACTGCAAAAGGCGATCGAGGACGTGAACCGCCTCGAGCGGCTGCCCATCCAGTTCACCGAAGTGCTGCCGCGGCGCGACCTCTCGCAGTACTGCTACGGCGCGGCGCTCGCGTGCGCGCTGGCCCTGCTCGCCATGAAGCTCGCGGAGGTGCGCCGATGGACCTGACACGCAAGCGCCGGCGCGAGCTCTGGCTCGGGGTGGTGGCAGCGGTGCTGAGCATACTGCTCGCGTTCGATATCGGCCGGCTCGTCCGGCTGCGCGACTGGAACCGCTCGATGGAAGACGGCACGGTGACCGGGCTCAAGGGTCAGCTTCCGGCGCCGCTGCTCTTCGCTCAGGCGTATCACCAACCGCCCGACACCGACTATCAGGACGCGCTCGCGCTCTACAAGCGTGCCGAGGTGGCGGGCGATGCCGCGCTGCGGGCGGCCGCTCGCTACAACAGCGGCAACGTGTACTTCCGCGCCGGACTCGCGATGCGCGATGCCGACAACGAGCAGCAGGCGGTACCTTTGCTCGAGCTCGCGAAAGGCAGCTACCGCCAGGCGCTCAGGCTGGACCCGGCGAATTGGGACGCGCGGTACAACCTGGAGCGCGTGCTGCGCCAAAGGCCCGAACCGGAGGATCAGGACGACAGCGGGCTCGGTGCGCCGCAGCAGGCGGAGCGCGCCGCGACGACGATGCGCGGGTTTTCGCTCGGTCTGCCATGAACACCGGCAGCGCACTCACCGCGCGGCTCCGCGAGACGCCCGGCCGCTGGCTCGTACTCACGGGCTGCCTCGCGCTTGCCGCGACCTTTCTCTATCCGCACCTGATGCTGCCGCAGCCGCGCTACCGGCTGCTGTTCGTGCTGGACATAAGCCAGAGCATGAACACGACCGACGTCGCGCTGCACGGGGAGCCGGTCAGTCGGATCGCGTTTGCGCGGCACGCGCTGCGCCAGGCGCTGCGGGATCTGCCGTGCGGCTCCCAGGCAGGCCTCGGGATCTTCACCGAATACCGCACCTTTCTCCTCCTCGAGCCGGTCGAGGTGTGCGCGAACTACGGCGAGCTCGCATCGACCCTCGATCGTCTCGACTATCGCATGGCATGGGCGGGCGGGAGCGAGATTTCGAAGGGCATCTTCTTCGCCCTGCGCATCGCGAAGGCGCTCGAGCCGCCGGCGGCGCTCGTCTTCTTCACCGACGGGCACGAGGCGCCGCCGCTGCACCCCACGCTGCGGCCCCGCTATGAAGGCAAGGCGGGCGAAGTGCGCGGCATCCTCGTGGGCGTGGGCGGGGATACCCCGGTGCCGATCCCGAAGTTCGGCATCGACGGCAAGCCGCTCGGCTACTGGAGCGCAGACGACGTGCTGCAGACCGACGTCTACAGCCGCGGTCGCGGCGGCAGCGTGGCGGGCGAGACGACGGTGGGCGAGGAGCCGCTCGAGCGGGATCCGCGCGCGCCGGTCGCAGCCGAACACCTCTCGTCACTGAAAGAGCCTCACCTCAGGCTGCTGGCCGGCGAACTGGGGCTGTCCTACCACCGGCTGGAATCCGCGGCCGGCCTCGTCGCGGCGCTCGAGCGCGCCGACCTCGCGCAGGAAGCGCGGGCGCCGGTGGACCTGCGCGCCGTGCTCGGTCTCGCAGCCCTCGCGGCGCTCGCGCTGGTGTTCGTGCTGCGCTCGCGTCCGCTCGGCCCGCAGCGGTGACGGTGTCGTGCTGCATCGCGACAGCGCGGGCGGACTTCAGTCGTACTTGATGTACTTGAAGCGCTGATCCTCATTGGGCGTGCCCTCGAGCGCCCCGCCTTCCTTGCCGGGCTGCCACTGAATCACCGACTCGATTTTCTTCGCGAGCTCGAAATCCTTGTCCGTGATGCCGCGCGCTGCGTGATTTTGCAGCTTCACGATCACGAACGCGTAGGAAACGGTGAGATCGGGGTGGTGCCAGGCCGCCTCCGCCAGGTGGCCGACCGTGTTCACGACCATCAACGTGCCTTTCCAGCCGCTCGTGCGGTACTTGCGGCGGATCCATCCGTCTTCGAAATACCAATGGGGGAGCTCGGCGGCGAGACGTGCCTTGATCTCGTCGTCGCCGTAGACCTTTTCGGTGGCGGGGTGTGGCATTTTCGGCTTCCTCCGTGTGAGCAGAACGCGGGGTCGACGTGTAATTCACGGACCATCAAGCGCCCGCAAGAGTTCGTGCAAACGCTTGCGCGAACCTGCGAATCCGTACGTGGAACAGTGTATCCGTCGCAGGTCAGAAAGCGTCATTCATGACACACTTTCTTGCTTCTGTTGCGGTGCACTAAATATTTGTCTGAAAAGCAAAATGCGGCTCTGGAAACTTGCTGCGTTGCGACTTGCCAAAGCAATCCGATGTGCTATATTTTTCGGAGCGGGTGGGTCAGCGACGCCCGCAGCTCTGTGAGGGCAAATCGGCGCTCGGCAAAGGCGATCCGCGCAGAGGTTTAAGGCCAAAACGGTGCTTCAACAAACCTAGACGAAATAGAAGGAGGAAGTCCATGTCCTTTCGCTTGAAGATGAAACACATTCCGTTGGCGCTCGCGGCGCTGACGGTCCCCGGCATGGCATCGGCGAACGACGGGCTCGCCAAGCTGATTGCCAATCCTGACAACTGGGCGATGCAGGCAGGCAACTTCGCCAACACGCGTTACAGCACGCTAGCCCAGATCAACAAGAGCAACGTCAAGAACCTGCAGGCCGTGTGGTCCTTCTCCACGGGCGTCTTGCGGGGTCATGAAGGCGGCCCCCTGGTGATCGGCGACACGCTCTATATTCATTCGCCGTTCCCCAACAAGGTCTTCGCGCTCGATCTCGAGACGCTGAAGATCAAGTGGAAGTACGAACCCAAGCAGGACCCGAGCGTCATCGCCGTGATGTGCTGCGACACGGTGAACCGCGGTCTGGCCTACGGTGAAGGCAAGATCTTCCTGCAGCAGGCCGACACCAACCTGGTCGCGCTCGACGCCAAGACCGGCAAGGAAATCTGGAAGGTCAAGAACGGCGATCCGAAATTGGGTCAAACGAACACCCAGGCGCCGCACGTGTTCGCCGACAAGGTCGTCACCGGTATCTCCGGCGGCGAGTTCGGCGTGCAGGGGTTCATCGCTGCCTACAACATCAGCGACGGCAAGCTCGCCTGGAAAGCCTTCAGTGTCGGTCCGGACGATCAGATCAAGTTCGATCCCGACAAGACCATGACCTGGACCGATGGCAAGATGGCGCCGGTCGGCAAGGATTCTTCCGTCAAGACCTGGAAGGGCGATCAGTGGAAGATCGGCGGCGGCACGACCTGGGGCTGGTACAGCTATGATCCGGCGCTGAAGCTCATGTACTACGGCTCCGGCAACCCCAGCACCTGGAATCCGAGCCAGCGTCCCGGCGACAACAAGTGGTCGATGACCCTCTTCGCCCGCGACATCAACACCGGGGTGGCGAAGTGGGCCTACCAGATGACGCCGTTCGACGAGTGGGACTACGACGGCATCAACGAGGTGATCCTCACGGATCAGAACTTCAAGGGCAAGGAGCGCAAGCTGCTCACCCATTTCGACCGTAACGGCTTCGGCTATACGCTCGACCGGGTGACCGGTGAACTCCTCGTGGCCGAGAAGTTCGACCCGGTGGTGAACTGGGCCACCCACGTCGACATGAAGACCGGTCGTCCGCAGGTGGTAGCCAAGTACTCGACGGCGCAGAACGGTCCGGATGTCAACACCAAGGGCATCTGCCCGGCGGCTCTGGGCACGAAGGATCAGCAACCCGCTGCGTACTCTCCGCGCACCAAGCTCTTCTACGTGCCCACGAACCACGTGTGCATGGACTACGAGCCGTTCAAGGTCGAGTACACCGCTGGCCAGCCCTACGTCGGCGCCACCCTGTCGATGTTTCCCGCCCCCGGCTCGCACGGCGGCATGGGTAACTTCATCGCCTGGGACAACATCAACGGCAAGATCGTGAAGTCCAAGCCCGAGAGGTTCTCGGTGTGGAGCGGTGCGCTGGCGACCGCGGGTGACGTCGTCTTCTACGGCACGCTCGAAGGCTACATCAAGGCGGTCGACGTCAACGACATCACGAAGGAGCTGTGGAAGTTCAAGACTCCGTCGGGCATCATCGGCAACGTGACGACCTGGGGTCACAACGGCAAGCAGTACATCGGCGTGCTCTCGGGCATCGGCGGCTGGGCCGGCATCGGCATGGCCGCGGGTCTCGAGAAGGACACGGAGGGTCTGGGCGCCGTCGGCGGATACAAAGAGCTCGCGCAGTGGACCGAGCTCGGTGGTACGCTGACGGTGTTTGCGCTGCCAGCCAGCAGCAAGTAATCGCGTTCAGCCAGTTCCTGCAAACTGGCAAACACGTACGGCTGGCATCTCGACGCAAGTCGGGATGCCAGTTTTTTGTCATCCCGCGCCGGGTGAGCGGGCGGGCGGCGAGCCGGCCGTACAGAGCTCGCGGGCTTTGGGAATCAACCCAAACGATGATCATGCGAACGAGGAAGGTAGGAATGAAGCTCAGTGCAGTTTTGCTGTCTGCAGTCATCGCCGCAGTATCCGCCACGGTTGGCGCAGCGGATGCGCCGTACAAGGTTACGGACGGCAACAAGGTAGACGCGAACACCCGCAAGGGTTTCGAAACCTGGCGCGGCGCCGCGTGTGAGCGATGCCACGGGCCGAACCAGGAAGGCATGGTCGGACCCTCGCTGATCGAGTCGCTCAAGACCATGAGCAAGCAGGACTTCGCAAATGTCGTACTGAAGGGGCGGCCGGACAAAGGGATGCCCAACTTCGACGGCAGCAAGCAGGTGACAGACAACATCGACAACCTCTACGTTTATCTCAAGTGCCGCTCCGACGGCGCCTGCAAGACCGCCAAAGTGCAACTCGCCGAGTAATTGCACGGGTGCTCGTCTCCCGCGAACTTCGCTTCGGGGGGAATCGCGCCCGTTTGCCGCTGTACAGGCACAGGCGGCTGAACCTTGTTCGGGGACTCCCTGTCTCATGGGGCTCAACGAAGAGCGCACTTTTTCCCGAACTCAAAATGAATGAACTTACGTACAAGCGCCTGCTGGCCGTGGTCGCGGCGTCGATGTGTTTTTCCGGTTTCCCCGCGCAGGGGGCGCTTGCCCAATCAGCACTTCCCGGCGAGAAAGACAAGGTGCTGCGGGTCTGCGCCGACCCCAACAATCTGCCGCTTTCGCACGAGAACCAGCAGGGGTTCGAAAACAAGATCGCGGAGCTCTTTGCGCGCGAGCTCGGCTGGAAGCTCGAATTCTTCTGGTTTCCGCAGCGCATGGGCTGGGTGCGCAATTCCCTGCGCGCTCAGGTGCCGCAAGAGAAGCGGTACAAGTGCGACCTCGTCATGGGCGTGTCCGAGGATTTCGATCAGGGGGCGCCGACCGTGCATTACTTCCGGTCCACTTACGCCATGGCATTCCTCAAGGGTCGCGGCCTGGACAACATCAAGACGCCTGACGACCTGCTCAAGCTGCCGCCCGAGCAGCTTAAGAAACTGCGCTTCGGCGCCTTCGCCCAGACCCCCGCAGTCGACTGGCTGCTGCGTCACAACCTCATCGACCAGATGGTGCCTTATCAGCGCATGACCGGCGATCCGCAGCAATACCCCGGCGAGATCGTCGAGAAGGATCTGGTAGACGGCAAGATCGATGTCGCGTTCGCCTGGGGCCCGATCGCCGGCTATTTCGGCAAGAACGCCAAGAACGCGAACATCGTCGTCGTGCCGTTCAAGCCGGACCCCGAGATCAAGTTCGACTATGCCATCGCAATGGGCGTGCGGCGCGGCGAGAAGGAGTGGCTGGAAACGGTCAACAAGCTGATCGAGAAGAACCGCACCGAGATCGAACGCATTCTGCTGGAGTACGGAGTGCCCCTGATCGACGACAAGGGGCAGGTCATCACGAAGGCGGGCACCGGCTATTACACCCCGCGTCAAGCTCCGTCCAAGTAGCCCAACCGTCGACACGCGCGACCCGCGCAGGCGGTGCGTGCGGCAACAGGAGTAATCTTCGTGTCCTTTCGTGTCCCCGGCTTCGTGGCCGCGCTGCTGGTGCTGGCGCTTGCCCCGGCCATTGCCCAGAACGCGCCGCCGGCAGACCAGGCGCCGGCGGAGCAACCCATCTCCAAGGCCGAGACGCTGCTCTTCATGACGAATCACCTGCACGACACCAAGCTCCCGGCGCGCCTCGAGTACACGTTCCACAAGAGCGGATCACTGGAGGATGCGTTCGACGACCGGGTCGATGTCGACGTGCAGGGCAAGGCCGACCACAAGATCGCGACGGCCAGGTTCCTTAGCGGACCGCGGGCGGTGGCTTATCCACCAGTCGAGAATGCCGAAGGCAACCCGGTGATACTCTGGTTCCTGGATCGCGACATCAAGGAAATGGAGCGCCTGACCGGTGGCAAGTCGCCCTATTTCCAGAAGCGCATCCGCCTCGCACTCGTGGACAAGGCAGAAGTGCGTCCGGTGACGTTTTCGTTCGGCGGCAAGGAAGTGAGCGGTACCGAGATCAAGGTGTCGCCCTATCTCGATGACCCGAACAAGGCCAAGTTTGGCAAGGTGTCGACGGCCAAGTACTACGCCTTCACGCTCTCCGACCAGGTACCGGGCGGCGTCTATCAGATCCGTACCGTGCTGCCGGACGAGGCTGGCGGCGGAAAACCTCTCATCGACGAGACGCTGACCTTCGACAAGGTCGCGCCGCTCAAGAGTTGATCACATGGCTACCACCGAACTTACCGCGGAGAACTTCGATCAGGTCGTCACCGGCAACGACATGGTCGTGGTCGATTTCTGGGCGCCCTGGTGCGGGCCGTGCCGCTCGTTCGCGCCGGTGTTCGAGGCCGCGTCGGTCAAGCATCCGGAGGTCGTGTTCGCCAAGATCAACACGGACGCGGAGCAGGAGCTCGCCAGTCAGTTCGGCATCCGGTCGATCCCCACGCTCATGGTCTTCCGGCAGCAGGTGATCCTGTTCTCGGAGCCTGGCGCCATGTCCGGACGCGATCTCAATGCCGTGCTCGAGCAGGCGAAGAACCTCGACATGGACGAAGTGCGACGCCAGATCGCCCAACAGTCACAGCAGCAGTAGCCTTTCAGGCCACCGTCCCGGCGCCTTCTTCCGGACGCAGCGGCGCGAGCAGCGCGGTGCGCAGTTCGTCGTCTTCGAGGCGGGACAGAAACCACCGCAGGGCTCGTCCCGGATCCTTCGCGCGCCAGGCGAGGAAGAACGGAATCTCCGGTTTCGGCTCCTCGACTTCCCGCACCACGAGTCGTCCCGCGTCGAGGTCGGGGCCGATCAGATGAACCGGCAGAAAACCCACTCCCAGCCCCGCCACCTGCGCGTCGCGTTTGCCGCAGATGTCTGGCACGGTGAACACGTCCTGCCCGGAGAGCAGGCCGGAGGTTCGAGGCGGCAGGCTGCGCGAGCTGTCGGCAGCAGACACGGCGCGATAGTCGAGCAGCGAGGCGCTCCTGACCGGTTCAGGCAATTGCGCGAGTGGATGGTCGGGGCGCACCGCGAACACCCATTGCACGGTGCCGAGCGCGCGCGTCGCATAGCCGCCCCCGGCGGGTCCGTCGCCCGGGGCCCCGATGACGAAGTCCGCACGTTCCGCCGCCAGCGCATCCCAGCAACCGCCGTATACCTCCGACGAGAGCCTGAGGCGCGTGCCGCAGTCGACCGCGTAGAACTCGCGCACCAGAGGAAAGAGCCGGGTCAACGGGATGAGATCGCTCACCGCGATCCGCAGCTCGGTTTCCCAGCCGGTGGCCACACGCTTCACCCGCGCCTCCAGGGCGGTGGCGGCGCGCAGGAGATGGCGGCCTTCCCGCAGCAGCGCGCTGCCCGCCTCGGTGAGGATCGCGCGGTGACCACGGCGGTCGAAGAGCAGGAGATCGAGATCCTGCTCGAGCTTCTGGATCGTATACGTGATGGCCGACGGCACGCGGTGCAGCTCGTCGGCAGCGGCCGCGAAACTGCCCTTGCGGTCGATCGCGTCGAGGACCGCCAGAGCGTCGAGCGAGAGCTTCATGTTCAAGGTCTCTGAACAACTTTCCCGGAATTATTCGCTATCCCGGTTTGAGTCACAAACGTAAAATATTAAGTTTTTCTCAGATTTCGCCGATCTCTACCATGCAGGAATCTTCAGCAGGCTTCGCCGCCCGCGCGCTCGTCGTCCTCGCCTTGCTGGTCCCCGGTTTCGCGCTGGCGCAGCCCACAGGAGGCAAGCCCCCGGGGGTACCGGTCAAGGCCGCTGCGGTCAGGGTCAGCACGCTCAGCACGGATGTGTCCGCGGTCGGCACGCTGATCGCGAACGAGTCCGTGATGATCCGGCCCGAGATCGCCGGCCGCGTCGTCGCCATTCACTTCGACGAAGGGCAGGCGGTGCCGAAGGGGGCCAAGCTCGTTACCCTTGATCAATCGGAATACAAGGCCATCCTTGCCCAGTCCGAGGCCGAGGCAAAGCTCGCGACGCGGCGCTACGAGCGCTCACAGGAACTGCGCAAGCAGAACTTCATCAGCCAGGAGGCAGTGGACGAAGCGCGCAGCAATCTCGATCGTTCCGCGGCGCGTCGGCAGGAGACGGAGGTCAAGCTCGCGAAGTCGGAACTGCGTGCCCCGTTCGCAGGCATCGTCGGGCTGCGACTCGTCAGTCCGGGCGCATACGTGAAGGAGGGCGCCGACATCGCGCGCCTCGAGGACATCGACTCGATCAAGCTGGACTTCCGCATTCCCGAGATGTTCGTGGGCGAGCTGCGGGCGGACCAGGAGGTCGCGGTGCGGGTCGATGCGTACCCCAACCAGGTGTTCAAAGGCCGCATCTACGCCCTCGAGCCCGGTGTGGACGAGAAAAGCCGCACGCTTCTCGTACGCGCGCGCATCCCGAACAAGGACCGCAAGCTCCGCCCGGGCATGTTCGCGCGGGTGGTGCTGACGCTGGGCACGCGCGATGCCGCCATCGTCGTGCCGGATCAGGCCATCGTGCCGCGCGGCGAGAGCGTATTCGTCTACCGCGTGGTCGATGGCAAGGCGTCGCTCACGCCCGTCACCACGGGCGCCCGCGCGCCCGGCGAGGTGGAGATCGTCAAGGGGCTCTCGCCCAAGGACGTGGTGGTCGTCGACGGCCAGCTCAAGCTGCAGGACGGCGCGCCCGTCACGATCATCGGCGAGCCACCCGTCCCATCCGCCGCCGCGCCGAAGAAGGAGGGCTAGGCCGCCGTGTACATCTCCGAACTGTCGATCAAGCGGCCCGTGCTGGCGACGGTTATGAGCCTCGTCATCGTGCTGCTCGGCGTGATCGCGTTCCAGCGCCTGTCGGTGCGTGAGTATCCGAACATCGATGCCCCGGTCGTCTCCGTTCGCACCGTGTACAAGGGCGCGAGCGCGTCCGTCATGGAGAGTCAGGTCACCCAGCCGCTCGAGGATTCGCTCTCCGGCATCGAGGGCGTGAAGACCATCAAGTCGATCTCGCGCGAAGAGGTGAGCCAGATCACGGTGGAGTTCGTGCGCGAGCGCGACTCCGACGCCGCGGCGAGCGACGTGCGCGACCGTGTGTCGCGGGTGCGCGGGCGGCTGCCCACCGACATCGACGAACCGGTGGTATCCAAGATCGAGGCCGACGCGCAGGCCATCATGTGGCTCGCATTCCGGTCCGACCGCCACACGCCGCTCGAGATCACCGACTACGCCGATCGCTACATCGCCGATTCGATCAAGACGCTGCCGGGTGTCTCGTCCGTCATCATCGGCGGCGAGCGCAAGTACGCGATGCGGCTATGGCTCGACCGCGACCGGCTGGCGGCCTTCGCCCTTACCGCGCAGGACGTGGAGGCGGGCTTGAGGCGACAGAACGTCGAGATCCCTGCCGGGCGCATCGAGGGCGCCAAGCGCGAGTTCACGGTGCTGTCGGAAACGGATCTGCGAACGCCCGAGCAGTTCAACAACCTGATCGTCGCCGAGGCGAGCGGCTACCCGGTGCGGCTCAAGGATCTGGGCCGCGCCGAGCTCGGGTCGCTCGACGACCGCACCGAGGTGCGGGTGAACGGCGAGCTCGCGGTCGGCCTGGGCGTGGTGAAGCAGTCGACCGCCAACACGCTCGCCGTGGCCGAAGCGGTGAAGCGCCAGATCCCGCGCATCGAGGCCGGACTGCCCGAGGGCATGAAGCTCATCGTCGCGTTCGACAGCTCGGTGTTCATCGAGAAGTCGATCGAGGCCGTGTACCGCACCATGGTCGAGGCGCTGCTCCTGGTGGTGCTGGTGATCTTCCTCTTCCTGCGGTCGCTCCGCGCCACGCTGATCCCCTTCGTCACCATACCGGTGTCGCTCATCGGTGCGTTCTTCTTCCTGTACGTGCTCGGGTTCTCCATCAACGTGCTGACGCTGCTCGGCATCGTGCTCGCGATCGGGCTCGTGGTGGATGATGCGATCGTCGTGCTGGAGAACATCTACCGCCACATCGAGGAAGGCGTGCCGCCGATCCGCGCGGCGGTGCAGGGCAGCCGCGAGATCGCATTCGCGGTGGTGGCGATGACGCTCACGCTCTCCGCGGTGTTCACGCCGCTCGCCTTCATGACGGGCAACACCGGCAAGCTCTTCACCGAGTTTGCGCTCACCGTCGCTGCGGCGGTCCTCGTGTCCGGGTTCGTGGCACTCACGCTCACGCCGATGATGTGCTCGAAGATGCTGCGGCACCAGGCGCATCACAGCGCGATCTACAACTGGAGCGAGCGTTTCTTCGTTGCGCTGAACGACGGCTATCGGTGGGCCATCACGCGCACGCTGCGCCATCGGTGGCTGGTGATCGCGATCTTCGTCGCCGTGGCGGCCGCGGCCGGATTGCTTTTTCAGTCGCTCAAATCGGAGCTCGCGCCGATCGAAGACCGCGGCTTCTTCATCGGCATCATGCTGGCGCCCGAAGGCGCGACGATGGAGTACACGCAGGAATATGCACGCCGCGTCGAGGAGATGTACCAGGAGGTGCCCGAGATCCGGAACTACTTCGTGGTGGTCGCGCCGGGCCTCGAGAAGCCGAATCCCGTGAACCTCGCGTTCTCCTTTGTCAGCCTGAAGCCGTGGGACGAACGTGCGCGCAAGCAGCAGGAGGTCACGGCGCAGTTGCGCGGCAAGATGTTCGCGACCCTGCCCGGCGTGCTCGCGTTTCCGGTCGATCCGCCTTCGCTCGGCCAGAGTTTCCGCAATCCGCCGGTGCAGTTCGTGGTGCAGGCCAACTCGTACGAGGAGCTCGATCAGCTCGTCAACAAGATGATGGCACGGGCACGTGCTTATCCAGGCCTCACCAACATCGACAGCGATCTCAAGCTCAACAAGCCGCAGCTCTCGGTGACCATCGACCGCGAGAAGGCGGCGGACGTCGGCGTCGAGGTCGAGACCATCGGCCGCACGCTCGAGACCCTGCTCGGTGGCCGTCAGGTGACGCGCTTCAAGCGCGAGGGCAAGCAGTACGACGTTATCGTACGTCTGGAAGATGCGGCGCGGCGGCAGCCCACCGATCTCACCTCGATCTACGTGCGCGGCAAGGACGGGCAACTGATCCAGCTCTCGAACCTGGTGCAGGTGAAGGAGACCGTGGCGCCGAAGGAGCTCAACCACTTCAATCGGCTGCGGGCGGCGATCATCCAGGGCAACATCACGCCCGGCTATACCCTGGGTGAAGCGCTCGCGTTTCTCGAGCAGGCCGCGCGAGAAGAATTACCGAAGACCGCGCAGACCGATTACGACGGCCAGTCGCGGGAGTTCCGGGAGTCCGGCGCGGCGCTCTACCTGACGTTCGTGCTCGCGCTGATCTTCATCTACCTCGTACTGGCTGCGCAGTTCGAGAGCTTCGTCGGACCTTTCGTGATCATGCTCACCGTGCCGCTCGCCATGACCGGCGCGCTCGCCGCGCTCAAGCTCACGGGCGGGACACTCAACGTCTACAGCCAGATCGGACTCGTCATGCTGATCGGACTCATCACCAAGCACGGCATCCTGATCGTGGAGTTCGCGAACCAGCTGCGCGACGGTGGGAAGGAGAAGTTCGACGCGGTGATCGAGGCGGCGACGCTGCGCCTGCGGCCGATCCTCATGACGACCGCGGCCATGGTGCTGGGCGCTGTCCCGCTCGCCATCGCCACCGGCGCCGGCGCCGAGTCCCGCCAGCCCATCGGCTGGGTGATCGTGGGCGGGCTCGTGTTCGGCACGCTGCTCACCCTGTTCGTAATCCCGACCGCATACACGCTGCTCGTGGGCAAGCGCAGGAAGATCGAAGAGGAGCCGATGCCGGCGACGCTGGAGCATTCCCCCGCCAGTCGCTAGGCAGATGAGTGCATATCTGCCGGAGATCGCCGTCGCCGCCGCACTCGCCTGGGCAAGCGGCATCCGCCTCTACGCGACGCTCTTCCTCGTCGGACTCGCGGGCAAGCTCGGCTGGGTCGTGCTGCCCGAGCACCTCGAGATCCTCGCGAGTCCGCTCGTCCTGGGCGCGAGCGGCTTCATGACGGTCGTCGAGCTCTTCGCCGACAAGATTCCCTGGATCGACAGCGTGTGGGATGCCGTCAACACATTCATTCGCGTTCCGGGCGGAGCGTTGCTCGCGGCTGCGGCGATGGGCGATTCGGGCGCCGGTGCCGCGCTCGCCGCGGCCATCATCGGTGGGACCATCGCTGCCAGCACTCACCTGGCGAAGGCAGGCGCGCGGGCGGTCGTCAACACCTCGCCCGAACCGTTCTCCAACTTCGTGAAGTCGAGCGCGGAAGACCTGCTCGTGCCGGCTGGTCTCTTCACCGCAGTGGCGGCGCCGGTGATCTTCCTCCTCGCGCTGCTGGTGTTCCTGGGTCTGGTGGCGTGGGCGCTGCCCACGCTGTGGCGCGGTGTGCGGCGGCTGATGTCGCGGATACGCCCCTCAAGGTCATAGGCGGGCCAAGCGCTCTACCATGCCGGCACACTTGTGAGCAGATACAGCTCGCTCTGATCGCGCGCCACAGACTCGGCCGCGCCACATCCTTATGGAGCCACTTCCCGAAAGGCAGGAGTCGGCCAGCTCCGGTCAGTAACATCGGCATAAGAGGGCGTCTCCGAGCGGCCGGTTGAGCTTCGATGGCAGTCATTCGCCGCTGCGCCGAGATGCGCACATCATCGCCTTCAAAAGCGAAGCGCCGGCCGTGCGCCAGATCCTCGCGCACTTGGGCGAGGTGACCTCACCGCTGCGCCTGGCGCCAGCTCTCGGCTTGAACCGGTTCGACCCCCAGGCCCAGCCAGCACCGGATTACGAATTCGATCAGCGCGTTGCGGGTAGGCGCCAACGAGAGGAGCCGCGTCGCCCGTCATGGGGTGACTGATGCTCATGGGGTGACTCCCTTGTCACAGAAGCATTCTCCTGTCCGACCCGCCGGCGGGTCATTGGTGAACGCGAACGCTGGCGCTTCGCTGGACACCAGCCTTCTGTCTGGCGGCTTTCACGAGAACGTGTACTTCCTTCAAGTACTCCAGCGCCTCTCCGCGCGTTCGCAGGGCGTCGACGCGAGCTATGATCGCTTCGTGCTCAAACGGCGGCGTGACCTCGAGGTGCTGGGCAAGGCCCGACGCGAGGGTCGCTGCAATCCTGCCCGTCGGATCGTCATCGATGGCCCTGTCTGGCTCTTTGGCCGTCTTCGCTTCGAATGGGACCTCGACGACCCGGGCGAGCGCCGCACCCATCGGATCCGGCAGCGTCATCGGAGCGTCGGACCGAGGCTCATCGAGCGTGGCCAGGGGCTTCAGGTCCGAGGTAAACGACGATCGCGTCGTGAGCTCCTTGAGGCCGAAGAGTCTTATCACCGTGGCTACGATCGTCGAGTGCTCGTAGGTGCGATGGTCGATCATATTCCTCGGAATGCGCGGTGAGATGACGATAGCGGGGACTCGCGGACCGAGCTGATCGAACGCGAACCCGAACTTTCGTCCGGTGGAGCCGGTGCGCCGCGCCGACGGGGGAGCAACGTGATCGTAGAAGCCGCCGTGCTCGTCATAGGTGATGATGAGCATACTGTCGTTCCAGATCGGCGAGGCGCGCAGAGCTTCATACGTCCTCTTGATGATCATCTCGCCCGACTTGACGCTGCCGAGAGGGTGCTGCGAGTTGCCGCCCTCGTACTCGTCAAACGGGTCGTAGCTGGGCTCGATGAAGGTGTATGACGCGTTGTAGGAAGGCGAGGCGACGTCTTCGCGGAAATCCTCGAACTCGTCGATGTCGAACGTCCGGCTGACACCCTTCAGCAAGGCGACGTTGGGAAAACTGTCGTCGCCGTAGATTCGCCACTTGACGCCGGCTTCGTCGAGCCGATCGAAGATCGTTCCGTGCTCGAATGCAATGCCGGACCACGGACTCGAGAAGGCTTCCGCATACTCCTTGGTGGAAGGTGCATTATCAAAGAAGCCCGCCGTCGCGGCGTGAACGAAGAAGCGATTGGGCTCCGTCGGGCCCGGCATGGAAGAGAACCAGCGATCGCAGACGACGAACTCCCGCGCGAGAGCGGTGATGACCGGTACCTGGTCCGGCGTGAAGCACCGCATGGCTCCATCCGGCAGCTCCGGATGCGACTTCGCATAGACCGATACGAACCCCGAGTTGTTGATCGGCGGGTACGGCTGGCGGCTCACGTACGCGGCCCCCTCGCCACAGAGCTGCTCGAGGACACCCGGAAAACTATGCGATGGGTCGTGCTCAGCCCGGTCCGGAGCACCTCGCTGCACGGTGTAGGTGACGCCGTTGTACGAATTCGATTCCGAGCCATTCAGTCCATCGATGGAAGTCGGTTGACCCGTCGCCACGTCCGTCCCGGTGATACCCGAGAACCCAAGCATGTGGTCGAACGAGCGGTTCTCCAGCATCAGCACGAAGACGTGCTTGATCTTGGACGCACGATGGTCGCGCACAATAGGATCGCCGCCTCCATGGCCTGGAGTCCCCCGCGGGTCTTCGCCTCGGTGGTCGCGTACGACGATGACACCTCCGTCGGCGGGTAACGGTTCTGTGCGCGGCGGAATAGGAGGCGCCACTGCGGGGGTCACGTTGGTATTGGGAGATGCGCCGCTTGCGCGTTGCCGTTCCCAATGCCCGTTCACGAATTGCCCGTCACGGATCGCGCCGCGCGCCCACACGAAGCCAGGGCGCTCGGTTCGAAAGACGTGCACGTACGACGTCTTCTTGTCGAAGCCGTAGACTGAAAGATCGGGGCAGTCCTCTAGCAGATCGACGGAAGCGCCGTAGCCACTGTATTCGTTGGCGTGCTCGTACAGCACCGCACAGTAGCCTGGCGCCACCCGAATCGAAGAAGCGGCGTCGTTGAAGTCAGTTGTGAATCGGGTGTGACCCTCGTCCAGAGACACGGCCGAACCAGCAAATTCTCGATCGCTGTATAGGGTTACCGCACTCATGCTGCACCTCTCTTTGTGTGCGCCGCACGGTGTGCTGGCGCGAGCCCCACTGGCTCGTCATTATCTCGCGGACGCCGACCGTGTCAATGAAGGGGAGAAATATCCACACCGACGTGCGAGCCCAGCGCACCGACGCAGAGCTCAGCAACGTGGGATCCAAGCAGCGGCTCCCGCGAATAACTCGTGCGACTCGACCTGAGATCAGCCTGGAGCTTCTTGCCGGCAACGAGCCGTAGAGGCGCACGGCGGCGCGACAGGTCGGGCGTTCTGTCGCGTCGCATCTAAACTCGCTCGCGCGGCTTTGTGTAGCCGAGGTGGTACGCATGTCCCAATGACACATCGATGACAAGGGCACCGTGCCGGGTAGCCATCGTTCGTCCGTGAACCTGGGCTGACCTGTCCTCGACGCAACCGGTTGCGCAAAGCGCAGGGCAGGGATGTTCAGCGCGGGCGACTGCAGGCATGTACGAGGGATCTGCGGCGCAGATCGTGTGCTACACTGATTCTGTGTCGTTCTCTGGAGATGACGTGGCAAACCTTACCCTTACCATCGACGATGAAGTGCTCAAGAAGGCACGCATCCATGCCCTTGAACGCGGCACATCGGTAAACGCGCTGGTCCGTGAATACCTCGAGCGTGTCGCCCACGACGACACCGAACTGGAAGCGATCGTAAACGGCATCGACGCGATTGCCGATGCCGCACCTCGGCGCCGCGTCTCTAAGTGGACGCGAGACGAGCTCTATGCGGAAAGGCTGCCGCGGCGTTGAGAATCTTCGTCGATACTAACGTGCTCCTTTACCGCTTCGATGGTGGCGCTCCGAAGAAGCGCGATGCGGCGCGCGCCGAGTTTCGCCGTCTCGTCATGGAGCGCTCGATTGTCTTGAGTACTCAAGTGCTGCAGGAGTTTTTCGTCGCTGCGACGAGGAAACTGAACCCTCCACTTAGCTCCGATCAGGCGGGGGTAGTCGTAGGGTATCTATCGCGCTTGCCCATCGTTCAGATCACCCCCCGCACGATCCTCGAAGCAGTCGCTTTGCATCGACGGTTCTCGCTTTCCTTTTGGGACGCGTTGATCGTCCGCAGCGCGATCGAGGCGGGCGCTGATACCCTGTACACGGAGGATCTGCAGGAAGGGCAGGTGATCGAGGGGCTGGCCATCGCCAATCCGTTCTCTATGGCGACGCGAGGACTCTAGCCCAGCGGAACCGTGGTGGATTTCGATGGGCCGGGAGCAAGGACGGAGGCGGCGAAAAGTTGCTGGCTGGACCGAAGAACGGTTGCCGGGGCCGCGAGGTGGCTCGCGGCGACCCGGTTTGTCTTCGGCGCGCCCCGTTCAGTGGGGCGGGACGCGCAGCGAAGCCACGAAGGCGGAAGTCGACAGGTTGCGCGTCGCCGGCCTCACCCCACGCTGATCACGACTTCGGCATACTCGCTCGGCACCACCAGGCCACGCCCGCCGCCGATGTCGAACTCGCTAAGCAGCGCAGTGATGTCGCGCTCGAGCTGCGCTTGCCCGCCCGCATCCAGCGCGGCGAAGGCCTTGTGGGTCGGGCCGTAGAAGTCGCGGAACACCTGCACGAAGTGCGCGGCCGAGCGGTAGCGGAACGGAAACAGCTTGCGCTCGACGCTCAGCTCGCGAGCGCGCGGGCCGAAGAGCGCGACGAGATGCGGCTCGGTGCCCCACAGTGCCGGCGAGCGCAAGCCGGCCGGCGGCGGCACATGCGCGCCGACGATCTTGAACAGGCGGCCGATGAAGCCGTCCGGTGTCCAGTTGGCCATCCCGATGCGGCCGCCGGGGCGTACCACGCGCAGCAGTTCGCGCGCCGCGCGCGCCTGGTCGGGTGCGAACATCACGCCGAAGGTCGACAGGACGATGTCGAAGCTGGCGGCATCGAAAGGCAGCGCCTCCACGTCGGCGACCTCGAACCGCACGTTCAGCCCTTCGGCTTCGGCGCGGCGGCGGCCCTTGTCCAGCAGGGCCGACACGTAGTCGATGGAGGTCACGTCGGCGAAACGGCGCGCCGCGGCGAGTGTGGCGTTGCCGTTGCCCGCGGCGACATCGAGCACATGTTCGCCGGCGCGCACATCGACCGCTTCGGCGAGCATCTCGCCGACAATTTGCAGCGTGGTGCCCACCACGGCAAAATCGCCGCTGGCCCAGGTGGCCCGCTGGCGCTGCTTGATCGCGGCATAGTCCGGCGTAGCGGCGGGGTTTGCGATGGTGGCGGTGGCGGAGGTCATGGTGGATTCCTTGGTGTTGGATGATTGCCGACACATCGGTTGTCGGTGTGCGCATGATCCGCGTCGGCGCCCTTGCACGCTTCACCCGGCGTCGCGCCGATTTGCTCGCGCGTCCGCCAATCCGCTGGCCGCCGCGCGATGACCGGCATCGATCCACTGTCCGATGTGCTGCGCAGCGTCCGGCTGCGCGGTTCGGTCTATTTCCACGTGAGCTGCCGCGACCAGTGGGCGGCCAAGGCGCCGGCTTCGCGCGAGCTCGCGCCGCACGTGATGCCGGGCGCCGAGCACGTCATCGAGTACCACCTGTTCGCCAAGGGCGCGGGCTGGGTTGGCGTGGACGGCGAGCCGCCGCTGCGCATGCGCACGGGCGATATCGTCATGCTGCCCCGCGGCGACGCGCACATGGTCTCCAGCGCGCCGGGCATGCAGTCGGCACCCGAAGATGACTGGCTGCTCGGCGAGCGCGACGGGGAGAACCCGATCCCGGTGACTTATCGCGGAAACATCGTCGAACTCGGTCTGCTGCCGCCCGAGGACGCCACTACCGTCATCGTGTGCGGCTTCATCGCCTGCGATCTGCGGCCGTTCAATCCGCTGATCGACGCGCTGCCCAGGCTCCTGCACCTGCCCGCCGAAGGGGTCGGCGCCTGGGTGGCGCCGATGCTCGAACACGCGGTGTCGGAATCCGGCGACCGGCGCGCCGGCGGTGCGGCGCTGCTGGAGCGGGTCAGCGAGATGGTGTTCGTCGACGGTGCGCGCCGTTACCTGGATTCGCTGCCGCCGCAGGCGCAAGGCTGGCTCGGCGCGCTGCGCGACCGTCAGGTGGGCCGGGCCATCGGGCTGATGCACGCCGCTCCTGCCGAGCCCTGGACGGTGGAGGAGCTGGGTCGCCGCGTGGGACTCTCGCGCTCGGCCTTGCACGAACGTTTCGTCGCGCTGGCCGGGATGGCGCCCATGCAGTACCTGGCCAACTGGCGCATGCAGTGCGGCGCCCGCCTGCTGCGCGAAAGCCACTCCCCCGTCGCGGCGGTCGCGCTGGACGTCGGCTACGATTCGGAAGCCGCGTTCTCACGCGCCTTCAAGCGTGCCACCGGGCTGCCGCCGGCGGCCTGGCGGCGCGCGCAGCGGCAACCCGCAGGAACGGCAGCTTGACCGGTGCCGTCGTGAAACCATGCTCAGTCAGCATCATCGGCGCACCGACGGATGTCGGGGCCAGCGTTCGCGGTGCGAGCATGGGTCCGGAGGCGCTGCGCGTGGCGGGCGTCACCGAGGCGCTTGCACGCTTCGTCGACGATGTCATCGACAAGGGCAATCTCGGCGGTCCCTTGAACCCGCAGCTCGCGGCGCAAGACGGCTACCGCCACCTCGCGGAAGTGGGGGCCTGGAACCGGCTGGTGTTCGCGGCAGTGAGCGAGGAACTCGCCGCGGGACGGCTGCCGGTTCTGCTCGGCGGCGATCACTCGCTCGCGATCGGCTCGATCGCTGCCGTCGCCCGCCGGTGCCGGGAAGCCGACCGGACGCTGCGCGTGCTGTGGCTCGATGCGCACGCGGATTTCAACACCTCGACGCTGACACCGAGCGGCAACCTCCACGGCATGCCCGTCGCATGTCTGTGCGGCTTCGGTCCGGATGAGCTCACTCATATCGGCGGTACTTCGCCGGCGCTGGGTCGCGGCGACATCCGTTTGGTCGGCGTGCGCAGCGTGGACGATGCCGAGCGGCGCTTCCTGCGCATGGCCGGGCTCGAGGTCTATGACATGCGCTGCGTCGACGAGATCGGCATGCGGCAGACGCTCGAGGGGGCGCTGGCGGGCGTCGATGCAGACACACATCTGCACGTGAGTCTCGACGTGGACTTCCTCGATCCGGAAATCGCGCACGGCGTCGGTACACCGGTGCGCGGCGGACCGACCTATCGCGAGGCACAGCTTTGCATGGAGATGATCGCGGACACGGGATGCCTCGCGTCGCTCGACATCATGGAGCTCAACCCCGCGTTCGACCGCCAGAATCAGACCGCCGAGCTCGCCGTCGACCTGATCGAAAGCCTCTTCGGCAAGAGCACGCTGATCCGGCCGCAGCAGCGCTAGATCCCGCCGTCGCATTTCTCCTTCAGATTTTCCGAAGGACTCGCTCAAAACATTCCGCTAGGTTTCCCCGACTGCAGGCCGCATCATGCCGTCCAACGCAACGTCGAGAGATTCGACGAGTGCGAACGAGGAGAACAGCAGATGATGCAGATCCGCAAATCGTGCGAGCGAGGCCATGCCAACCATGGCTGGCTGGACACCTATCACACGTTTTCCTTCGCCGACTATTACGATCCGGCGCACATGGGCTTCGGCCCGTTGCGGGTGATCAACGAAGATCGCGTCGAGCCGGGCCGCGGCTTCGGCACGCACGGTCACCGCGACATGGAGATCATCACCTATGTGCTGGACGGCGGGTTGCAGCACCGCGACAACCTCGGCAACGGCTCGGTGATCCGTCCCGGGGACGTGCAGCGGATGAGCGCGGGCAGCGGTGTCATGCACAGCGAGTTCAATGCGTCGGAGCGCGATCCCGTGCACTTTCTCCAGATCTGGATCGAGCCCAGCGCGCGCGGTGTGCCTCCGGGCTACGAACAGAAGCACTTCGCGGCCGAAGACAGGCGCGGGAAACTGAAGCTCATCGCATCGCCCGATGGCGGTGAGGGCTCGGTCACGATCCACCAGGACGCGCGCGTCTACGCAGCCGACCTCGCGGTCGACGCAGCAGTGGCGTACGACATCAAGGCGGGGCGGCGCGCTTACGTGCACGTTGCGAGCGGTGCGGTGGTAGTCAACGGCACCCCGCTCGAGGCCGGCGATGGAGCGCGCATCGCGGAGGAGACGACGTTGAATCTCTCCGCGCTGCAGGAGTCACAAGTGCTGTTTTTCGACCTTCCGTGACGGTTGGGACAGTGGTTCAATCAAAGGAGACACAGGATGGCGACGAAGATTCAGGTTGTGTTCTACAGCATGTACGGTCATGTCCACCGACTCGCCGAGGCGGTCGCCGAGGGCGCGCGCGAGGTGAACGGTGCCGAGGTTTCGCTGTATCAGGTGCCGGAACTCGTGCCCGACGAGGTGCTCGAGAAGAGCGGGGCGAAAACGGCGCGGGCTTCTTTCGCCCAGGTACCGATAGCACGGCCGGAGCAACTCGCGGATGCCGATGCCATCATCTTCGGGACGCCCACGCGCTTCGGCAACATGTGCGCGCAGATGCGCAACTTCCTCGACCAGACCGGTGGCCTGTGGATGAAGGGATCATTGATCGGCAAGGTCGGCAGCGTGTTCACCAGCACGGCGACGCAGCACGGAGGACAGGAGACGACCATCACGAGCTTCCACACGACCCTGCTGCACCAGGGGATGGTGATCGTGGGCGTCCCGTATTCCGAACCGCGGCTGATGGTGATGAACGAAGTCACCGGCGGCACGCCCTACGGCGCGTCGACGCTCGCGGGGCCGGATGGCTCGCGTCAGCCGAGCGAGAACGAACTCGCGATCGCGCGCTTCCAGGGCAAGCACGTCGCGGCGATCGCCGCGAAGCTCGCGGCAAGGTAACCTGCGCCGCAACAGCCAGGAGAAGTGTGTCGATGGACCTGCAACTCGAAGGCAAGACCGCGCTCGTCACCGGATCGACGCTCGGCATCGGTTTCGCGATCGCCCGGGCGCTTGCGCGGGAACGCGCCCGCGTGATCGTGAACGGGCGCACGTCCGGGCGCGTGGAAGCAGCCGTATCCCGCATCAGGGCCGACCTTGGCAGTGATGCGGACGTGACCGGCGCCGTGGCCGATCTGGGAACTGCGGCCGGCACGGCAGAGCTCATCGCCGCGCAACCCGACGTCGACATTCTCGTGAACAACGTCGGCATCTTCGAGCCGAAGGCGTTCGAGGACATTCCCGACGCCGACTGGCTGCGCTTCTTCGAAGTCAACGTGATGAGCGGTGTGCGGTTGTCCCGTCACTATCTCCCGCGCATGAAGAGCCGCAACTGGGGTCGCATCATCTTCATCTCCAGCGAGTCGGCGATCAACATTCCGGACGAGATGATCCATTACGGCATGACGAAGACGGCGCAACTCGCGATATCGCGCGGACTCGCCGAAACGACCGCGGGGACTGGCGTGACCGTGAACGCGGTGCTGCCCGGCCCGACCGCATCCGAAGGTGTCGCGACGCTCGTCGAGCAACTGGCGAAGGAGAGCAACATGACTTTGGCGCAGGTGGAGCAGGAGTTCTTCCGCTCGGCGCGGCCCTCGTCGCTGCTCAAGCGGTTCATCCAGCCGGACGAAGTCGCGACCACGGTTGCCTACCTCTGCAGTCCGCTCGCATCCGCCACCAACGGCGCGGCAGTTCGAGTGGACGGCGGCTGCGTGCGGTCGATGGCCTGAGGCAGACGCATCGTGAACGAACACGCGCTCGACACCCGCCGATCCCGCGACATGCCTCCCACTCGGGTGCATCGCTATACGGGCGTTGCCATCGCCCTGCACTGGCTCGTGGCGCTGCTGATCCTGGGGAGCTTCGTCGTCGGCAGATACATGGTCGACCTCGATCTGTCCCCCTGGAAGCTGAAGGTCTACTCCTGGCACAAGTGGATCGGCGTCACCATCTTCCTTCTCGTCGCCGTGCGCCTTGCGTGGCGCCTCAAGCACCGCCCACCCGCACCGCCCGCGGCGACGCCGGAATGGCAGCGGCATGCAGCCGGGATTGGCCACGCGGCGCTCTACGTGTTGATGCTGGCAGTGCCGATCTCGGGCTGGGTGATGAGCTCGGCCGGCGGATTTCCCGTCGTCTATTTCGGCGTGATCCAGCTGCCCGATCTCGTGACGAAGGACAAGGAGTTGTTCGAACTCATGAAGCTCGTGCATTTCGCGCTCAACAAGGCGCTGCTCGCGCTCGTGATCGTGCACGTGGCCGCCGCCATCAAGCATCACTATGTCGATCGCGACGACGTGCTGGCGCGCATGGTCCCGCGCCTGAGCCCCAGGAGATGAAACCAATGATATTCGCACGAATCGCCCCGCTGCTCGCCGCCGTGCTCCTCGCGAGCGCTCCCGCGCATGCCGGAACGGTCGACTACAAGAAGAGTTACATCGGCTTCACGTTCCGGCAGATGAACGTGCCGGTCGAAGGCAGCTTCCCGAAGTTCACGGCCAACGTCGCGTTCAACCCGGCGAGCCCGGAGACGAGCCAGGCGGAGATCGAGGTCGATCTCGCCGGTATCGACACCGGCAGCACCGACGGCGACACCGAGGTGAAGCGCAAGCTCTGGTTCAACGTCGAGAGCTTCCCGAAGGCGAAATTCACCTCCACGGCCATCAAGCCGCTCGGCGGGAACCGGTACGAAGTCACCGGCACGCTGGGCATCAAGGGCCGCAGCCGCGACCTCAAGTTTCCGGTCACGCTCAAGCCGGATGCCGGCGGCACCCTCATGGAAGGCGCGTTTCCGCTGCTGCGGCTGCAGTTCGGAATCGGCGAGGCGCAGTGGTCCGACACCGAAACGGTCGCGGACGAGGTTCAGGTACGTTTCAGGATCCTGGTTACCGGTGCGGCCGCATCCGCTTCTGCAAAATAGCATCGACGCGCCACGCGCGCGCCTGCTCGTTATCACCCAATCTCCATCAACAAGAGGAACCACGATGAAACAGAAGCTCGCCCTCCTTTCGCTCTCCGCCCTGTTTGCCGCACCCGTGTTCGCGGCGCCGGAGAACTACACGATCGACCCGCGGCACACGTTGCCCGCGTACGAGGTCAATCATCTCGGGTTCTCGACGCAGCGCGGGCGCTTCAACACGACGTCGGGCAAGATCACGCTCGACCGCGCAGCGAAGAGTGGCACGGTGCAGGTCTCGATCGACACGTCGTCCGTCAGCAGCGGCGTACCGAAGCTCGATGAGCATCTGCGCGGGGAGGATTTCTTCGATGTGGCGCAACATCCGACCATGACGTTCAAGTCGAGCAACCTGAAGTTCAACGGTGATGTCCCGGTCGCGGCGGAGGGTGAGCTCACGATACGGGGCGTCACCAAGCCCGTCACGCTCACCATCACTTCGTTCAAGTGCGGCCCGAACCCGATCGCGAAGAAGGACGCGTGCGGCGCGGATGCCAACACGACCGTCAAGCGCTCGGATTTCGGCATGAAGTTCGCGCTGCCCGCGCTGGGTGACGACGTCAAGCTGCTCATCAACGTGGAGGCGTTCAAGGACTGAGGAGTCCGCTGACCCGGATGGAAAGCGTCACCGCCTTCTTCGAACAGTACGGCCTCGCCGCGGTCTTCGGGATCGTGCTGCTGGAGCAGATCGGCGCGCCGATCCCGGCGGTGCCGGTGCTGCTGCTCGCGGGCGCGGCGGCGATGCACGATCCGCTCTACGGCGTCTATGCGCTCGTCCTGGCCATGATCGCGTCCACCCTCGGCGATCTGGCCTGGTACGCGGCCGGACGCCGTTACGGCCATCGCGTGCTGAAGACGCTCTGCCGCGTCTCGCTCTCGCCGGATTCCTGCGTCCAGCAGACGGAGAGCACGTTCGAGCGGCGCGGTCCGGGCACGCTGGTGCTCGCGAAGTTCCTGCCCGGTCTTTCCACTGTCGCACCACCGGTGGCGGGAGCGCTCGGCCTGAGCCCCGGCACGTTTCTCATCTTCAACGGCGCGGGTGCGGCGCTGTGGGCGGGGCTGGGTCTGCTCGCGGGCCTGGTCTTCCACGGCCAGATCGACTGGCTGTTCGCTCGCATGGCGGACCTCGGGTCGATTGCCCTGGTCATTCTGACGGTGCTGGTCGCTGCCTATGTCGGCTGGAAGTGGCGGGAGCGCCACCGCTTCCTCAAGTCCCTCAAAGCGGCGCGCATCGCGGTGGACGAACTCTACGCCATGATGACCCGGGGCGAGGACCTCGTGATTCTCGACGTTCGCTCGAAGACGCACCGCGAACTCCACGGCCTGCGTATCCCTGGGGCGCGGCCCTTCGATCAGGAGCACATCGATCAGGTGGTGGCGGGCATCTCGCGCGATCACGAGATCGTCGCGTACTGCGCCTGCCCGAACGACGCAGGGGCGGTGAAGGTCGCGGGTCTGCTGCGGGAGCGCGGCTTCACGCATGTGCGTCCGCTGGCAGGCGGCATCGACGCGTGGACGACAGCCGGCCTCGCCCTGGAGAAGCTGAGTTGACGCGACGGACCGAGGCACAAGCATGACTGCCATGCCCGCAATCTTTGTCTCCCACGGCGCCCCGACGCTCGCCTTCGAGCCGGTGGCGGCGCGTGACTTCCTGCGCGGGTTGGGCCGATCGCTGCCTGCCCCGGGCGCCATCCTCGCAGTCTCGGCACATTGGGAGACGACAGTCCCCACCGTGAGTGCAGCCGAACACCCGCGAACGATCCATGACTTCCACGGGTTTCCACCGGAGCTCTACCGCCTGCGCTATGCGGCGCCGGGTGCGCCGGCGTTGGCAAAGCGGGTCGCCGTGCTGCTCGATCGCGCCGGGCTCACGCCGGACGTTTCTGCCGACCGCGGCCTCGATCACGGTGCCTGGGTGCCTCTGCTGCTCGCCTACCCGGACGCCGGCATTCCGGTGACCCAGATGTCGATCCAGAGCGCGCGCGGCCCGGCCTGGCACTGGACGCTCGGCGAGGCGCTGCGGCCGCTGCGGGAGGACGGCGTGCTGATCCTCGCCTCCGGGTCGATCACCCACAACCTGCGCGAGTTCGGTGGGCAGCCGCTGGACGCGGCGCCGCAGGGCTACGCAAAGGCATTCAGCGAGTGGCTCGCCGCGGCGGTGACCGAAGGGCGCCGCGATGATCTCATCGCCTACCGGCAGCTCGCGCCCGAGGCCGCGCGCAATCATCCGACCGAGGAGCATCTGCTGCCGCTTTTCGTCGCCGCCGGGGCGGGCAGCAACGGACGCGGCGAAAGGCTCCACGCGAGCTACACTTACGGGGCGTTCGCCATGGACGTCTACCGGTTCGACTGAAGGCAGACGGTGGTCCTCGAAGGAGCAAGGATGCAGCCATCGAGAAGTGCTTGCGACGAAGGTCGCGAAACTCGCAAGGCAGTGCAAAGCGGGACGCTTGCGGGACTCATCCTGCTGTGCGCGGGATGCGTCGGTGATGTCGAGCGCACGGTCTATCCGACCCGGGTCGCCTACGACTGCGGCGATGGCAAGGTCATGCAGGTCGCGCGCGCGCCCGATGGACGCACGGCGACAGTGGCGGTCGAAGGCAGGACGGTGGTGCTTGCGCGCGCCGCCAGCGCCGCCGAGGAAAAGTACAGCGACGGTTCCTACATGCTTTATCTCGACCGCGAGCGCGCCTTCCTCGAGAACAACGGCAAGGTCGTCGTCGGGCCCTGCCAGTCGCAGGCGGCGCTGCCGACGGCGCCGCGCCGGAACCATTGAGTCGCAGACCGGTGGACGCTATGAACCAGGCCGCGTCGATGTTGCTCGCGATGGCGGTGGGCGCGCTGCTGCCGATTCAGGTCGCGATGAACATGAACCTGCGCGCGACATTCCGCGATCCGATGCTGGCGGCGTTGCCCAACTTTCTCGTCGGCATCGCTCTGATCGCGGTCTACGCGCTCGTTGCGCGCGCGAAGCTACCGAGTGCGACGGCCCTCGCGCAGGTGCCTGCATGGGCCTGGCTCGGCGGCCTGATCGGCGCGGCCTACGTCGTCGGCTCGCTGCATCTGGGGCCCAGGATCGGCGCGACGCTGTTGCTCGCGTTGATACTGGCGGGGCAGATGGCGATGTCGCTCGTCGTCGACCACTTCGGGTGGCTGGGGTTTCCGGATCATCCGGTCAACCTGGCGCGGCTCGCCGGCGCAGCGCTGCTCGTGGTCGGCGCGCTCATGATCGTGAACAACTGAGGAGGCGAGATTGAGCGCGTGTGAATTCGGACAACGCTATCTGCCAGTCATAGGTCGCTTCCTGCTCGCGCTGATCTTCGTTTTCTCGGGCTGGGGCAAGATCGCGGGTTTTGCGGGTGCGGCGAGCTACATGGCTGCGAAGGGAATGCCCTGGCCGCAGGTGCTTCTGCCCGGTGCCATCCTGATCGAGCTCGGCGGCGGACTCGCGCTGATGCTGGGCTGGAAGGCGCGCTGGGCGGCGCTCGCGATTTTCCTGTTCTGCATCCCGACTACCCTGATCTTCCACGACTTCTGGGCGCTGCCGCCCGAACAGGCGCAGACCCAGATGATCAACTTCCTGAAGAATCTCGCGCTGATGGGCGGGCTGCTCTACGTCGTCGCCTTCGGCCCAGGCGCGTTGAGTGTCGACGGATCGAGACGGCGCCGCTGACGACGCGGTTCGACCGCCGCGATCGTCGAGCGATCGCGGCGCAGTGACGCTGCGGTCAGCGCTGCTGCTGTTGCGCCTGCGCCCGGCCCGTCTGCACGCCCTGGTCGAAGGCACGTTGCTGTTGTGCCTGCTGATTCCGCTGATGCTGGTCGACGAGGTACCCGCCGGCCGCACCGGCGGCGGCACCTGCCGCGGCCCAGCCCCATTCGCCGGTCAACGCCCCGACCGCGAGACCGCCGACGACGGCACCTGTACCCACGCGCTGCTGGGTGTCGCTCATGCCGGCGCAGCCGCCGAGAGCGATCGCCAAGGCCAGGCTCGATGCGACCATTGTTTTCCTGTTCATGCTGTGCTCCTAAAGACTGTTGACGCGCTTCAACGCTTCTTGCAGGGAAAGGCTTCGGCGGCGTACCGAAACAGCGTATCGATGGCGCCGTCCTTCATGTGTTGGGGGTTCTTCTTCGTCCAGGCGACGAATCCGCTCGCCACCTGGGACCGCGTCGGCGCCGGTTCCGGGGCGCAGATGTATCGGTCGGCGACGGGCGTCGCGCTCACGTAGAAGCCGTACGCACCGGCAAGCACGCCATGACAGAACGCGATGGCGGTGGCGTAGTCGGCCTGCGTAGTGGGCGCACTGCAAACTGCCACGAGCTCCGCGGTGGTGTGGGCCTTGTAATAGTCCGGCGGGGCCGCATGAGCCGACACGGTCAGCATTGCCGTTGCGGCCAGGACTGCGATTCGCATAAGGAAAGCTCCATTCGATTAGAAGATTGCTACAAGACGATTGCTGCACGACTGAGTCGGGCCAGGATCGGGCAGCCAGCTCGGCGTAATGCTCGAAGAGCCGGTTCCCGAAAATCGTCCTTCGGAGCTTAGCGCATCGGCCTGGATGTTGTACATGGCCGGAATGCTCTCCAGGCGACGGTGTGCGGCACTCTAGCGCGAGCGGTATTGCTGCCGGGCCTCGAACGCCTTCCGGCATTCGGGCAGATCAAGCGCCGCCCGCTGTCTCTGCATCACTCCGTAGTCGCTCCAGTACCGTTCGCAGACCTCGCGTGAAGGCGGCCTGGCGCGCGCCGAGGGCGCCTGACCGACGCAGGCCTCGATCTTCTGCTGGCGGATGGCGGGCAGCGCCGCGTCCCGCGCTGCCTCGCACTTGCGATCGAGCGCGTCGAGCTGCCGCAGCACGTCGCTGCTCTGGGGGTGAGCGGAGGGCAGCCACGCCGCAAGGACCATGGCGGCGCCGGTACGCAGGGACCTGTCGATCATCGATCGGCTCCGTTCAGTCGAGGCGCGGCGCATCCGCATTCATCACGTTCAGCGCGACCCCGGTGGTCTTCTCTTCCAGCACCGGGGCGTCGGTCACAAGCAGCGTCGTGCCGGGCGTGAGCGCGTCGTAGACGGCGCTCGCGAACGCCGGCGGCATGCGCACCCGGTTGGCCTGCGAGGGATCGAGGAGGTGCTTGTCTTCGCCGGCGTAACCCGGCAGTCCGACCGCGATCCAGCGGTGCGCGGGCGCACCCGGCGCGATGGGGCTCGACCCCGCGCCCTGGCCCTCCTGCATGATGAAGGCGTGCGTGCCGAGCGGTACGTCCGGCTGATTTACCGCGATCTTCGCGCGCCCGATCTCGACGCCGTTGCGATAGACGAGCACACGCTGATCCGCACTGCTCATCACGATCGAGAGCGGCCCCGTCGGCGACTTGTCAGGCTGCCAGCGGAACGGCTCGTCGGCGCTCAAGCGGGGCACCTCGAATGCCTGGCCGGTCTTGGGATCGACCGGCGAGAGCGCTGCCGGGTGTACCACGTCCGCCGGCGACTTCTGCGCGTTGGCGATCACCACCGTCATGCCCATCGGCGAGATCTCGAAGAGCCGGCGCGCGAACTCGGAGGGCAGGTGCACGCAGCCGTGCGACGACGGATAGCCGGGCAGTCCACCGGCATGCAGTGCCACGCCGTCCCACGTCAGCCGCTCCGTGTAGGGCATGGCAGCGTTGTCGTACTTCTTCGAGTGATGGTCCTTGTCCTTCTGCAGCACCGTGAAGATGCCCGTCGGCGTTACGTGGCCCGGCTTGCCCGTGCTCACCGTCGCGGCGCCGATGCGAACGCCGTTGCGGTAGACGTCTGCCCGCTGCTCGGGCAGGCTGACCACCACGACGATCGGCCCCGACGGGACGGCCCCACCATTCCAAACGAATTGCCCGGGCTTGAGCGCGGACGGATCGGTGTCGGCGGACTGCGATGCCTTCGCGCCCCAGAAGGGCTCGGCCAGTGCAGGCAGGACGGGAGCAAGGGTCAGGGTGACGACGAGGACCAAATGAAGCATGAGAGACTCCGGAGTGCGAGCGGTGTGGATTCTACCGTAGACCATGGGAGCTATCCGCGCCGCACCCGCTTCTGGACCAGCACCAACGCGATCCCCCCCAGCGTGGCGACGGAGGCGACGGCGAGTCGCAGGGTGATTGCCTCGGCCAGCAGCAGCGCGCCGCCGATCGAAGCGATCACGGGCACCGAGAGCTGCACCGTCGCGGCGCTCATCGCTGTCAGCCCCCGCAGCGCCGCGTACCAGACGACGTAGCCGACGCCGGAAGTGATCGCGCCGGAGGCGATCGCGAGCGCGACACCGGCCGGCGATATGCGGAACTCATTCAGGAAGATGGCGCTCACGGCCAGCGCGAAGGGCACTGCCCGGGCGAAGTTGGCCGCGGTTGCGCGCAGGGGATTCTCGACGCCCCGACCCCGCAGCGAATAGACGCCCCATGCGACCCCTGCCATCGCCATGAGCGCACCGCCGACCGGGGGCGGCGCGGTCACGCCGGGCGCGAGCAGGTACGCGAGACCGGCAAGAGCCATCGCGAAACCCGCCCAGGCGAGCGCACGGAAGCGCTCGCCGCGCGCCAGCCCCACGATGAACATGGTGAGTTGCACGGCGCCGAAGAGGATCAGCGCCCCGGTGCCCGCGCTGAGGTAGAGATAAGCGAACGAAAAGCAGGCGACGTACAGGAACAGCATCGCCGCTGCCCACCAGTCGGGCCGTGCCGGCCTACTGTCACCACCCAGGACCCGCACGATGATCGCGAGCGCCAGCGCGCCGGAGGCGAGGCGCACGCTGCCGAAGCTCGCCGCGTCGATGGTCGGGTTCTGCAGCGCGAGACGGCAGAGGATGGAGTTGGCGGCGAACGCGAGCATCGCGACCGCCGTCAGCAGCGTCGTCTTCGCGATGCTCGCGGCATGGGTGGCCTGTGTCATCCGCGCCCCGGCGGTGTGTCCACGGCTCCCGGTCCGGGAGTCAATCCACCGCCGCAGTTCGGGCAGGCGATCCGCCTCACGTGGGCTTGATGTTCTGGTTCATCCGGAAGAGGTTCTTCGGGTCGTACGTCTTCTTGAGCGCGACCAGCCGATCGTACGTTGCACCGTAAGCAAACGCAACGCGATCGCCTTCGTCCTGGGTGAGGAAGTTGATGTACGCGCCGCTGCTCGCGAACGGCTGCGATTTCGCGAAGAATTCGCGCGCCCACGCGATGCAGCGCTCGTCCTCGGCGGGCGACTCCCATCGGCAGTGCACGTTCATCACGTAGTTGGCGTCCCGGTTCGAGTAGGCCATCGCCCCGGGCGCTACGCGGGCGGTCTGGCCCCCGATCGTGCCGATGAAAATCTCGCACTCCGGCGACGGTAGCTTGCCGGCGTATTCGATGATGGCGTCGAGCGCACCGTCGCTCAGGCTCGAGAAGTTGTGCGACTTCCAGTAGTTGCGGGCGCCTTTCGTCAGCAGCGGATCGAACGCCTGCTGCCAGGCGGTGTAAGGCTGCACGCCGATGTGCTCGCCATGGGGCGTACCGAACTTGCGCAGTGGTTCGATCAACTTCTCGCCCTGTGCGGGGTCACCCGCATAGAACAGGGCGAGCGCGACCATCTCCTTTCCGTGTACCTTCTCCGGCAAGAAGGGCAGAGGCGGCGCCTTCCGGGTCACCATCCACACGTTGAGCTCGTCCGGCATAGTCTCCGTGAAGCGAGCGAATTGCGTGAGCACAGACTTCGCCTCCTCGAACGGGAAGACGATGAGCCCGCTCAGCACTTCTGGTCCGACGGGATGGAGCTGGAACTCGAAGCGCGTGACGACACCGAAATTGCCACCGCCACCCCGCAACGCCCAGAAGAGGTCGGCGTTCTCCGTTTCGCTGGCGTGCACTTGGCGGCCATCCGCCGTGACGACATCCGCGGAAAGGAGGTTGTCGATGGTCATGCCGTACTTCCGGCTGAGCCAGCCGAAGCCGCCGCCGAGGGTGAGACCCGCCACGCCCGTGGTCGAGTTGATGCCCAGCGGTGTGGCGAGGCCGTGCGCCTGCACGGCCGCGTCGACCTCGCCGAGGAGGCAGCCGGGCTCGACGAAGGCCCGCCGCGCTTTCGCATCCACCCGGACGTTCTTCATCAACGCCAGGTCGATCATGAGACCGTCATCGCAGACGGCATTGCCAGCGATGTTGTGGCCGCCGCCACGGATCGAGGCGAGCACGTCGTGCTTGCGTGCAAACGCGACCGCCTGAGCGATATCGTCGGCCGACCTGCAGCGGGCGATCACCGCGGGCCGGCGGTCGATCATGGCATTCCAGATCTGGCGGGTGTCGTCGTATCCCGAGTCGCCGGGAAAGAGCACCTCTCCGCGAAAGTGCGCTTTGAACTCGCCGATTTCGTCCTTCCATAGCTGATTCATGCTCGCCTCCTTGGGTCATGCCTCGAACGTCGAGGCGCGCCGCCGGGCAAGCTTGCCGGCGGGCCCCCGGTTCGAGCGAAGGATCGGCTCCCTGCTTTTTTGGATTGGGTCCGGTGCGTCAGGTTCCTTCTCGGGACGACACGATCGGCGCGAGCGCTGCGCCGATCCGCCGGCCCTGTGCGTCGTCGATCATGCCGGCGAGGATCTCGGTGAAGCGCGGCTCCTCGACCCCCGAAAGGATGTACTGCCAGCGATAGGCGCCGAGCACCGCCGCGCGCGCCTGCCGCACCTCGTCGCCGGTGAAGAAGCGCCCGGCGGCGCGCACGAAGTAATCGACATCCGATGCGGCCTGCAACTGCAGCAGTCCGTCCACCGCGCCGACCAACCCGATGAGGTCGTCCACCGCCGCATCGCGCGCTTCGGACGTGAGCTTTGCGTTCTCCCGCTGCCACTCGAGCTCGTCGAGGATCGCGTGCTGCGACTCTTCACGCCAGTGATAGAGAAAGACGTCCTTCCACAGCTCGGAGACGTGCTCGTCGGGCTCGATGCTCGAGCGGTAGTGGGTCTGGGTGAAGAGCTCGATCAGGCAGGTGAGGGCGAGCACCGCCCAGGTCGACTTGCCGAGCACCACCGCTGCGACATCGTTCGGCTGCGGCAGGAAGGCGTAGCCTTCGGGCATGCCCGCGCCCGCCAGGCGCTCGATGCGGCGGAAGAGCTCCTGGTGCTTGAGCTCCTCGTCGCCGAAGCGCACCAGCGCCTCCAGCGCGGTCTGATCGCCGAGCCAGTGATCGCGGCTGACCTCCAGGATCTTGGCGCCGATGAAGCGCTCCACGAGGCCGAACATGTTGGCGTAGGTGCGGCCCTGGATCTGGGACAGGAAACGCTGCTCGCCCTGCGAGAGGAACGAAAGACGGTCGACTTTCGACAGTCCGTCGGGGAGGAACTTCTTCGAGAAGTCGAAGCTGCGGCCGCGGATCACGTCGCGCTCGATCTCCCAGCGGATGCGCTTGGAGACCTCGACGCAGCGGGCGTAGCGGGTAGTGTCGACCGAGTATTGGGTGGTTTGCATGGTTTGCCTCCATCAGCGTTTGGGTCGAAGGTGACGGTGCGCTGCATGCCCCGTCGTGGAGCGGACTCTACGCGCCAGCGGTAACGGGCCCATTTCGGCCGCGAAACACTTTGTATCGGTGTGTAACCGGACTCGTCGCCTTGGTGCCGGTCTATAATTCACCGGCAACGGAGGGCGACGTGACCAGCGGTAGAATCCTGATCGTCGACGACGATGCCGACGTGCGCGAGATGCTCGCCGAGTACCTCGCGACGCATGGCTACACGGTGGCGCAGGCCGATGGCGGGGTTGCCATGCGCGCCGAGCTCGAACGGGCAGTGCCCGAAGTCGTGCTGCTCGATCTGGCGCTGCCGGGCGAGGATGGCCTCACGCTCGCGCGCTACCTGCGCGAGCGCTACGACCTTGGCGTCATCATGGTGACCGGCGCCGGCGAGCTCGTGGATCGCATCGTCGGTCTCGAGATGGGGGCGGACGACTACATCGCGAAACCGTTCGATCCACGCGAGCTGCGGGCGCGCCTGAAGAGCGTGATGCGGCGCGTGCAGCGCGGCGCGACGGGGGAAGCCACGCCCGCGCACAGTGAGCCCAAGCGCATCGCGATGGGCCGCTGCCAGCTCGATCTGCAATCCCACTGCCTGGTCGGCCGGGACGGTGCCGAGGTGCCGCTCACGGCGATGGAGTTCGATTTGCTGCGCGCGTTCGCCGAACACCCGCACCAGGTGCTCTCGCGCGACCGCCTGCTCACGCTCACCCGCAACCGCGAGTGGGAGCCCTTCGACCGCTCCATCGACATCCGCATCGCGCGGCTGCGAAAGAAGATCGAGGACGACCCGGAGCAGCCACGCGCGATCCGCACCGTGCGCGGTGCGGGCTACATGTTCGTGCCGCAGGCTGCTTTGTAACCGGATTGTTGCCGCAGGTAACTGTCGGGTAACTCCCGCGCACGTTTACCGCAATCGCTCTACACTTGACGGGGTCGTGACCGCGACGGCGCTTGCCAGTGACCGAGCTTCCGTTCCACCACCCGGCTTTGCAGGTTCTCCTCGACAGCGAGGACGCGGCGGTGTTCGTGCGTGCGGGGGGCGTCGAGATCTCCAACGCGGCGGCATGCCGCCTCCTCGGCGTCGAGTCCGAGGCGCTGACCGGACGCTCGCCGTTCGACTTCTCGCCGCCGCTGCAGCCGGACGGCACACCGTCCACGGAAGGTGTGCGGCGGCGCGTGGAAAGCGCGCACGCGGGCCTGCCGCAGTGGTTTCAGTGGCAGTTTCGCCGCTGCGGCGGCGAGCTCGTCGCCGCGCTCGTTCACCTCGAAGTCATGCGGCTCGACGGCAACGAGTTCTTCGTGACGCGTGCCCGCGACGTGTCGCACCTGTGGAACGAACAGATCCTGCGCGAGGCGGCGCTTGCCGTGTCGGGGGCGGAGGGCCCCGACATCTTCGACCAGTTGGTCCGTTCTCTCGCCACCATCCTCAAGACGGACGTGGCGTCGATCTCGGTCTTCGCGGACGCCTCGGGAAACCTGATGCGTACGGTCGCGCTTTTCCTTGACGGGCAGATCGTCCCCAACCTGGAGTATCCGTTGGCGACCACGCCCTGCGCCGATGTTGTCGGTCGGGAGTTTCGCTACTATTCCGCGCAGGTGCGCAGTCGGTTCCCGGCCGATTCCATGGCGGCGGGGCTCGGCATGGAGAGCTATGCGGGTTATCCGCTCAATGACGCCGCCGGCGCGCCCCTGGGGAACGTCGTCGTCATGTCACGCTCGCCACTCGCCGGCGCCGAGCTCACCGAGTCGATGCTCAAGATCTTCGCCGTACGCGCGGCTGCGGAGATCGAGCGCGGCCGGGCGGAAGCGGCGCTGCGCGAGCGCGAGGCGCAGCTGCGCCAGGCGCAGAAGATGGAAGCGATAGGCCATCTTGCGGGCGGCATCGCGCACGATTTCAACAACATCCTCACCAGCATCATGGGCTACATCGCGCTGGCGGACGAGCGCGATGCGGCCGCGGGCGACGACAAGCTCGCGAAGTACCTGCGCCAGGCGAACCTCTCGTGCCAGCGGGCGCGCGATCTCATCCAGCAGATACTCACCTTCAGCCGCGGTCGCAGGAGCGAGCGCCAGCCGACGAGCCTGTCACGCGTGGTCGGGGAGTCGACGAATCTGCTACGGTCGTCACTGCCGGCAACACTCGATCTCGTCACCGAACTGGACGCCGATGCGCCGCCCGCGATGCTCGACCCCGTGCAGGCGGAGCAGGTGCTGCTCAATCTGTGCATCAACGCGCGCGACGCGACGGCAGGCAGCGGCACGGTGCGCGTGGCGGTGCGAGGCGTGGCGGCCGCCGGCGGGATGTGCGCGAGCTGCCGGCAGCGGGTGCAGGGCGATTTCGTCGAGCTTGGCGTGGCGGACGACGGGCCGGGAATTACCCCTGCCGTGATGGAACGGATGTTCGAGCCGTTCTTCACCACCAAGGAGGTGGGAAAGGGCAGCGGCATGGGGCTTTCCACCGTGCACGGCATCGTCCACGAGCACGGCGGCCACGTGCTGGTCGAGAGCGAGACCGGGTGCGGCGCGGTGTTTCGCGTGCTGTTTCCGGCCCTGGAACGCGGCACGGCGGAAGCCGGCGCGGATGCCGCGGGCGCGGTGTCGCGCGCGGGGCGTGTGCCGTTGCTGCGCGGTCAGGTGCTGGTGGTGGACGACGAAGCGATGGTGGCCGAATTCATGCGCGACCTGCTGGAGAGCTGGGGGCTGCGCGTGACGGTCGCGGCGAATGGGGCGCAAGCGCGTGACCTTTGCGCGCGCGAACCGCGCCGTTTCGACGCGGTGATCACCGACCAGACCATGCCGCGGATCACCGGACTCGAACTTGCGCGCGAGCTCAAGGCCGCGAGCCCTGATCTGCCCGTCATCCTCTACACCGGCTATTCAGATGGTCTCACCGAGGCGGAAGTGAAAGCGGCTGGAGCATTGGCACTCGTGCCCAAGCCGGCCGAACCGCGTGCGCTGCGCACCTTGCTGGAAGCTGCGCTGGCGCCTCGAGCGCGGCTTACAGAATGACGCGAATGTGCTCGCGCTGCTTCAGCGCTTCTTCGAACTCCCGCTCTTCCAGGTCGAGCGCGTCGCGGGCGGAAACCATGCCCACCGCCCGACCTTGCGCATCGACCACCGGTACGTGACGGAAGCCGCCTTCGCACATGATGTGCAGCGCGTGGCCAAACGGCTTCTCCGGCCGGATCGTTTCGGGATTGGCCGTCATCACGTCGGCGACCCGCGTGCTCGTCGCGTCGCGTTCTTCCGCGACCACGCGAAACACCACGTCGCGCTCGCTCAGAATGCCGACGAGGCGGTCGGACTCGACCACCATCAGGGCGCCGATGTGTCGCTCTTTCATCAATCGCACCGCCTCGATGATGGAGGTGGCAGGGGTCACTGCGATGATTTCTTGCTGCTCGATGACCTTGCTGACGGGGCGCTGGGGCATGGTGCTGTCTCCTTACTGGTCGCCGGGCGCAGCGAGCCTGCTCACCGGCTGAATGGCGGACCCGCGGTGCTAACCCGGGTCGGGATCGCCGTAAGGATACCCCTGACTTGTTGC
>JBDHRV010000155.1:0-8005 GCA_039807745.1 Burkholderiales bacterium
GTGGGGGCGCGTGCAATGGGCGGTGACGCTGGGGCTCGTGCCGCTGCTGCTCGCGCTCTTTCAGCAGGTGTCGATCGCTTCCCCGCTGGCCAATGCCATCGCCATTCCCGTGGTGAGCCTCGTGGTCGTGCCGCTCACGCTCGCGGGCTGCGTTCCGCCGCTCGGTTTCCTGCTGCCGGTTGCCGAGTTCGTACTGGATCTTTGCATGCGGTTTCTTACTGCACTGAGCGCGAGCGGAGTGGCCGTCTGGGAAAGCCACGCCCCGCCGGCCTGGGCCGTGGTGCTGGCCTTGGCGGGCGTGGTCTGGCTCCTGCTGCCGCGGGGGTTTCCGGCGCGCTGGGTTGGCCTCGCGCTCTTCGTGCCGCTTTTCGCGGCGCGTCCGCAACCCATCGAACACGGTGCGCTGCGTCTCACGGTGCTCGACGTGGGGCAGGGTCTCGCAGTGGTCGCGCAGACGCGCGGCCACGCACTGCTCTACGACGCCGGCCCGGACTACAGTGGTGACGCCGATGCGGGCAATCGCATCGTCGTGCCGTTTCTGCGTGCGGCCGGTGTCAGCGGGCTCGACGCTCTGGTGCTCTCCCACGATGACATCGATCACATCGGTGGCGCCGCGTCCGTGCTGCAGGCGCTGCCCGTGGGCTGGATCGCCTCGTCCTTGCCGAACGCTCACCCGCTGCGTGCGCAAACCGTCGCCTTCCAGCCCTGTTTCGACGGCCAGCACTGGGAATGGGACGGGGTGCGCTTCGAGGTTCTGGGTCCCCCACCGGACGAGACTCCGCGCGCAGGCCGCGACAACGATTCGAGTTGCGTGCTGAAGGTGAGCACGGCATCGGGCAGCGTGCTGCTTCCCGGCGACATCGAAAGTCGTACCGAAGCAGGGCTCGTTGCACGCGCCGGCGAGCGCGCGCGGACGACCTTGCTGATCGCCCCGCACCACGGCAGCCGTACTTCCTCCAGCGACGCGCTGCTCGATGCGGTGAAACCGCAGGCAGTCGCGTTCACGGCGGGCTATCGCAACCGCTTCGGTCACCCGAAAGCAGAGATCGTCGCGCGTTATCGCGCCCGCAACGTCGAGCTGCTGCGCAGCGACCGCGACGGCGCCCTGCTCGTCGACTTCGCGGGCGGTCGGATGACGGTGACGCGCTGGCGCGAGGCGGAGCGGCGCTACTGGCGCGATCCGTCGCGCTGACGATCAGGGGACGGGCTTGCGGCGCAGATCGAGTGTGAACGGGAACAGCCGGTTGAGCGGCTCGTCGCGCACCTTCATCGGTCCGGGGGTATGACCGTGGTTCCAGAAGCGTGCGACGCGACGCGCTTCCGCCTCGTTGGCATTGACCGGGAAGGTCTCGTAGCTGCGCCCGCCGGGGTGCACGACGTGGTAGGTGCAGCCGCCGATCGCGCGGCTGCTCCAGGTGTCGACGATGTCGAACACGAGTGGCGAGTGCACGGGAATCGTCGGATGCAAGGCGGACGGCGGCGCCCACGCGCGGTAGCGCACGCCCGCCACATACTCGCCGTGAGTGCCGGTGGGATGGAGAGGGATCGGCCGCCCGTTGCAAGTGACGACGTGGCGCGAGTCGGTCATGCCGTTCACCTTGACCTGCAGGCGTTCCAGCGAGGAGTCGACGTAACGCGCGGTGCCGGCCTGTGAAACTTCCTCGCCGAGGACGTTCCACGGTTCGATCGCCTGCCTGAGCTCGAGCTTCACGCCTTCGTAGACCACGGTGCCGTAGCGCGGAAAGCGGAACTCCACGAACGGTGCGAACCACTCCGGTTCGAACGGGTAGCCCGCAGCGCGCAGGTCGCGCACCACGTCGCGCATGTCGTGCTCGACGAAGTGCTGCAGCATGAAACGGTCGTGCAGCTGCGTACCCCAGTTCACGAGCCGGCCCGGGTAAGGCTGGCGCCAGAAGCGCGCGACCAGTGCGCGCAGCAGCAGGATCTGCAGCAGGCTCATGCGCGGATGCGGCGGCATCTCGAAGGCGCGGAATTCGAGTATCCCGAGACGCCCGGTCGGGCCATCGGGCGAGTACAGCTTGTCGATGGAAAACTCGGCGCGGTGGGTATTGCCGGTCAGGTCGACCAGCAGATTGCGCAGCAGCCGGTCCACCAGCCACGGTTGGTTGCTGGGCTTGCCCGGCGTGAGCTTCTCGTCGATCTGCTGGAACGCGATCTCGAGCTCGTAGAGCGCGTCGTCGCGGGCTTCGTCGACGCGCGGCGCCTGGCTGGTCGGTCCGACGAAGGTGCCGGAGAAGAGATACGACAGCGCAGGATGGTTCTGCCAGTACGTGATCAGGCTCTTCAGGAGGTCCGGCCGGCGCAGGAGCGGACTGTCGGCGGGCGACGGGCCGCCCAGGGTCACGTGGTTGCCGCCGCCGGTGCCGGTGTGGCGGCCGTCCAGCATGAACTTCTCGGTGCCCAGCCGCGACAGGCGCGCTTCCTCGTACAAGGTCGTGACGTTGGCCACGATCTCGTCCCAGCTGCCGGCGGGGTGGATGTTGACCTCGATCACCCCCGGGTCGGGTGTCACGTTGATGGCGCGGATGCGCGGGTCGTGCGGTGGGGTGTAGCCCTCGAGGCGCAGGGGCAGCTTCAGGTTCGCCGCCGTGCTTTCGATTGCCGCAACGAGGTTCACGTAGTCTTCGAGGTGGGTGAGCGGCGGCATGAAGACGTTCAGGTGGCCGCCACGGACCTCGACACAGAGTGCGGTGTGGATGACTTCCTTTGGTTTCGGGCGCGTGGCGAGCTGCTCTGCCTTGCCCGGGTTCATGGCCGCACCAGATGTCTCTGCGTGGGGATCGCCCAGCGCCTCGCGCTCGGCGAACGGATCTACCGGGTACTCCATTTCCGCGTCGTCGGGCGCCACCCACGGCAGCGATGCGAGCGGCAGCCGCAAGCCCATCGGGGAATCACCCGCGATCAGGTAGACATGCTCGCGCTTCAAGGGCCAGCGGCTGGACCGCCAGCGGCTTTCCGCCGGCTTTTCCCGACCCTTCGGCAGCCGCCCCCGGTCCTCCGGTTTGACCGGCAGCACGTAGCCCACTACTTGGCCGAGGCCCCGGTCGAGTAGCTGCGCAAGCCGCGAGCGCTTGGCCTCGTCCTTCAGATCGTGCTCCAGGGGATCGACGTTCTCCGGCAGATTCTGTTCGCCCTTCACCGCCTGCCAGACGTCCTCGAAGGCGGGCATGGCATACCGCTCGGACAGGCCGAGTCGCTGCGCCAGGGCCTCGACGAAGCGGCGCGCATCCTCGGTATCGCAGGTGCCCTTCTCCTGAGTGGCGACCAGCCCCTCATCGCGCCACAGCGGCACCCCATCGCGGCGCCAGTAGATGCCGAGCGCCCAGCGCGGCAGCGGCTCGCCGGGATACCACTTGCCCTGACCGAAATGCAGCAGTCCCCCCGGTGCGAACCTGTCTTTGAGACGGCCCTGCAGCACGCCCGCGAGCTCGCGCTTCTTCTCGCCGTGGGCATCGATGTTCCACTCGGGACCATCCATGTCGTCGATCGAGACGAACGTAGGTTCGCCGCCCAGCGTGAGCCGGACATCCCCCTCGGTGAGATCCGCGTCGACCCTGTGACCGAGTGCCTCGATCGCCTGCCACTGTTCTTCCTGGAACGGCTTCGTCACCCGCGGATCCTCGTGGATGCGGGTGACCTTCATCTCGAACCGGAAATCGCATTCGCACACGTCGGTATAGCCGACCACCGGCGCGGCGCTCGACGGGAGGGCCGTGCATGCGAGGGGGATATGGCCCTCGCCGGCGAGCAACCCCGAAGTAGGGTCGAGCCCGATCCACCCGGCGCCAGGCAGGTAGGCCTCGGTCCAGGCGTGCAGGTCGGTAAAGTCGGCATCCGGGCCCGACGGGCCGTCGAGTGCCTTCACGTCGGCCGTGAGCTGGACGAGGTAGCCTGACGCGAAGCGGGACGCGAGCCCGAAGTCGCGCAGGATCTGGCACAGCATCCACGCGCTGTCGCGGCAGGAGCCGGCGCCGCGGGCGAGGGTTTCCTCCGGCGTCTGCACCCCCGGCTCCATGCGGATGAGGTAGCTGATGTCGCGGGAGACCTTCTGGTTCAGCGCCACCAGAAAATCGTTCGTGTTCATGCCGGACTTGAGCCCGTGCGCGCGGAAGTCGGCCAGCCACGCGGCGAGCAGCGGTCCGGGCGGATCGCGCTCGAGAAACGGGGTCAGTTCCTTGGCGAGCTGGACTGGATACGCGAACGGGTATTTCTCCGCGTACTCCTCCACGAAGAAATCGAACGGGTTGATCACCGTCATGTCCGCGACGAGATCGACGGTGATATCGAGCTCTCGCGTCTTCTCCGGGAACACCAGCCGCGCCACATAGTTGCCGTAGGCGTCCTGCTGCCAGTTGATGAACTGCTTCTCGGGCTTGACCGTGAGCGAATAGCTGTGGATCGGGGTGCGGCAATGCGCCGCCGGGCGCAGCCGGATCTCGTGCGGCGAGACCGCGACCGGGCGGTCGTAGCGGTAGCGGGTGTTGTGATGTAAGGCTACGCGAATGGTCATGATGCTCGATTGAACGCTGCGGCCGTGCAGCACCGATACGCCGTCCGCAACCGGGCGGAAGTCCCCAGGCACGCGCGCCGCCTGGCGGCCGGTGCCCTCAATCGTCCCAGTGCGGGTTCGGCAGTTCCGAGAAGACGCGCCGCACGCCCTCGCCCCACATCTTGTGGATGCGGGAGAAGTAGGGATCGCCCTCCACGACGCGCCGCTGCAGGCCCACCACCAGGCTGTCGTTCTCGTAGACGAGCAGATCGATGGGCAGGCCGACCGAAACGTTCGACCGCATGGTGGAGTCGAAGGACACCAGCACGCACTTGGCCGCATCCATGAGGCTGGTGCGGCTCGTGACCACGCGGTCGATGATCGGCTTGCCGTACTTGATCTCGCCGATCTGGAAGTACGGGGTCTCGGGCATGGCTTCGATGAAGTTCCCTTCCGAGTAGATGTGGAAGAGGCGCTGACGCTCGTCGTGGATCTGGCCGCCGATCAGGAACGATGCGAAGGATTCGACGTTCGCCTGCACGAGATAGCCGGCATCGCGCTCGCGCACCTCGCGCAGGGCATCTCCGAGCAGTTGCGCGGCCTGGAACATGGAATCGATGTTCCAGATCGTGTGGCCGCTCTCGGTGGTCTTGCCTGCCTCCAGCAGGTTCAAGGCCCCCTGAGTGATGGACAGGTTGCCCGAGGAGAGAACCACGATGACGCGGCTGCCTTCCGACACGAAGAGGCGCATCTTGCGAAACGACGCCACGTGGTCGACACCCGCATTGGTGCGGGAATCCGACGCGAAGATCATCCCCGCGTCCAGCATCATGGCCACACCGTAGGTCATGCCGTTTCCGTGACAGGCTCGTGGAAGGCCTGAAGAATATGTGAATCATCGAGGGTCGGCAAGGCAGCGCCGCGCCCGACGCAAGGCCGTGCGGCGGCCGGATCAAGCGTACACCGGCGTCAGGAACTGCCGGTTGATCTCGTTGCCCAGGGTGCCGATCTTGCCCAGGAAGTCGGTCAGGTACTCGTGCAGGCCGTAGCTCACGACCTGCTCGATGCGGCCGTAGTGGAGCTGTGCATGGAGTTCGCCGGCCAGCCGTTCGGGTTCCGTGGAGCGTGCGTCGCCGACCTGCTTCAGGATCTCGTAGACGTCGTTCATGCAGGCGTGCAGCGACCGCGGCATGTCATCGCGCAGGATGAGCAGCTCTGCCACCCGCATCGGGGTGATGGCATCGCGATAGATCTTGCGGTAGGCCTGGAAGCCCGAGAGGGAGCGCAACAACGCGCTCCACTGGTAGTAGTCGACGGCGCCGCCGACATCGCTCGCGCTTGGCAGCAGCGTGTGATACTTCACGTCGAGCAGCCGGGCGGTGTTGTCGGCGCGCTCCATGTAGGTGCCGAGCCGGATGAAGAGATAAGCCTCGTCGCGCAGCATGGTGCCGAAAGTGATGCCGCGCAGGAGATGCGAGCGCATCTTCACCCACTCGAAAAACTCCTGCACGCCGCGGGTCGAGACCGCCTCGAAGTCCATCGGACGCACCTCGAGCCACGTGTGGTTGAGGCTTTCCCACATCTCGGGCGTGATCGCGCCGCGCTGCGAGCGCGCCGCCTCCCGCGCCGCCTGCAGGCAGGAGTAGATCGACGACGGGTTCTGGGCGTCCAGCACGAGGAAGAAGAGCACGTTGTCGGCCGAGATCTGCGAATACCGCTCGTAATAGTCGCTGACCAGACCCGTGATGATGAGCGGGATCGCCCACGGCTCCGCCCACTGCTCCCGCCCTTCCTCGACGACCCGGTAGGGCAGCAGCGACATGCGGTAGGTGATGTCGAGCATGCGTGCGGTGTTCTCCGCGCGCTCCATGTAGCGCGACATCCAGTAGAGATCGTTGGCGGTTCGCGACAGCATGTCAGGACTCCAGCACCCAGGTGTCCTTGGTGCCGCCGCCCTGGGACGAGTTCACGACCAGCGAGCCCTCGCGCAGCGCCACGCGTGTGAGCCCGCCGGGGACGAGCGTGATGTCGCGACCGGACAGGATGAAGGGCCTAAGGTCGATGTGCCGCGGCGCGACCCCGGAGTCGACGAAGGTCGGACACGCCGAGAGCGACAACGTCGGCTGCGCGATGTACTTCTCGGGTGCGGCGATGATGCGCTGCCGGAATTCCTCGCGCTGCGCGGCGCTGGCTGTCGGACCGATGAGCATGCCGTAGCCGCCCGAGCCGTGCACTTCCTTCACCACGAGCTCTTCGAGATGGGCGAGGACGAAGTCGCGATCCTCGCGCCTCGCCAGCAGGTAGGTGTGCACGTTGTTCAGGATCGGAGTCTCGCCCAGGTAGAAGCGGACCATCTCGGGGACGTAGGGATAAACCGATTTGTCATCGGCGATGCCGGTTCCGATCGCGTTCGCGAGCGTCACCTTGCCCGCGCGGTAGGCCGCGAAAAGACCCGGCACACCGAGCATGCTGTCCTTGCGAAACGCCTGCGGATCGATGAAATCGTCGTCGATGCGGCGATAGATCACGTCGACGCGGCGCGGACCCCTGGTCGTGCGCATGTACACCGTGTCGTCGCGCACGAAGAGGTCCTGTCCCTCGACGAGTTCCACGCCCATCTGCTGCGCCAGGAAGGTGTGCTCGAAGTAGGCGCTGTTGAAGATCCCCGGCGTGAGCAGCACCACGGTCGGATCGGAGATGCCTGCCGGAGCCACGCTGCGCAGGCTTTCGAGCAGCAGATAGGGATAGTGGTCGACCGGCGCCACCGACTGCTTCGAGAACAGTTCGGGAAACAGCCGCATCATCATCTTGCGGTCCTCGAGCATGTACGACACGCCCGAGGGCACGCGCAGGTTGTCCTCGAGCACGTAGTACTCGCCCTGGCCGGCGCGCACGATGTCCACGCCCGCCACGTGGCAGTAGATCCCGTTCGGGACCGTGACCCCGCACATCTCGGGGCGATACTCGGAATTGCCGAGCACCTTGTCGGACGGCACGATGCCGGCCTTGATGATCTCCTGATCGTGATAGACGTCGTGCAGGAAGGCGTTGAGCGTTCTGACCCGCTGCCGCAGGCCCTGCTCCAGCATCTGCCATTCCTGCGCCGGGATGATGCGGGGCACGATGTCGAACGGGATCAGTCGCTCGGTCCCGCTCTCCTCGCCGTATACGGCGAACGTGATACCGACGCGGTGGAACATCACGTCCGCCTCGGCGCGCTTCTGCGCGATGTGGTCGGCCTCGGTGCCGGCCAGCCAATTCGCGAAGGGTAGATAGTGTGGCCGGACACTGCCATCCGGCCAAAACATCTCGTTGTAGAAGCAGGCTTCCGACATGGTGTGCGCTCGTCTTCCAGTGGACCTTGCTCATTGCGATTTTGCAACCGCTATGCCACGCCACCGGCGTACCTTCAGGCGCTTTCACACAGCGCACGGTGACGCCGTAAGCACTTGATAGCTTTGACTCGCCACGCCAAGGGAGCACGGTGCTCGCCAA
>JBDHRV010000156.1:0-8002 GCA_039807745.1 Burkholderiales bacterium
CTAATATAATTCGGCCGGATGGCCCATCCGGGCGCCGCAGCGAACCGCCACCCTGGCCTATCTCGAGGGCTTCGTGAATTCCTTCCGCTCCGCCCGCATTCCCTCGCCGCGCTCCTCTCCGGAAATCCCGTTCACCCTTGCCATCGCTCTGGCCGTCGTCACACTCTGCGCGCCCGGCTGCGGCAAGGAAGAACCGAAGCCGGTCGCGCGTCCGCCGATCGAGGTCACCGCGGTGACGATCGAACCGCGCGACACGCCGGTGCCGTTCGAGTTCGTCGGTCAAACGCAGAGCTCGCGCGAAGTGGAGATCCGCGCCCGCGTGGACGGCTTTCTCGAGAAGCGCGTCTACATCGAGGGCGACCCGGTGCGCACCGGGCAGCCGATGTTCCTGATGGATCGCAAGCCGTTCGAAGCGGCGCTCCAGCAAGCGAAAGGCGAGCTCGCGCAGCGGCAGGCGCAACTCGACACGGCGAAGGCGAACCTCACGCGTATCCGCCCGCTCGCCGAGCAGAACGCGGTCTCGAAGAGGGATCTCGACGACGCCGTGGGCACCTATCAGGCGGCCGAAGCGCAGGTGCTCGCCGCCAAGGGCAACGTGCGTACGGCGGAGCTCAACCTCGGCTACACCACCATCAGCTCGCCGCTGACCGGTCTTTCGTCCTTCGCCAAGGTGCAGGACGGCGCCTACATCAGCGCGTCGAACAACCTGCTCACGACCGTTTCCCAGGTCGACCCGATCTGGGTGAATTACAGCGTCTCGGAGAACGAGCTGCTGCGTCTGCGCGAGGAGGTTTCGCGCGGCCTGCTCAAGGTGCCGCCCAATCGCGCGTACGAGGTCGAGGTGGTGCTGGCAGACGGCAGCGTCTTTCCCAACCGCGGCCGCGTGAGCTTCGCGGATCCTTCGTTCAGCCAGGAGACGGGCACGTTCCTCGTGCGCGCCGTGCTGGCGAATCAGGCTGCGATCCTGCGCCCAGGACAGTTCGTGCGCGTGCGCGTGCTCGGCGCGCTGCGGCCGAACGCCGTGCTGGTGCCGCAGCGCGCGGTGCAACAGGGCGCCAAGAGCCACTTCGTCTGGGTGATCGGCAAGGACGACAAGGTCGAGCAGCGCATCGTCGAGGTCGGCGACTGGCTGGGCAATAACTGGTTCATCTTCCAGGGGCTGCAGCCCGGCGAGCGGGTGGTCGTCGACGGTGCGATCCGCATGTCCAACGGCGCCGCGGTCAGTGTCTCGGCTGCCCATGCTCCGGCCGCAACGCCATCCGAAGGCGGCGGGCCGGCCTTGGCGGCTCCGGCGATTCCCGGCTCCGAGCGCGGCTCCGGTGCACCGGCGCCTGCCGCCGCGCCTGCTGCCGGCGCTGGCGCGGCTCAACCCGGAGCCGCCTCGTCGCTCGATCCGAGCGCTCCGGCCACCGCCCCCCTGCCCGCCTACGTCTTCTTCGACCCCGACCGCGCGACCCTGACGACGCAGGCGCGCGCAGAGGTCACGAAGCTGGCGACCCATCTGAAACAGAGTCCGCAGTCCCGCGTTCACATCACCGGCTTCGTGGACAAGACAGGCAGTCGCGCGACCAACCTCGAACTCGCGCAGGCGCGCGCCAGGGCGGTTCACGATGCGCTGCGCGAGCAAGGGGTGGACGAGCGCCAGTTGAATCTCAAGGCCCCGGCCGACATCATCGGCGGGCCCGACAACCAGCGGGCGCGGCGGGTCGAAGTGCATGCGGCGCTTCCCGCCGCGGCAACGCCGCCGAACTAGCGCTGCGATGCGCCGATGAGGATTTCGCATTTCTGCATCGATCGCCCGATCTTCGCGGCGGTGATTTCCATCATCATCACGATCGCAGGCGCGGTAGCGATGGTGAACCTGCCGATCGCGCAGTACCCGGACATCACGCCGCCCACCATCACGGTCTCCGCCACCTATCCCGGCGCCAGCGCGGAAGTGGTCGCGAACAACGTCGCCGCGCCCATCGAGCAGCAGGTCAACGGCGCCGACAACATGCTGTACATGTACTCGACGACGTCGTCGAACGGCAGCATGAACCTCACGATCTTCTTCGAGATCGGCACGGTGCCGTCGCTCGCGCAGGTGGACGTGCAGAACCGCGTCAACCTGGCGCTGCCGCAACTGCCCGCGGCGGTGCAGGCGCAGGGCGTGTCGGTGCAGAAGCGCTCGTCTTCGTTCATGATGATCATCGCGGTCTATTCGCCGGACGACCGCTTCAGCGAGGCCTACGTCGCGAACTACGCGAATCTCTACGTGCTCGACGCGGTCAAGCGCGTGCCCGGCGCCAACCAGTCGAGCATTTTCGGCACGCCCGACTACGCCATGCGCATCTGGTTGAAGCCCGATCGCATGGCGAGCCTCGGGATCACCGCGACCGACGTCCAGCAGGCGGTCGCGAACCAGAACCAGCAGTTCGCGGTGGGACGCATCGGCCAGCCGCCCACGGGCAGGCCGGTCGAGGAATCGTTCGCGCTGACCACGCAGGGCCGGCTGACCGAGCCCTCACAGTTCGACGACATCATCCTGCGTGCCGAGAGCGGCGGCGCCGCCCTGGTGCGGTTGAAGGACGTGGGGCGCGCGCAGTACGGCCTGAAGGACTACTCCACCTCACGCACGTTCAACGGCAAGACGGCCTCGATCATGGCGGTCTACCAGCAGCCGGGGGCCAACGCGCTCGAAGTGTCGAAGGCGGTGCGGGCAACACTGGCCGAGCTCAAGAAGACCTTCCCCGAAGGCATCGACTACGCCATCGCGATGGACACGACGAACTTCACGCGCGCCTCGATCCGGGAAGTGGTGCAGACCTTCTTCGAGGCGCTGATGCTGGTCGTGCTGGTCGTGTTCCTGTTCCTGCACAGTCTGCGCGTCACGCTCATCCCGGTGCTCGCCGTGCCGGTGTCCATCGTCGGCACGTTCATCGGCATGCTCGCGCTCGGCTTCTCGATCAACATGCTCACGCTCTTCGGCATGGTGCTCGCCATCGGCATCGTGGTCGACGACGCGATCGTCGTCATCGAGAACGTCGAGCGCAACATGAACGAGCACGGGCTCGATCCCGTCGCGGCCGCGAAGCGCGCCATGGACGAGGTCGGTGGCCCGGTGATCGCCATCGTGCTCGTGCTGTGCGCGGTGTTCGTCCCGGTCGCGTTCCTGGGCGGCATCACCGGGCAGCTCTACAAGCAGTTCGCCATCACCATCGCCATCTCCGTGGTCATTTCGGGCGTCGTCGCGCTGACCCTGTCGCCCGCCCTGGCAGCGCTGCTGCTCCATCCGGGAGAGGGGCCCAAGCGCGGCTTCTTCGCCTGGTTCGAGCGCCGCTTTACACGCATGACCGATCGCTACGTGGGCGGGGTCGCACTCGTCATCAAGCGCGTGGTGGTTGCGCTGCTGCTGTTCGCGGGAATGCTGGTTCTCACCTTCGGCCTGTTCAAGAAGATCCCGACGTCGTTTCTGCCGCCGGAGGACCAGGGCTACCTGCTCGGCGCCATCGTCCTGCCCGATGCCGCAAGCCTCGCGCGCACGGCGGAAGTCGGCAAGAAGGTAACGGAGTTCTTCGCCGGCAATCCCGCCGCCGACGCCACGGTGGTGGTCAGCGGCTACAGCATTCTCGATTCGCAGACCAAGAACAATGGCGGCGTGTTCTTCGTCGGCCTGAAGGATTTTCCGGAGCGCAAGGATCCCGCGCTGCAGGCACCGGCCGTCATCGCGGCCGCATCGAAGGCGTTCTCCTCGATCAAGGAGGCGCTCGTGCTGCCGATCAACCCGCCGTCGATTCCCGGTCTCGGCACCACCGGCGGCATGGAGTTCTGGCTGCAGGCGCAGGGCGACACCTCGATCCAGCAGTTCCAGGACGTCTTCCAGCAGTACCTCGCCAAGCTGCGCCAGCGGCCGGAGCTCACCCGTATCACCGCCACCTTCAACGCCAATTCGCAGCAGATGCTGGTCGACGTCGATCGCGCCAAGGCGGAAACCCTCGGCGTGCCGGTGCAGGACGTGTACAACACCGTGCAGATCCTGTTCGGATCGCTGTACGTGAGTCAGTTCAACAAGTTCAGCCGTCTGTGGCAGGTCATCCTGCAGGCCGAGCCGGAGTTCCGGCTCAAGCCGGACGATCTCGACAATCTCTACGTCCGCAGCGAAGCAGGCAACATGGTCCCGCTCAAGGCGCTGGTGACCACCCGTTACATCACCGGCCCGGACATCGTCACCCGCTTCAACAACTTTCCCGCGATCAAGATCACCGCCGATGTCGCACCGGGCTTCAGCTCGGGTGAGGGTATCGCGACCATGGAAGCGGTGGCCGCCGAAGTGCTGCCGGCGGGCTACGGTTACGCCTGGAGCGGACTGTCCTTCGAAGAGAAGAAATCCGGCGGCACCTCGTTCGTCGTCTTCATCTTCGGCCTCATCATGGTGTTCCTCATCCTTGCCGCGCAGTACGAGAAATGGACGCTGCCCGCTGGCGTGCTGCTGGCGGTGCCGTTCGCGATCTTCGGCGCGATCATGGCGATCTGGCTGCGCGGTCAGGAGAACAACATCTACTTCCAGATCGGACTCACCATGCTGATCGCCCTTGCCGCCAAAAACGCGATCCTGATCTTCGAGTTCGCGGTGCTGAACCGCGATGCCGGCAAGTCTCCGTTCGATGCGGCGCTCACCGCGGCACGCGAGCGGCTGCGTCCGATCGTGATGACCTCGTTCGCTTTCATCCTGGGCTGCGTGCCGCTCGCCATCGCCACCGGCGCCGCGGCGAACAGCCGGCATTCCATCGGCACCGGCGTCATCGGCGGCATGCTGGTGGCGACGGTGATCGCCGTCTTCTTCATCCCGATGTTCTACTGGCTGATCGAATCGCTCACGGAGAAGGTCGGGCGCAAGCCAGCGACCCCTTCGAGCGGCACGAAGCCTCCCGCTGCGCCGCCCGTGAAACCGACCCCTGGCGGTGGCACGCCGGCCCCTTCCGCCCCGCACGACAAGCGGGCGGGCGACTGATACCCGACTCTGAGCGTTCGCCATGTCACTGAGTGCCTTCGCACGCTGCTCCATCTACGGCGCCGCTTTGAGCGCCGCGTTCGCCGCCGGCTGCTCGAGGGAGGCGCCGCCGTCGCCGCGGCCGGTGCCCGAGGTCACCATCGTAACGGTGCAGCCGCGGGACATCCCCTACACGCCGGAGTTCGTGGCGCAGACCGAGAGTTCACGCCAGGTCAACATCGTCGCGCGCGTCTCGGGTTACCTCGACAAGATCGCATACCAGGAGGGCGAGGTCGTGAAGGAGGGGCAGGTGCTCTTCCAGCTCGACCCGAAGCCGCTCCAGGCGCAGCTCGATGCCGCCCGCGGCGAGTTGCAGTCGCAGCAGGCGCGGTTCAAGACCGCCGACGCGACCTTGCGCCGGGTCAAGCCGCTCGCGGATCAGAACGCAGTCTCGCAAACGGATCTCGACCGCGCACAAGGGGAATTCGATTCGTCGAAAGCGGCGGTGTTCGCCGCGCAGGCGAAGGTGAAGGAGGCGGAGCTCAACCTCGGCTACACCACGATCCGCTCCCCGGTGACCGGACTCGCGAGCCGGTCGCTCCAGCGCCAGGGGACGTTCATCAACTCGACGGCGGACAGCGCGTACCTCACCTACGTCGCGGCGATCGATCCCATATGGGTGAACTTCAGCGTGTCGCAGAACCTCGCCGCGAAATGGCGCGACGAGACGAGGAAGAAGCTCTTGATCGAGCCGAAGAACCGCGACTACGAGGTCGAGATCGTGCTCTCCGACGGTACCCCCTATCCCTACAAGGGCAAGATCAACTTCGCCGACCCGTCCTTCAGCCAGGACACCGGCTCCTTCCTGGTGCGCGCGGTGCTGCCCAATCCGAAGCGGGACCTGCAACCGGGGATGTTCGTGACGGCTTACTCGAAGGGCGCCTTGCGGCCGAATGCGATCGTCGTGCCGCAGCTCGCGGTGCAGCAGGGCTCGAACGGCCACCTGGTCTACGTCGTCAAGCAGGACGGGACCGTGGAGGTGCGGCCGGTGGTCGTCGGCGATTACTTCGGCGAGAAGGAGATCGTGATCACCAGCGGTCTCGCCGCCGGCGACCGCGTCGTGGTCGACGGCGTCCTCAAGGTCGTGCCCGGCCAGCCGGTGAAGGTCGTCGAGCCGGGCGCAGTGGACGGCGGCGATGCAGGCGAGTCCGCCGCAAAAGCAGGCGCGGTGAACAAATAGAACGGGGCGCGCCACATGTTCACCCATTTCTTCATCGACCGGCCGGTCCTCTCGGCGGTCATCTCGATCCTGATCTTCCTCGGCGGCGCGGTGGCGATGTGGGTCTCGCCGATCGAGCAGTATCCGGAGCTCGCGCCGCCGCAGGTCTCGGTGGAGGCGCGCTACCCGGGCGCGACCGCCGAGGTGATCGCCAACACCGTCGCCGCCCCGATCGAGACGCAGATCAACGGCATCGACAACCTGCTCTACTTCAACTCGGTCAGCTCCTCCAGCGGCAACGTCACGATCAGCGTGGTCTTCAAGCCGGGCAGCGATCCGGACATCAACCAGGTGAACGTGCAGAACCGGGTGAGCCAGGCGCTGCCGCTCATCCCGCAGGTGGTGTCCCAGCAGGGCGTCACGGTCGAGAAGAAGTCCTCCAGCATCATGATGGTGCTCTCGATCTTCTCTCCCGACGAGCGCTACAACGCCACCTACATCGACAACTACGCCAACCTCTACGTGCTGGAGGAGCTGAAGCGCGTACCGGGCGCCAACCGGGCCACGGTGTTCGGCCTGCCCGACATCGCGATGCGGGTGTGGCTGCAGCCGGACCGCATGGCGCAGCTCGGGATCTCGGTGCAGGAGGTGACGAACGCGATCCAGAGCCAGAACCAGACTTTCGGCATCGGCCAGATCGGCGCGGAGCCGAGCCCGCAAGGAGTGCAGCAGACGTACGTGGTGACCGCGCAGGGACTGCTGACCAAGCCGGAGGAGTTCGAGAACATCATCGTCCGCGCGGCGAAGGAGGGCACCGCGATCGTGCGCGTGCACGACATCGGCCGGGTCGAGCTCGCCAAGCGCGACTATTCGATCGCGAGCCGCCTGAACGGCAAGACCGCGACCACGATCGGCATCTTCCAGCAGCCGGGCGCGAACGCGGTGCAGACCGCACGCGCGGTGCGCGCGCGGCTGGAGGAGCTCAAGAAGCAGTTCCCGACCGGGCTCGACTACAAGATCACGCTCGACACCAGCCTCTTCACGCTGAACTCGATCGACAAGGTGGTGCACACCTTCTTCGAGGCGGTGGTGCTGGTGATCCTGGTGGTGTATCTCTTCCTGCAAAGCTTGCGCGCGACCATCATCCCGATCCTCGCCGTGCCGGTGTCGATCGTCGGCACCTTCATCGGCATGCATCTCCTCGGCTTCTCGATCAACATGCTGACGATGTTCGGGCTGATTCTCGCCATCGGGCTGGTGGTCGACGACGCGATCGTGGTGGTCGAGAACGTCGAGACGAACATGACCAAGCACGGTCTTGGCGCGCTGGAGGCCGCGAAGCGGGCAATGGGCGAGATCGCCGGCGCGCTGATCTCGATCGTGCTGGTGCTGGTCGCGGTGTTTCTGCCGGTCGCCTTCCTCGGCGGCGTCACCGGCACGCTCTACCAGCAGTTCGCGATCACCATCGCCATCTCGGTGATCATCTCCGGGGTGATGGCGCTCACGCTGTCGCCGGCGCTCGCCGCGATCATCATCAAGGTCCACCACGGCGAGAAGAAGGGTTTCTTCCGCTGGTTCGAGAACGGGTTCCAGCGTCTCACCAACGGGTACGTCGGTGGCGTCGCCCGGTTGATTCAGGCCTGGCCGGTTTCGCTCCTCGTATTCGCCGCGATGCTCGCCGGCATCGTCCTCATGTTCCGCATCCTGCCCTCGAGCTTCGTGCCGGAAGAGGACCAGGGCTACTTCTTCATCATCGTCGAGGCGCCGGATACCGCCAGCCAGGGCTACGTCGGCGCGCTGATCGCGAAGGT
>JBDHRV010000157.1:0-7784 GCA_039807745.1 Burkholderiales bacterium
GGCATGAGCAGCTTCCCCTTCGACGAGAAACACCTCTCGCAGATCCCGGCGCTGCAACTGCTGGTCAATCTCGGCTTCCGCTATCTCACGTCGGAGCAGGCGCTCGCGATGCGCGGCGGGCGGCTGTCGAACGTGCTGCTGGAGGAGGTGCTGCGGGAGAGCCTCAAGCGCATCAACCGCATCCAGCACAAGGGCGGTTCCTACCTCTTCAGCGAGGAGAACATCCAGAGCGCCATTCAGCGGCTCAAGAACGTGAAGTACGACGGCCTGCTGAAAACCAACGAGGCGGTCTACGACCTGCTGACCCTGGGTGTGGCGCAGGAGCAGTCGGTGGAGGGCGACCTGCGCAGCTTCACACTCAACTACATCGACTGGCGCCACCCGGAGAACAACGTCTACCACGTCAGCGCCGAGTTCTCCGTCGACCGCACCCGCAGTCACGAGACGGCGCGGCCGGACGTCGTGCTGTTCGTGAACGGCATCCCCTTCGCGGTGATCGAGTGCAAGTCGCCCAAGACCGAAGTGGCTCAGGCGGTTTCGCAGATGATCCGAAACCAGCGCGACGAGTACATCCCGGCGTTGTTCACCTATGTGCAGCTGGTCATCGGCACCAACAAGAACCAGTGCAAGTACGCCACCGTTGGCACGGCGGCCAAGTACTGGGCCGTCTGGCGCGAGGAGCACGCGGAAAAGGACGAGAACGTTGCGGCCCTGCGCGCGGTGCTGGATCGACCGCTGCCTCAGGAGGCCAAGGCCGGGCTCTACGAGCTGCTGGCCGAGGCAATGGGAGTAAATGCGGGCATGCGCGAACCGGAAGGCGAATACCTCGTGCGCCGCGCGCTGACCGAGCAGGACCGCACCGTCTACGCGCTGTGCCGACCGCAACGCCTGCTGCGCATGGCGCTGCAATTCACGGTGTTCGACGGCGGGCGGCGCAAGATCGCCCGCTACCAGCAATTCTTCGCCGTCGAGCGCATCGTCGAGCGGGTGAAGCGGCGGGACGAAGCCGGGCGCCGGGCCGGCGGCATCGTCTGGCACACCCAGGGCTCCGGCAAGTCGCTGACCATGGTGATGCTGGCCAAGGCGCTGGTGCTGGAGCTGGACATTCGCACCCCGCGCATCGTGCTGGTCACCGACCGGGTGGACCTCGATAAGCAGCTCGGCAACACTTTCGCCGCTTGCGGCCTGACACCGGATCGCGCCGAGTCCGGCCGCCATCTGGTGGAACTGGTGGCCGAGCACAAGGCGCACATCGTCACCACGCTGATCCACAAGTTCGACAAGGCGCTGGCGACGCGCCGCTTCCGGGACGACTCGACAGAAGTCTTCGTGCTGGTGGACGAGACCCAGCGCACCCAGCTCGGCATGTTCGCCGCGCGCATGCGGCAGATGTTCCCCAATGCCTGCTACATCGGCTTCACCGGCACGCCCCTGCTCAAGCGCGAGAAGAGCGACGTGGCCAGGTTCGGCGGCATCATCCACACCTACGCCATCAATCAGGCGGTGGCGGACGGCGCCATCGTGCCCCTGCTCTACGAAGGGCGCATGGTGGAGATCGAACAGAACCAGGCGGCCATCGACGTCTGGTTCGAGCGCCATACTCAGAGTCTGACGCCGGCGCAGAAGGCCGATCTGAAGAAGAAGTATGCCCGGGCGGAAATGCTCAACAAGGCTGATCAGGTCATCTTCATGCGCGCCTTCGACGTAGCCGAGCATTTCCGCGAGAACTGGCAGGGTACCGGTTTCAAGGCACAACTGGTCGCAGCGTCAAAGGCGGCGGCGCTGAAGTACAAGAAGTTCCTGGATGACATCGGCCACGTCAGCAGCGAAGTCATCATTTCGGCCCCCGACGAACGCGAAGGTTTCGACGATGTGGAGGACGACGAGTCCAGCGACGAGGTCGTCGCCTTCTGGCAGCGGATGATGAAACGCTACGGCGATGCCGAGGCCTACGAGACGCACATCGCCAACGCCTTCAAACACGGCGACGACCCGGAGATCCTCATCGTCGTCAGCAAGCTGCTGACCGGCTTCGATGCGCCGCGCAACACTGTCATCTATCTCGCTCGCAAGCTGAAGGAGCACACGCTGCTGCAGGCCATCGCGCGCGTCAATCGCATCTATGACGACGAAGGCGCACGCTCGAAGGAGTTCGGCTACGTCATCGACTACGCCGGCATCCTGGGTGAGCTTGATCAGGCGCTGACGACTTACAGCGCCCTGGAGGGCTTCGACGAGGGTGATCTCACCGGTGCGCTGGCGAGCATCTACGATGAAGTGCGCCAACTGCCGCAGCGGCACGCCGAGCTGTGGGACGTGTTCAAGACCGTCGCCAACCGCCAGGACGAGGAAGCCTTCGAGCAACTGCTGGCTGACGAGAAAATCCGCGAGAACTTCTACGACCAGTTGTCGGCCTACGCCAGGACGCTGGCCATCGCCATGTCGTCGGAAGCGTTTATCACCGGCACACCGGAGACTCGCCTCAAGGGCTACAAGGCTGACCTCAAGCGCTTCACGAATCTGAAGGCGGCGGTAAAGCTGCGCTATGCCGAATCCATTGACTACCGGGACTATGAGCCGAAGATCCAGAAGCTGCTGGACACCCACATCTCGGCCAACGAGGTGCTGAAGCTCAACGAGCCGGTAAACATCTTCGACGATGCGGCCTTCCAGCAGGTGGTGGAGGAGCAGGGCCAGGGCAAGCCGACCGCCGCCAAGGCGGACATGATCGCCCACGCCACCAAGCGTGCCATCACCGAGCATCTCGACGAAGACCCGGCGTTCTACGAGAAATTTTCCAAACTGATCCAGCAGGCTATCGACGATTACCGGGCGCGACGCATCTCCGATCTGGAGTACCTGAGGCGAGCCCGCGAAATCAGAGATGCCGTCGCCAGCCGCAAGACCGACGATGTGCCGGCTGTCCTGCGCGACAACGACCACGCGATCGCCTGCTTCGGCATCCTGGAGCCCTATTTCGGCCGGCACGTCGCGGACTCAGCCGAGGCGAAGGCCATCGCCGCCGACGCGGCGACCAGCATCTGGGCGATCGTCGAACGTAACCGCGTTGTCGGCTTCTGGGAGAACCTGGACGCCCAGCGCCGGACGATGAACGATATGGACGATTACCTCTACGACGTGATTCGCGGCGAACGCGGCATTGCGCTGGCCACCGAGGAGATGGACGAGATCATCAACCGCTCGATGCAGTTGGCGAGACACCGGATGCCGGCGTGAGAGTAATGACATACGAGCTTGCCTACGGACCGGAGACGATCCGCTATCAGGTTCAGTGGGTATCGACCCGCCGTACCTTGAGTATCGAGGTACATCCGGATCAGCGCGTGATCGTGCGGGCGCCGGTCGGCTGCGCCGAGGAAATCATCTCTGCACGGGTGAAGAAGCGTGGCGCATGGATCAGCCGGCAGATCGCCGACTTCCAGCGCTACAGTCCGCGCACGCCGCAGCGCCGGTACGTGAGTGGCGAAACACACCTCTACCTGGGCCGGCAGTACCGCTTGAAGGTTGTCACGGGCGAATCGGCGTCGGTCAGGATGAATCGCGGCCAGCTAGTCGTCACCCTGCGGGAAAAGGCCGATCCAGATCGCGTGCGGACGATGCTGCATCGCTGGTATCTCGATCGCGCCAGGCGAGTCTTCGGGGAGGTACTGGATCAATGCCTGCTCCGATTCAAAGGCCATCGACGGCCACACCTGATCGTCCGGGCAATGAAGTCACGGTGGGGGAGTTTGTCGCCGACCGGGAGCATGACCCTCAACGCTGATCTGGTTCGGGCACCTCGTGTCTGCGTCGAGTATGTAGTCGTCCATGAATTGTGCCACCTGCAGCGCAGCGATCACAGCGCGGAGTTCTACAAGCTATTGGATCGGGCAATGCCCGATTGGCAGGGACGGAAGCGGCAACTGGAGGCAGCCCTGCTGTAGCTGTTGACGGAAAGGAGGCCCGGCGGGCTATCGGAACAACACCTTGCGCAGCCACACACGTCATGCGGCCGAGGCGGCGACCAGGCCACCCCCTTGGCCCGCTTGACTGTCTGCTCGGGGCCCCTCTTGCTCCCGCCTTTCGCCTCCCGCCTCCCGCCTCCCCCCTCCCGTTACTTTCTGCTTCCAGTACTCCGGAATATCGTCCCGGTAGCGCCGCTGCACGAGGTTCGCGACCAGCCCGGTCCAGCCGGTCTGGTGCATGGCGCCGAGCCCGAGACCGTTCTCGGCGTGGAAATACTCGTTGAAGAGCAGCAGGTCGCGCCACGCCGGGTCGTTCTGGAACGGGCTCGCCGCCGGCAGTGCGGGCACGCGCCCGTCCGGTCCGCGGCGGAAGATGTTCACGAGGCGATCGGAGATGAGCTTGGCGATCTCGTTCAGCGTCACCGCGCGACCACCGAGGCACGGCGCGGCAACCTTGAAATCGTCGCCGAGGAAGCGGTGGAATTTCTCGATGGCCTGCACCAGCGTGTAGTTGGTCGGCATCCAGATCGGGCCGCGCCAGTTCGAGTTGCCGCCGAAGAGCCCGCTGTTGGACTCGCCGGGCACGTACTCGATGAGCGCCTGACCGATGCCGTGCACGTGACCGAGATCCTGCCGCTCGGCGTGACAGCGCGACACGCTGCGCACGCCGTACTCGGAGAGGAACTCGTGTTCGCTCAGCACGTGCTGCAGGATGCGCTGCAACTTGTCCGCGTCCACCAGCGCGAGGAGGTGCTCGCCGCGCGCGTTGGTCTTGGTCGGACATTCGCTCACGTACACGCCGTCGAAGAGCCCGTAGCGGTGCGCGTCCATCACGGCGCGAAAGCGCGGCGCTGCGGCGAGCAGCCGCTCGTCGACGATCTCGGCGGCGAAGAGCGGAATCAATCCCACGCACGAGAACACGTCGATGCGCTGGGCGCTGCCGTCGGGGCCGACCACGACGTCCTTGAAGAACCCGTCGTTCTCGTCCCACAGCGAGACGCCCACGCCGCTGCCGCCGGCGATGGTGTTGGCGATGCCGAGGAACTGCGTGTAGCACTGGATCGCGACGTCCTCGTAGTCGCTGTCGGCGGCGGCGAGCTCCAGACACATCACCGTCATGTTGAGCGCGAACATCGCCATCCAGCCGGTGGCGTCCGCCTGCTTCAGGCTGTATCCCGGCGGCAGCGGCTGCGAGCGGTCGTAAACGGAGATGTTGTCGAGACCAAGGAATCCGCCTTCGAACACGTTGGCGCCGTCGGCATCCTTGCGGTTCAACCACCACGTGTAGTTCATGAGCAGCTTGTGGGTCACGCGCTGCAGGAAGCCGATGTCGGGCGCGCCGCGCTGCACGCGCTCGGCGCGGAACGTCTTCAGCGCAGCCATCGCGAGCACCGGCGGATTGACGTCGCCGAACGCCCACTCGTAGGCGGGAATCTGCCCGTTCGGGTGCAGGAAGTTCTCCTTGAGCAGGAGCTCGATCTGATCCTTCGCGAAATCGATGTCGACGAGCGCTAGCGCCGCGCAGTGGTACGCGAGGTCCCACGCCGCGAACCACGGATACTCCCATGTGTCTGGCATCGAGATCACGTGCGCCGCCTTCATGTGCCGCCAGCTGCGGTTGCGGCCGTAACGGTGTCCGTCGGGAGGCGGCAGCCTGTCGCCGTCGAGCCAGCGCGCGACGTCGTAATGGAAGAACTGCTTGCTCCAGATCATGCCGGCCAGCGCCTGGCGCAGGATGCTGTAGTCCTGCGGATCGGCTTCGGGCAGCAGCTCTTCGTAGAACACGGAGGCTTCCGCTTCGGCCCGCGCGAAGATCACCTCGCGCTTGTCGAACGGCGCGGCGAGCGCACCCTTGGACAAGGTGAGACCGATGGTCACCGCATGGCCCGGCTCCGCCGTGAGTTGGTGCCATGCGGCGAACTTCGTGCCCTTAAGACCGGGGTTCACGGCGCCGGACTCGCCGTGCACGACGCGCCGGTGAAACGCGTCCTTCACGAACGGCGATGCGCTCGGCACGCCCCACAGGCGCTCGGCGTTGCTCTCGTTCTCCGTGTAGAGCGGTGTCGCGGCGTGACGGCCGTACAGGAAATGGGTGCCGAGCGCCGGATGCTCGGCCTGCACCGCCCATTGCGCGCCCTTCGGTGCGCTCGCCGCGGCGAGCACGGGCTTGTCGGCCGGATCGCCCCAGGACCATGTGTTACGGAACCAGAGCGTCGGCAGCACGTGCAGGGTGGCGGTGGCGGGACCGCGGTTGGTTGCGATGATGCGGATGTGAATCACTTCCGGACCTGCTTTCGCGTAACGCACCTCGACGTCCCAATAGCGACCTTCGTCGAAGACACCGGTGTCGAGCAGCGTGAATGGCGGATCGCTGCGCGAGCGCCGCGCGTTCTCCTCGATGAGTCGTGCATAGGGATACTCGGCCTGCGGATACTTGTAGAGATAGCGCAGGTAGCCGTGCGACGGCGTCGCGTCGAGGTAGAAGTAGTACTCCTTCACGTCCTCGCCGTGGTTGCCCTGGTTGCCGGTGAGTCCGAAGGCGCGCTCTTTCAGGATCGGATCGCGGCCGTTCCACAGCGCGAGCGCGAAGCACAGAAGCTGACCTTCGTCGCAGATGCCGCCCATGCCGTCTTCGTTCCAGCGGTAGGCACGGGACCGGGCCTGGTCGTGGTCGAAGTGCTCCCAGGCATTGCCGTGCGGGCTGTAGTCCTCGCGCACCGTGCCCCACGCGCGCTCGGCCAGATACGGCCCCCACCGCCGCCAGTCCTCGCGACCGGCGCGCTGCGACTCGAGTCGGCTACGTTCGGCATTCAGCGTCGATGCAGTCTTCATGTCGTCTCCCGTGCAGAAGTTTCTTGAATCGGGACCGGCGGCGCTTCGGCGCGCACCGTTCCCCGCGCGCGCTCGAGCCGCCACCAGGCTTCCAGGGTGCAGGCGACCGACCACGCCTGGCACGGCGCACCGCGCGGTGTGTGCGGTGGCGCCGCGTCGAAGATCTCGCTCACGGAGCCGAGCGCCGCGTCCGCGAGGTGATCGCGCACCGGTTCGAGCAGCGCCTGCGCGGCCGCTGCATCGCCCGTCACGCGGTGCCACGCCAGCGCGTAATGACCGAGCAGCCAGGCCCAGACGGGACCCTGGTGGTAGGCGCTGTCGCGCTCCCGGACACCGCCACCGTAGTGCGGTCGGTAGTCGGGGTGGCGCGGGTCGAGGGAACGCAAGCCGTAAGAGGTTGCGAGCAGCCGCGCACACATGTCTACCACAGAGCGCTGGACCGCGGGCTCGATCGGGTTCGCGGGCAGGCTCACCGCGAAGATCTGGTTCGGGCGCACGGTCGCATCGACACCATCGGGGCCGTCGATGACATCGTAGAGTCCGCCGCGGGGATTCACATACCGCCCAAAGCTCGCTCGCGCGCGCTCGGCGAGCTCCCGGTACGGGGCGGGATCGCGTCCGAGCAGCGCCGCGAAGCGCGCCATCGCAACGAGCGCGTTGTACCAGAGCGCGTTGACCTCGACCGGCTTGCCGATGCGGGGCGTCACCACCCAGTCGCCGATCTTCGCGTCCATCCAGGTGACCTGCACGCCGGACTCGCCGGCGCGCAGCAGACCGTCCGCGGGATCGACGCCGATGCCGTAGCGCGTGCCGCGCACGTGCCAGTCCACGATCGATGCGAGCACCGGATAGGCACGCTCGAGCGAGTCCACATCGCGGATCGTCTCGACGTACCCGCGCCACGCTTCCACGTACCACAAGGCGGCGTCCACCGTGTTGTACTCCGGCGTGTCGCCCGCGCCCGGGAACACGTTCGGCAGCATGCCG